>NZ_CAFJ01000061.1 GCF_000239795.1 Bradyrhizobium sp. STM 3809 | reverse complement strand
GAAATCCTCTCGTGTCGACGCCTGGTCGATCGTCCTATCCAAAACCGGTTATTCTAGACCATCTGGGTATTGGGTCGTGGTCGGCATTCGCAAGATTGGCGCAGGCTTGGACAATACGCTTGACCGGCGGCGTGTTTCTGATTTCTCCGAATGTAGAGAGTGAGAGAGGGTGGGAGATAGATGAGGGCGATACTGAAGTGTGCTAGCCGCGCGCGTCGCCTGAGGACGTGGCGGAAAGGACCATCCAATTGATGATTGCAACAGCAAAGCGCTAGTGCGTCACGGGCTGATCGCTTCGAATTGTCGTGCCAGTGCTGGACTGCATCGAGGGGAAGGACCATCGAGACGAGAAGATCGTGGTCGATTTCGCCGCCTGCAAGAGGCCGGAGATCATCCAATACGTTCGCGGCGTTCTGTCCGGTGGCCTATAAGGCGAAGCTCGAGGGCGATCGATCACGTCTCTTGCGCCACAGTCGCTCGCCTCCCTTCACCCCCGCCCGCGATACGTCGCCACGCCCTGGTCCGGCACCCACAATCCCTTCGGCAGCTTCCCCGTCTGCCAGAACACGTCGATCGGGATGCCGCCGCGGGGGTACCAGTAGCCGCCGATGCGCAGCCATTTGGGCTTGATCTCGGCGGCCAGGCGCTTGCCGATGGCGACCGTGCAATCCTCGTGGAAGGCGCCGTGGTTGCGGAAGCTGGCGAGATAGAGCTTGAGCGACTTGGATTCGACCAGCCAGGGGCCGGGGGCGTAATCGATCACGAGATGGGCGAAGTCCGGCTGGCCGGTCACCGGGCACAGCGAGGTGAACTCCGGGACCGTGAAGCGGGCCAGGTAATCGGTGTCCTTCTGCGGATTGGGAACGCGGTCGAGCCTCGCCGTTTCCGGGCTGTCCGGGGCCGGCACCTGGCGGCCGAGTTGGAGGCCGGCCGATGTCGTGGGTGTGGTGGATCTTTTCGCCATATGTCGTGTACCTGTCGCAGCTGGCGCCCGTTTAGCCAATCGCGCTTCCCGCGTCATCCGCTTCGTGAATTCGGCGCGACTTCTGCGCCACTTCTGCACCACTTGGCCTTTTCGGCTTCCCAGGCTTGCGGTAGAAGCGGCGCAGCAATGCCCACCCGGAAACGCCCGTAAGAGGACCTCATGACCGCCATCGTCGACATCATCGGCCGCGAAATCCTGGACAGCCGCGGCAATCCCACGGTCGAGGTCGACGTCGTGCTGGAGGACGGCTCGGTCGGCCGCGCCGCCGTTCCCTCGGGCGCCTCGACCGGCGCCCATGAGGCGGTCGAGCTGCGCGACGGCGACAAGCACCGTTATCTCGGCAAGGGCGTGCAGAAGGCGGTCGAGGCGATCAACGACGAGATCTACGAGGCGCTGAGCGACATGTCGGTGCAGGACCAGGTCCAGATCGACCAGATCCTGATCGAGCTCGACGGCACCGAGAACAAGAGCCGGATCGGCGCCAACGCCATCCTCGGCGTCTCGCTGGCCTGCGCCAAGGCCGCCGCCATCTCCTACGACATGCCGCTGTACCGCTATGTCGGCGGCACCTCGGCGCGCACCCTGCCGGTGCCGATGATGAACATCGTCAATGGCGGCGTCCACGCCGACAACCCGATCGACTTCCAGGAATTCATGATCATGCCGGTCGGCGCGCCGACCTTCGCGGAGGCGCTGCGCTGCGGCTCGGAGATCTTCCATACGCTGAAGGGCGAGCTGAAGAAGGCCGGCCACAACACCAATGTCGGCGACGAGGGCGGCTTCGCGCCCAACCTGCCGTCGGCCGACGCGGCGCTCGACTTCGTCATGGCCGCGATCGGCAAGGCCGGCTACACCGCCGGCGAGGACGTGATGCTGGCGCTCGACTGCGCCGCGACCGAATTCTTCAGGGACGGCAAGTACGTCTATGAAGGCGAGAACAAGAGCCGCTCGCGCTCCGAGCAGGCCAAATATCTCGCCGACCTCGTCGCCCGCTATCCGATCGTCTCGATCGAGGACGGCATGTCCGAGGACGACATGGACGGATGGAAGGAGCTCACCGACCTGATCGGCCACAAATGCCAGCTGGTCGGCGACGACCTGTTCGTCACCAACGTCAATCGCCTCGCCGACGGCATCCGCAATGGCCGCGCCAATTCGATCCTGATCAAGGTCAACCAGATCGGCACGCTGACCGAGACCTTGGCCGCGGTCGAGATGGCCTACAAGGCCGGCTACACCGCCGTGATGTCGCACCGCTCCGGCGAGACCGAGGATTCGACCATCGCCGATCTCGCGGTCGCCACCAATTGCGGGCAGATCAAGACCGGCTCGCTGGCGCGCGCCGACCGCACCGCGAAGTACAACCAGCTGCTGCGCATCGAGCAGGAGCTGGATTCGCAGGCCCGCTACGCCGGCCGCTCGGCGCTGAAGGCGCTGGCCTGATCGGTCGTCGAGACGAATAAGAACGAGGGAGGCATCCATGAGCGTCGCGACACAGGGCCTGCAGCTGCGAACCCTGATCAAGCGCAGCGGCGAGCTCGAATTGTCGCTCGTGGACGTGCCGACGCCGGAGCCGGGGCCGGACGAGGTCGTGGTGCGCATCGAGGCGGCGCCGATCAACCCGTCCGATCTCGGCCTGCTGGTCGGCGCCGCGGACCTCTCGACCATCAAGGCGTCGGGCAGCAAGGATCGTCCCGTGATCACGGCCGAGGTGCCGGAGGCGGGGATGCGGGCGATGGCCGGCCGGCTCGATGAATCCCTGCCGATCGGCAACGAGGGCGCCGGCGTCGTCGTGAAGACCGGATCGTCGGACGCCGCCAGGGCG
>NZ_CAFJ01000062.1 GCF_000239795.1 Bradyrhizobium sp. STM 3809 | reverse complement strand
GGATTCAGTCGGTCGTCGCAACTCTCGATGAGGAGGTTGCGATGGGTATCCGAAAGAGGCGGTCGACGCGGGCGCAGCTGGGATCAATGGGGCAGGGTGATCTGATATTTTGTATGCGGCAGTAGGCGCAGGGGGGGGCCGATCGTTGTTGCCGGCGCTGGTGCGATGAAACCTGCGGCAGACATCGTGCGCGGTCGGTTGCAATGCAGGACGGATCACGTTCAACACATGATGATGATCAGATCATGCCGCCTGCACAGCAGCTTGAATAGCTGGCTTGGCGCCGCCGCTGCTCACGACGTATTCTTGGATGCGCCATCCTGCAGCAATCTGGGGAGCGCCAGTCGCGCCCCGTCCATGAATAGGACGATGGCATCGCGTACCGTCTGGTCGAGATCCGACGGGACGGGCGTCCCATAAACGAACTTGCGGATCGCGAGATAGAAGATGCGGCCGTGCAGGCCCCAGAACATCTCGGTCTCGCACCCGCCGAGCGGGACGGTCTGCGCGTCCGGCAGCGCCAGCTCATGCCGCAGCTCGATTGCGGCGGGCTCGATGATTTCGCGCCGGACCAGATCGAGATAACGTCCCGCAATTCCGAACGACTTCAATCCGGAGAACACGAAGATCCGCACCCAATTGTACTCGAACACGCGCGCGACATAGTCAAGATAGAAGCTCGTCAGCCGGGCCTGCAGCGGCTGGCTGCGGTCGCGGATCAGCGGGCCCCAGTCCTGTGACCAGCGGCTCAGATAGACGTCCTGATAGACGCGCTCGATCAGCGCTTCCTTGCTCGGGAAGTGCCGGTAGATCACCGAATGCGCGATGCCCATGCGCTTGGCGAGCTCCCGCGTCTGACCCTCGAAGCCGCGCTCGGCGAAGAAGCGGATGGCTTCGTCGACGATCAGCCGCTCACGGTCGGCCGCGCGCATGTTGCGGCGCTTCGCTTGCGGTGCACTGCTGGCACGGGCCGCGCGGGTGCGGCTCGCGGGAATCTTCGAACTGACTGTCTTCGGGGCTCTGGCCATGGTCTCGATCGATCGTCGCAGAGGTCATCTGATAGCCGAAAGCTGATTTGCGACCAATCGTTCGTTTCTGGTTGACCGCGGCGGCAGCGTCGTGCACTGTTTTGAGACCAGATGGTCACAAATCTGGGTGTCCGGGCTGATGGGTCCGGGATGCGAGGAGACGGATGAAAGCGAGGGCTTTCAGCTATTTTCGTGCGAGGACGATCGACGAAGCGCTGGCCGCTCATGCCGGCGCCGGCGATGAGGCGCGCTTTATTGCCGGGGGCCAGAGCCTGGTTCCGGCACTCGCGCTGCGCCTGCAGGCGCCCACGATCCTGATCGACATCAATCACGTCGACGAGCTGCGCGGCATCAGGCGCGAGGGCGACCGGCTGCGCATCGGAGCGCTGACGCGGCATCGCGAGATGCTGACCGAGCCGCTTATCGCTGAGTTCGCGCCGCTGCTGCGGGCGGCCGCGCCGTTCGTCGCCCATCCCGCCATCCGCAATCGCGGCACCCTCGGCGGCAGCGTGGCGCTGGCCGATCCGGCCTCGGAATTTCCCGCGATGGTGTTGGCGCTCGATGCGGAGATCGAGATCGCCGGTCCGTCCGGGCGCCGCATCGTCAAGGCCGATGAGTTCTTCATCGATCTGTTCGAGACCGCGCTCGCGCCGGGCGAGCTGCTCGTCGCGATCCGGGTCCCACTGTTTCGCAGCAACCAGCGCATTGCGTTCGACGAATTGGCGCGGCGGCGCGGGGATTACGCGCTGGTCGGCTGCGGCATGATCGCAACCTTCGACCAGCATCGGATCGCCGATATCCGCATCGCACTGTTTTCGGTCGGCAATTTGCCGATGCGGGCGATATCCACGGAGGCGGCCCTGGTTGGCTCGCGCCTCGACGCCGAGCGGATTGCCGCGGCGCAAACGGCGCTCGGCCAAGACCTCGCCCCCGCTGAGAGCGACGATGTTCCCGCGGCGATGCGCATGCATCTGGCGCGCGTGCTGCTCGGACGAGTGCTCGGACGGCTCGGGGAGGCGGCATGAGCGGCGCACCGGTGGAGCTCGACGACGTCGACGATGCGGTCCGCGTCCGCATGGTCGTGAATGGTCGCAAGGTGGCTTGCGACGTCGCGCCGCGCGACACGCTGGTGGATGTTCTGCGGGGTCCCCTGGAGCTGACCGGCACCCATGCCGGCTGCGAGATGGGCGCCTGCGGCGCCTGCCTCGTGCAACTCGACGGTTGCGCTGTCCACGCCTGCCTGATGTTCGCCGTGCAGGCTGATGGCGCGCGGATCGATACCATCGAGGGGCTTTCGGCAAGCGGGGTGATCGCTGATCTGCAAGCCGAGTTCCATCGGCGCAACGCCCTGCAATGCGGCTTCTGTACGCCGGGCATGCTGATGACGGCGCATGAGCTGCTGTCGCAGGTGGCGCGGCCGGGCCGCGAGGCGATCCGCGACGCGCTCTCCGGCAATTTCTGCCGCTGCACCGGATATGAGGCCATCGTCGATTCCATTGCTGCCGTTGCCGAGGCACGCGCGGCCAAGGCTGCGGAGGGCTCGTCGCGATGACCGCGCCGCTCACCTCGCTCGACCGACCCAACTCCTATATCGGCCGCTCGGTGCCGCGCCCGAACGCCAAGCGGCTGCTGGCCGGGCGCGGACGCTACGTCACCGATCTCCGCCTGCCGCGCATGCTGCACGCGGCGTTCCTGCGCAGCCCGCATGCGCATGCGCGCATCATCAGCATCGACGTCGACGCGGCGCGCGCGCAGCCCGGCGTGCATCTGGTTGCGAGCGGCGCTGACCTCGCCATGATCTGCACTCCCTGGACCGGCACGCTCGACCATTTCAAGGGCATGATCTCCGAGCCGCAGCTGCCGTTGCCGATCGATCGCGCCGTCTGGGCCGGGCAAGCCGTCGTTGCCGTGGTCGCCGAGAGCAGGGCAATCGCCGAGGATGCGCTGGAGCGGATCACGGTCGACTATGAGGAGCTGCCGGCGGTGGTCGATCTCGACGCCGCGCGTGCGCCGCATGCGCCTCTGGTCAATCCGGCTGCGTCGTCCAACATCTGCTTTCGCACCCAGCTCGACAGCGGCGGCGTCGACGAGGCCTTTGCCGCGGCCGCCCATGTCGTCGAGGAAGAGTTCGGCTTCGGCCGGCATACGCCGGTCACGCTGGAGCCGCGCGCCATCGTCGCGGACTACGAGCCCGACAGCGGCGTGCTGACGGTGCATCATGCGACGCAGACGCCGTATCAGTTCCAGGATCTCTATTCCCGTCACTACGGCATTCCCGAAGCGCGTGTGCGCGTGATAGCGCCTGACATCGGCGGCTCCTTCGGCATGAAGCTGCATGTCTATCACGAGGACATGGCGGTGGTCGGGCTGTCGATCCTGCTCGGCCGCCCGGTGAAATACGTCGCCGATCGCATCGAATCCTTCGTCTCCGACATTCATGCCCGCGACCATCACGTCCGCGCGCGCATGGCCGTCGATGCCGATGGCAAGATCCTCGCCATGGACGTTGTCGATGTCACCGCCATCGGCGCCTTCTCGACCTATCCGCGCACCAGCGTGGTCGAAGGCAACCAGGTGATCCGCCTGATCGGCGCGCCCTATGGCTTCAAGTCGTATCGGGCGGCGCTGGAGGTCGTGTTCCAGAACAAGGTGCAGACCAGCCAATATCGCGCGGTCGGCCACCCCATCGCTTGCGCGGTGACGGAGCGGATGGTGGACCTCGCCGCTGAACGCGTCGGCCTCGATCCTCTCGTGATGCGCGCGAACAACGTGATCGCCGACGATGCCTATCCGGCGGCGTCGCCAACCGGTTACAAATTCGAGGCGCTGTCGCACGAGGCTTGCCTCCGGCGCCTGCGTGCGATCATGAATTATGACTCGCTGCGCGACGAGCAGGCGGCGTTGCGCCGGCGTGGTGTCCATCGCGGCATCGGTATCGCCACCTTCGTCGAGATCACCAATCCGAGCCCGGCCTTCTATGGCGTCGGCGGCGCCCGCATCTCCTCGCAGGACGGCGCGACCATCAGCCTGACGCCGTCGGGCGAGGTGCGCTGCGCGATTTCGGTCACCGAGCAGGGGCAGGGCACCGAGGCGATCGTCAGCCAGATCGTGGCCGAGCAGCTCGGCATCGCCCAGGAGCACGTCAAGGTCCTCACCGGCGACACCGAGGTCACGCCGCATGGGGGCGCGACCTGGGCCTGTCGCGGCGCCGGCATCGGCGGCGAGACGGCGCTGCAGGCGGCGCGGCAACTCAAGGCCAACATTCTGGAGATCGCCGCGCTGATCCTGCAGGAGCAGCCGGCCGCACTCGACATCGTCGATGGGCAGGTCGTGAGCAGGTCGACGCAGCAGCCGCGCCTGGCGGTTGCCGAAATCGCGCGCATCTCCTATTTCCGATCGGACACCTTGCCGCCGGGCACCCAGGCACAGTTGACCGTCAGCCACCACTTCGCGCCACAGGGCTATCCGTTCGCCTTCACGAACGGCGTGCAGGGCTGCTACCTCGAGGTCGACGTCGATACCGGCTTCATCAAGCTGCTGAAGCACTATGTCGTCGAGGATTGCGGCCGCATCATCAACCCGATGCTGGTCGACGAGCAGTTGCGTGGCGGCGTGGTGCAGGGGCTGGGTGCGGCGCTGTTCGAGGAATGCCGTTACGGCGAGACGGGGCAACTGCTGAACGGCTCGCTCGCCGACTATCTGGTGCCGATGGCCATGGAGATGCCCGATATCGTCATCGACCATGTCGAGACGCCGACGGCCGACACCATCCTCGGCGCCAAGGGCTGCGGCGAGGCCGGCACGGCGGCGGCGTCGGCCTGCGTGCTCAATGCGGTCAACGACGCGCTGACGCCGTTCGGCGCGTCCATCAATGCCATTCCGATCACGCCCGCGCGCGTGCTCAAGGCGCTTAATCGATACTAACAAGACAAGATGAGGGAGGACATCATGCCAGGCTTCGAGACCACGTCGCGACGCGCAGGACTTTCCCGCCGCAAGGCGCTGCTGGCCATGTCGGCGGGTGCCGCCGCGCTGGCGATGCCGCGGCTCGGCCGCGCCGCCGACGACGGCATCCGCATCGGCTTTCCGACGCCGCTGACCGGCCCGTTCGCGGCCGAGGCCCGCGACCAGGTCAAATGCGCCGAGCTCGCGGTCAAGCTTGTCAACGACAAGGGCGGCATCGCCGGGCGCAAGGTCGAGCTCCTGGTGCGCGACGACAAGCTCAATGCCGGCGAAGCGGCGACGCGGACGCTGGAGCTGATCGAGAAGGACAAGGTGCACGCCGTCGTCGGCGCGCTCTCCAGCGCGGTGCAGCTCGCCGTCAACGAGGTGACCCGCGCCCGCGGCGTGATCTATGTCTCGATCAGCCAGTCCGACACCATCAATGAGGTGAAGGATTTCAGCAAATACACCTTCCACGAGGCGCTGAACCCGCACATGACCACGGCGGCGGTGGCGCGGCAGACGCTCAAGAAAGGCATGAAGGTCGCCCATCTCGTCGCCGACTATGCCTATGGCCATGAGATGCTGCGCGGCTTCAAGCGCGCGCAGGCTTCGATCGGCGCCGAGAGCGTCGGCGAGATCCTGCATCCGTTCGGTGCCGCAGACTATTCCACCTTCATGCCGCGGCTGATGTCGATGCGGCCGGACGTGCTGTGCATCAGCAATTTCGGCCGCGACCAGGCCAATGCGATCAAGCAGGCGGTCGATTTCGGCATCAAGCAGCAGATGAAGATCGTGGTGCCGGTGATCCTGCACAACCAGCGCCTTGCCGTCGGCCCCGACGTGTTCGAAGGCGTGGTCGGCGGCGCCAATTACTACTGGGGCCTGGAGACTCAGAACAAGACCGCGGCCGAGTTCAATAAGGAATTTCGGGCCGCGAATGGCGGTGCGATCCCGACCGACTACGGTGCCTATGGCTATTCCGGCGTCGGCTCGCTGCTGCAGGCGATGCAGGTCGCCGGCGGCACCGACACCGACAAGGTCATCGCGGCGCTGGAGGGCCTGCAATACGACCTGACCAAGGGTCCGCAGCACTATCGCAAGTGCGACCATCAGTCGGTGCAGTCGGTGCTGGTGCTGGAATCGAAGAAGAAGTCGGCCATGGCCAACGACAACGATCTGTTCGCGATCGTGGCCAGCGATCCCGGTGCGGAAGAGATGCTGCGCAGCTGCAGCGAGCTCGGTCACGCGACCTGATCCCGACCGCATGGACCTCTCGCTGATCATCATGCAGCTGTTTTCCGGCATCGCCCTCGGGGCGGTGCTGGTGATCACCGCGCTCGGCCTCACCATCGTGTTCGGCATGCTCGGCGTGGTCAATTTCGCCCATGGCGCGCTGTTCATGATCGGGGCCTATGCCGGACTGTATCTGGCGTCACTGACCGGCAGCTTCTGGTGGGGGCTCGTGCTGGCGCCCGTGCTGGTCGGCGCGTTCGGCATGCTGATCGAGCGCGTGCTGGTCCGGCGGCTGTACGGGCGGTCGATCGATGATCCCCTGCTGCTCACCTTCGGCCTCAGCTACATCCTGGTCGAGGGCGTGCGCATCGTGTTCGGCAGCGACGGCATCCCGTTTCCGACGCCCTCGCAACTGGTTGGCGTCGTCGATCTCGGTGTTGGCTTCTTTCCGAAATATCGGCTGTTCGTGATCGCGCTGGTCGCCGTCGTGCTGCTGCTGCTGTGGCTGATGCTGGAGAAGACCCGTGTCGGCCTGATCGTCCGTGCCGGCGCGCGTGATCCGCAGATCATGCGCGTGCTCGGCGTCGACATCGGCAAGGTGTGGCTCGCGATCTTCGGCCTCGGCGTCGGGCTCGCCGCACTCGGCGGCGTGCTGGCCGGGCCGATGCGCAGTGTCAACCCGGAAATGGGCACGCTGGTGCTGGCGGAGGCGTTCGTCGTCACCGTGATCGGCGGCCTCGGCTCGATCGTCGGCGCCGTCGTCGCCGGGCTGATGGTCGGCGTCTGCATCAGCATGGTGGCGCTGTTCGCGCCGGAAATGGCGACCATCGTGATGTTCGCCTTGATGGCCGCGGTGCTGCTGGTCCGGCCGCAGGGCCTGTTCGGCCTCAAGGGGAGGGCGTGATGACGGTGCAGTCGACCGGCGAAGCGCCGTCGCTCTCCCCTAGCCAGCGCCTGTTTGCGGTCCTGTCGGATCACCGCGTGCTGGTGTCGCTCGTCGCATTGGCGCTGCTGCCCTGGCTGTTGCCGTCGAAGGCGCTCGCCGTGAACGTCCTGATCTATGGCGTCGTGGTGATGGGCTACAATCTGCTGTTCGGCTACACCGGCCTGCTGTCGTTCGGCCATGCCGCCTTCTTCGGCGCCGGCGCCTATCTGACCGGCATCGCCATCGGCCGCTGGGGCCTGCCCTGGTTCGCCGCCGTGCCGCTCGCGATCGCCGCGAGCACCGCGCTGGCCGCCCTCATCGGCACGATCTCGACGCGGACCCGCGGCATCTACTTCTCCATGGTCACGCTCGCGCTCGCGCAGCTGGTCTATTACGTCGCATTGCAGGCCTCGTCCCTCACCGGCGGCGAGAACGGGCTGCGCGGCTTCACCGTCGACCGCATCAATCTGCTCGGGCTGCCGATCAACTTCCTCGATCCGGTCAACAAATACTACATCCTGATGGCCTTCGCGGCGCTGGCGCTCTGGGTACAGTCGCGTATCCTCAATTCGCCGTTCGGCGCGGTCATCGAGGCGATCCGCGAGAACGAGCAGCGCGCGCGGGCCTGCGGCTACGACGTCGAGCGCTGCAAGCTGATCGTGTTCATGCTGTCCGGCGCGATCTCGGCGGTGGGCGGCTGCATGTCGGCGCTGCATCTGTCGATCGTGCCGCTCGATTCCCTGCATTACCAGACCTCGGGCATGATCGTGATGATGGTGCTGCTCGGCGGCGCCCGCAGTTTCTTCGGACCGTTCATCGGCGCGGCCACCTTCCTGATCCTGGAGGATGTCGTCTCGCTGTGGACGCCGCATTGGCAGATCGTCGTCGGCGCGATCTTCGTCGTGTTCGTGCTGTTCCTGCCGAAGGGCATCTGGGGCACGCTGCTGGATGGTCTGCCGGTTGCGAGGGCGCAGCGATGAGCACCGCGCTGCTGCAGGCCGAGGGCATCGGCCGCCGCTTCGGCGGCTTCACCGCGCTCGAGGACATCTCGGTGTCGTTCGCCAGGGGCGAGCTGACCTCGATCATCGGCCCGAACGGCGCCGGCAAGAGCACGTTCTTCAACATCCTCTCCGGCACCTTGTCGCCCAGCATGGGCACACTGCGCTTCAAGGGGCGTGAGCTCAACGGCATGCCGCAGCATCGCTTCGTGCACCAGGGCATCTCGCGCTCGTACCAGATCACCAACATCTTTCCGGACCTGTCGGTGCATGAGAACGTCCGGGTCGCGGCCCAGGCAATGCGGGTGAGCTACGACATCTGGCGCCGCCGTGCCGATCTCGTCGAGCTGAGCGAGCGTGCCGATGCGGCGCTGGCGTCGGTCGGGTTGATCGGAAAGCGCGGCGAGCAGGCCAAGTTTCTCGCCCACGGTCAGCAGCGCGCGCTGGAGATCGCGATCGCGCTCGTGTCGGAGCCCGAGCTCTTGCTGCTCGACGAGCCAACCGCCGGCATGGGTCCGGAAGAGACCAAGGAAATGGTCGCGCTGCTCGAGCGGCTGGCGGAGCGGCGCACGGTGCTGCTGGTCGAGCACAAGATGAAGATGGTGCTGGGCCTGAGCCAGCGCGTGATCGTGCTGCATCATGGCCGGCTGCTCGCCGATGGCAAGCCGGAGGAGATCCGCGGCAATCCCGACGTCCGCCGCGTTTATCTGGGACAGAGTGAAGGCTATGGCTGAGACCGCTTTGCTCGAGCTCGATCGTGTCCAGGCCTGGTACGGCGCGAGCCATGTCCTGCATGGCATCTCGCTGCGCGTGAA
>NZ_CAFJ01000063.1 GCF_000239795.1 Bradyrhizobium sp. STM 3809 | reverse complement strand
TTAATGCCGGTCGGCCGGGTCCTCGCACCAGGCATCCCCGGGCCCGATCGGCCGGACCGGCAGCAGGGTCCGGGGGCGCGGATGCCGGTCGGCCCGCCACCACAGCCGGCGCGGGTAGAAGGTGCCGCGCGGCGTGCCGCCGTCGCCCTCGCGCTTGTTGGCCAGGATGCCGCCGCGGCCGAGTGCGACCGGGATGACATGGCCCCAGACCGTCAGCCAGCCGCGTTGCCGCGACCCGGCGCGGCTGCGAATCGCGATCAGGCTCGCTGGCATACCAAGCTACCTCGTGCATAAAGAGATGAAACAACGTGCCTTTTCATTGCCATGGATTGCCCGGCAATTGCCTTAATGTCGGCGAATGGTCCGCCGCGAGGGTCGAACAGGACATTCATCGCATTCCCAGCCCAATTCTGGAGTACAGTGGTTGGCGCTTGTGAATCGGTAACAGCCCCCTACTTCAAGACGAAACAGGGCTGACGAGCCTGTTTGCCCACCGCTGCGGCGCCCCCCTTCCGGATTCCCGCCGGCGCCACCAAGAGGATTGTACCTATGGCCAATGCCCGCAAGATCCTGATCGTGGATGACGACACCGATCTGCGCGACACCCTGATGGAGCAGCTCTCGCTGCATGACGAGTTCGAAGCCCAGGCCGTCGACACCGGCGCCAAGGGCGCCAGCGCGGCAAAGGCCAATTCCCCCGACCTGGTGCTGATGGATGTCGGGTTGCCCGATACCGATGGCCGCGAGGTGGTGCGCAGCCTGCGCAAGGGCGGCTTCAAGGCCCCGATCATCATGCTGACCGGCCACGACACCGATTCGGACACCATCCTCGGGCTCGAATCCGGCGCCAATGACTACGTCGCCAAGCCGTTCCGCTTTGCCGTGCTGCTCGCCCGCATCCGCGCCCAGCTGCGCCAGCACGAGGCCAGCGAGGACGCCGTGTTCTCGGTCGGCCCCTACAGCTTCCGGCCGGGCTCGAAGATGCTGACCGGCGCCAACGCCCGCAAGGTCCGGCTGACCGAGAAAGAGACGGCGATCCTGCGCTTCCTGTACCGCGCCGGCCAGCAGCCGGTGTCGCGCGAGACGCTGCTCCAGGAGGTCTGGGGCTACAATTCCGGCGTCACCACCCACACCCTGGAAACGCATATTTACCGTCTGCGGCAGAAGATCGAGAAAGATGCTGCGAATCCAGAGATTCTCGTGACCGAGGCGGGTGGCTACAAGTTGGTGCCGTGATACGGTTCGGGGATGGCGGGTTGCCGTCTATGATACTGGTTCCATTTCGCCTTCCCCGGGCCCTTTATGTCGATCGAAGACGATATTGCGCTGTTGGAGCGCGTCCCGACCCTGCGTCTGTTGGGAAGCGATTCGCTGCGCATGATCGCCATCGGCTCCGAGCAGCGTAACATCCAGAGCGGCGAGACCCTGTTTCGCGAGGGCGACACGGCCGATTGCGGCTATGTCGTGCAGCGCGGCGCCTTGCGCATCAGCGACGAGGTCGGCGCCGAGATCGTCGCCAAGCCGAGCATGCTGATTGGTGAGCTCGCGCTGCTGGTCGAGATGCGCCGGCCGGCGACGGCGACCGCGCTGGAATATTCCACGGTCGTGCGGATCTCGCGCAGCCTGTTCCAGCGCGTGCTGGAGAGCGACGCCGTCGCTGCCCGCCGCCTGCGCGACGAGTTCGCCCACCGCGCCAACCGCATCGCCAACGACATCCTGATGGCCGGCGCCAAGCTGACATCGTGACGGGGGATGGTTTCCCTCGATTCTAGCACCCAGGCCGTCATCCCCGGGCTTGTCCCGGGCATCCACGTCGTGACGGGGTGCCGCACGACGTGGATGGCCGGGACGGTGCCCGGCCATGACGGCGTGGACGCTGGTGAACAAATAACGCCGGCTCTCGCCGTCAAACGTCCAAGGTCACCGTGACCGGCACGTGATCCGACGGCCGCTCCCAGCTGCGCGCGTCACGCAGGATCTGGAAGTCGCTGACGCGGTCCTTCAGCGCCCGTGACACCCAGATGTGGTCGAGCCGCCGGCCGCGGTCGCCGACGGTCCAGTCGGCGGCGCGGTAGCTCCACCATGTGTAGACCTTTTCTGACATCGGGATGCGCTCGCGCGCGACGTCGACCCACTCGCCATGGCTTTGCGCGGCCAGCAGCTTCTCCGTTTCGACCGGCGTGTGCGAGACCACCTTCAGGAGCTGCTTGTGCGACCAGACGTCGTGCTCATGCGGCGCGACGTTGAGATCGCCGACCAGGATGTGCCGGTCGTCGCCGCGCGGATGCAGCGGCTCGCACGCCTTCATCTCGTCGAGGAATTGCAGCTTGTGCTCGAACTTCGGATTGAGTGCGGGATCGGGAATGTCGCCGCCTGCCGGCACGTAGAAATTATGCAGCACCAGGGGCTGGGCGAGCTGCGCCTTCTCGCCGAACGACACGGTGATGTGGCGGGAGTCGACCTTGTCGCAGAAGGTGCGGACGTTGGTCGCCTCGAACGGCCATTTCGAGATCACGGCGACGCCGTGATAGCCCTTCTGCCCGTTCAGCGCGACGTGCTCGTAGCCGAGCCGCTTGAAGCGTTTCAGCGGGAAGGCATCGTCGATGCACTTGGTCTCCTGCAGGCACAGCACATCGGGCCGGACCTGCTTGATGAACTTGGCGACGAGATCGATGCGCAGGCGCACCGAATTGATGTTCCAGGTGGTCAGGACGAGACGCATGAGAATGGCGTCATAACATGGAATGCGGCGGCGTCAGCGGCGTCTCCGTCGGCCTTATCCCCAGCAACCATGTGCAGCCTCGGTGTGAGAGTTGGCCCCTCGCCATGAGCACGCCTCTTGGCGTGTTCATGGTCCGGTTTGCAGTACCGCCGGCTTTCGCCCCTCATGGTGAGAAGCGCCGCAGGCGCGTCTCGAACCATGAGGCCTCAGCCGGGGCCTCGCCCTTCGAGACGCCCGCCTCCGGCGGGCTCCTCAGGGTGAGGGGAAGCAAATTTACTCGTGATGTGAGAGGCAGCCCTGTCCTCCCCGCCGCACGCAAATGCACCAAGACTGCTTCCTCCGTCATTGCGAGCGAAGCGAAGCAATCCAGGGTGGTGGGCGGGACTCTGGATTGCTTCGCTTCGCTCGCAATGACGGCGGATAGACCATCTTCGGAGTGAGCGCTCGACGAGACCGCGTCTCAGCGCCGCTTGGCCTCGATCACGTCCCACACGCGCGCGGCGATGTCTGGGCCGCCGAGCCGCGAGATGGCGCGGATGCCGGTCGGCGAGGTGACGTTGATCTCGGTGAGGTTGCCGTCGATGACGTCGATACCGACCAGCAGGAGGCCGCGGGCGCGCAGCTCCGGGCCGAGCGTGTCGCAGATCTCGCGCTCCCGGGCGCTGAGATCGGTGGCCTGCGCGGCGCCGCCGCGCACCATGTTGGAGCGCAGGTCATCGGCGGCGGGCACGCGGTTGACCGCGCCGGCGAACTCGCCGTCGACCAGGATGATGCGCTTGTCGCCGTGCTTCACCTCGGGGAGGAAGCGCTGGATCACCCAGGGCTCCTTGAACGTCACCGAGAACATGTCGAACAGCGAGCCGAAATTCATGTCCTGCGGCATCACCCGGAACACCGCCGCGCCGCCATGGCCGTGCAGCGGCTTCATCACCACGGCGCCATGCTGGTCGCGGAAGGCGTTGATTTCGTCGAGGTCGCGCGAGATCAGGGTCGGCGGCATCAGCTGCGGAAAATTCATCACGAACAGCTTTTCCGGCGCGTTGCGCACGCTGGCAGGATCGTTGACGACCAGCGTCTTCGGATGGATGCGCTCGAGGAAATGCGTCGAGGTGATGTAGGCGAGATCGAACGGCGGGTCCTGGCGCAGCAGCACGACGTCGAACGAGGTCAGCGCCGTCGGCTTCGGCTCGCCGAGCGTGAAATGGTCGCCGACCTGGTCGCGCACGGTCAGGGCCTGCACCGGCGCGTACAGCTCCTCGCCGCGCAAGGACAGCTTGTCGGGCGTGTAGTAGCACAGGCCATGGCCGCGCCGCTGCGCTTCGAGCAGCATCGCAAAGGTCGAGTCGCCGCGGATGTTGATGCGCGCGATGGGGTCCATCTGGACGGCGACATTTAGTTTCATGGGCAGGTCCCGGTCTGTCTGCGGTGGCTCGTGTCAGGGGCTGGCGTCGAAGGCTGCCATGAGATGGCGCGGCAGGCTGCGCGGCGCAACCAGAATCGCGTCGAAGCGCAGCTCCAATTCGGCATGGTCGGGATGCGCCATCAGCCAGGCCTGTGCGGCATCGATGATGCGCTGCTGCTGGCGCGGCGTCACCGCATAGGCCGCGTCGTCGAGCGAGGCGCGCGCCTTGACCTCGACGAAGGCGACGAGGCCGCGCTTGCGCGCGATCAGGTCGATCTCGCCATGCGGCGTGCGGAAGCGTTTGGCGAGGATGCGGTAGCCCTTGGCGATCAGCAGCGCCGCCGCGCGCGCCTCGGCCGACAGCCCGGTGCGGAAGGCGGCGACGCGCTCGGGCGCGGCAGTCTTCGCAGCCTTCGCGGGCTTCTTGGCGGGCACGTCGCCGGCGGCCTCAGTCTTCGCCATCGTCCGCTCCCGCGCGCCCGTCCTTTGCGGGCACGTCCTTGGCAAGCGCGAGCGCACGCGCATAGACTTCTCGGCGCGGCCGGCGCGACAGCTCGACCGCATGCATCACCGCATCCTTCACGCTCGATCGCTGCAGCAGATCCGTCAGCAGCGCATCGACGGCGCCGTCGGTCATGACCTCGGCGTCGCCCGGCGGCGGGCCGATCACCAGAACGAACTCGCCGCGCGTCTCGAGCCCGTCGGCTTGCGCCGCAAGCTCCGCGACCGGTCCGCGCAGGATCTCTTCATGCAGCTTGGTGAGCTCGCGGCAGATCGCGGCCTGGCGCCCGGCCATGGCCTCGGCGAGATCGGCGAGCGTCTCCTGCACGCGGCTGCCGGCCTCGAACAGCACCAAGGTCGCGTCGATCCGCGCCAGCTCGGCGAGGCGCGTGCGCCGCGCCTGCTGCCTGGCCGGCAGGAAGCCTTCGAAGAAGAAGCGATCCGTCGGCAGCGCCGCGACGCTGAGCGCGGCCAGAACTGCCGACGGCCCCGGCAACGCGGTCACGGCATGGCCGGCCTCGCACGCGGCGCGCACCAGCTTGTAGCCGGGATCGGAGATCAGCGGCGTGCCGGCGTCGGACACCAGCGCAATGGCCGCGCCCTCCGACAGGCGCTGCAGGATCTTCGGCCGCACGGCCTCGGCATTGTGCTCGTGATAGGCGGCGAGATCCGCGCCGAGGCCGTAGCGTTCCGTCAACCGCCGCGTGATGCGCGTGTCCTCGCAGAAGATGATGTCGGCGCCGGCGAGCGTTTCGAGCGCGCGCAGGGTAATGTCGCCGAGATTGCCGATCGGCGTCGCGACCAGGTGCAGACCCGGCCGCGTCTTCGGCGCCGCAACAGGCTGCCCCGCCACCAGATAAGTCCATGTGGTGGAAGATTTGCCATCGTCCGGCGACATGTTCGAGATTGCCTTGGCGCCCATCGCGGTAATTTAAAGGCGCCGGCAGGGGAATGCCACCAGGGAACGATCCTGCGGCGACATTGAAGATCCGTAGCGCTGCGGGGTTTTACCGTTCATCGGCGATTCAAGCGCGGCGCCGCATTCCGTGAGGCCGTGGTGAGCGGGGGATAGCGCGTGCAAAACGTCGATTTGATCGCCGGTGTGGCCCTGACAGCCTTTTGTTTTGCTTAACTATTCGTCGACAATATGAATCAAATCGCAAAGGCCTTCAGGCGTGCGATTGCGGAACTTCTGGCCGGTCTCGGCCGAGCAAAGAGATGCCATGTCAGGCCCGCGTGATCCCAAGTCTTTTGCTCCGGGAGCCCCTGTGGTTGGCCGGCGGACGGCGCTTGGCCTGATCCTCGGCGCGCCGCTCCTGTCGGCCTGCTCCAATGTGCAGCAGGGATTCAACCCGTTCGAGCAGCCGACCGCACCGTCCGGTCCGCCGCAGCAGCCGGCTGTGGCCGGCAACGGCCAGGTGAAGGTCGGACTGATTCTGCCGCTGTCGGCCTCCGGCAATGCCGGCGTGGCCGCGCAGTCGATGAAGAACGCCGCCGAGATGGCGCTCGCCGAGTTTCAGAATCCCAACATCCAGCTTCTCATCAAGGACGACGCCGGCAGCCCGCAGGGTGCACAACAAGGTGCACAGCAGGCCTGTGACGAGGGCGCCGAGATCCTGCTCGGACCGTTGTTCGCGGGCTCGGTGCCGGCCACCTCCCAGGTCGCGCGCACGCGCAACATCTCGGTCATCGCGTTCTCGACCGATTCGAGCGTGGCCGGGCGCGGCGTCTATCTGCTCAGCTTCCTGCCGGAGTCCGATGCCACCCGCATCGTCGACTACTCCGCCAGCGTCGGCAAACGCTCCTTCGCGGCGCTGCTGCCGGACAATCCCTACGGCACCGTGGTGGAAGGCGCGTTCAAGACCGCGGTCAGCCGGCGCGGCGGACGCATCGTGGCGTTCGAGAAATATGCCGGCGACCGTACCGCGGCGGCGCGCGCGGTCGCGCAGTCGCTCGGCGGCGCCGACGCGCTGCTGCTGGCCGATGACGGTGAATCGGTCGTGGCGACCGCGGACGCGCTCACGGCCGCGGGCGCGAACCTGCGCAACATCCAGCTGCTCGGCACCGGGCTGTGGGACAATCCGCGCGTCTACAACAGCGCCAGCCTGCAGGGCGGCCTCTATGCGGCGCCGGATCCCTCGGGCTTCCGCGCCTTTGCCGGGCGCTATCGCACGCGCTTCGGCGGCGATCCCGTGCGCACCGCCACCTTGGCCTATGACGCGGTGGCGCTGGTCGCCGCGCTCGCGCGCACCCAGGGTGCACAGCGCTTCGCGCCTGACGTGCTGACCAACGCGTCCGGCTTCGCCGGCATCGACGGCCTGTTCCGCTTCCGCAGCGACGGCACCAACGAGCGCGGCCTCGCCGTGATGCGCGTCGGCTCGGGCGGCGGCACGGCGGTGGCGGGTGCGCCGAAGAGCTTCAGCGCGACGTAGGTCGTTCAGCGTGGCTGGTTCGGCGGGATCAGCGCGCTAGCCGCGATGTCGCGCCTCACGGAAGGCCGCCTCTCCTCACTCTGAGGAGCCCGCCGAAGGCGGGCGTCTCGAAGGGCGAGGCCCCAGCTCAGGGCCTCATGGTTCGAGACGCGCCTGCGGCGCTCCTCACCATGAGGGGTGAGCGCCGAAACCGGCGCTGCACATCCATTGAGAGCAGTGCCTCACCAAAACTCACGCCGCGAGGTCGGCGACGACGGCATCGAGCACGGGGAAGCCGTCCTGGGTGACGCGCAGCCGGCCGTCCGGTTCGACGGCGATGGCGCCCTCCTCGCGCAGCAATGCGATGCGGCGCGGATCGAGCGTGCGTCCGGAGATCGCGGCATAGCGCTTGGGATCGATGCCCTCGCGAAGTCGCAGCCCCATCAAAAGAAACTCGTCGGCGCGCTCCTCGCTGTTGAGGAGATCGTCGGTCATCACGCCATGGCCGCTGGTCTCGACCCGCATCAGCCAGGCTTCCGGCCGCTTGTCCGTTGCGGTGGCGTGGCGGATACCGTCGATATCAAGCCGGCCATGCGCGCCGGGGCCGATGCCGGCATATTCCTGGCCGCGCCAATACACGAGGTTGTGCCGGCACTCCGCGCCGGGACGGGCGTGATTGGAGATTTCATAAGCCGGCAGGCCGTGACGGGCGCAGATGTCCTGCGTGACGTCGTAGAGCGTGCGCGCGAGTCCTTCGTCGGGCGTCTTCAGCTTCCCGGCGGCGTGCAGGCCGAAGAACGGCGTGCCCTCCTCGATTGTCAGCTGGTACAGTGACAGATGCTCGGCCGCCTCGCCGATCGCGCGCGTCAGCTCCTCGGTCCACATGTCAGGCGTCTGGTCGGGCCGCGCATAGATCAGGTCGAACGAATAGCGCTCGAACGCACCCCGTGCGATCGCCACCGCTTTCATGGCTTCTTCAGCGGTGTGCAGGCGCCCCAGCATCTTCAGCGACGCGTCGTCCATCGCCTGGACGCCGAGCGAGACGCGGTTGACGCCGGCCGCACGATAGCCTGCAAAGCGCGTGGCCTCGACGCTGGTCGGGTTGGCCTCCAGCGACACCTCGACATCGCGGGCGACATGCCAGTGCTGGCCGATGGCATCGAGGATGGCGCCGACGGTCTGCGGCTGCATCAGCGACGGCGTGCCGCCGCCGAGAAAGATCGAGGTGACGGTGCGCGGCCCGGTGCGTGCGGCCGTGGTCGCGATCTCCTGCGCGAAGGCGCGGGCGAAGCGGTCCTGGTCGATGGCGGCGTGGCGGACATGGCTGTTGAAGTCGCAATACGGACATTTCGACAGGCAGAACGGCCAGTGCACATAGACGCCGAACGCTTCGCTCTCAGCGCTGCTCAAGACAGATCTCCGCGAGCTTCACGAAGGCGCGGGCCCGGTGCGACAGGCCGAGGCCGAGCGGCGGCAGCCCGTGCTTCTCGATGCTGGTCATCTCGCCGAAGGTGCGGTCGTGGCCGTCAGGGAGGAACATCGGGTCATAGCCGAAGCCGGCCGTGCCGCGCGGCGGCCAGACCAGGGTGCCGTCGACGCGCGCCTCGACCTCCTCGATGTGGCCGTCCGGCCAGGCCACGCACAGCGCCGAGACGAAATGTGCCGTCCGCTTGTCGGCACTGGTGGCGCCGCGCTCCTGCAGCAGGCGCTCGATCTGCGCCATGGCGGCATTGAAATCCTTGCCCGGGCCGGCCCATCGGGCCGAGTAGATTCCCGGCGCGCCGTCGAGGGCGTGGACGACGATGCCGGAGTCGTCGGCGAAGGCCGGCAGCTGCGCGGCTTGCGCCGCGGCGACGGCCTTGATGCGCGCATTGGCCAGGAAGGTGTCGCCGGTCTCCTCCGGCTCGCCGAGCCCGAGCTCGCCGGCCGAGACCGCCTCGACGCCATGAGGCGCCAGCAGCTCGCGCATCTCGACGAGCTTGCCCGAATTATGGGTCGCAATCACGATGCGCCCGGTGATCTGGCGATGGCTGCTGCTCACGCGACCGCCATCTTCTGCAGGTCGACCAGCCGTCCGACGCCCTTGCGCGCCAGCGCCATCAGCGCCAGGAACTCGGCCTCGCTGAACGGCGTCTTCTCGGCGGTGCCCTGCACCTCGATGATGCGGCCGTCGCCGGTCATGACGAAATTGGCGTCGGTCTCGGCCTCGGAATCCTCGGCGTAATCGAGGTCGAGCACCGGCGTGCCGTTGTAGATGCCGCAGGACACCGCGGCGACATTGGTGCGCAGCACCTCGGTCTTGATCATGTTGCGCGCCTTCATCCAGCGGATGCAATCGGCCAGCGCCACCCAGGCGCCCGTGATCGAGGCGGTGCGGGTGCCGCCGTCGGCCTGCAGCACGTCGCAATCGACGGTGATCTGGCGCTCGCCGAGCGCTTCCAGGTCGATCGCGGTGCGCAGCGAGCGGCCGATCAGGCGCTGGATCTCGACGGTACGGCCGGTCTGCTTGCCCGACGACGCCTCGCGCCGGGTGCGCTCCAGGGTGGCGCGCGGCAGCATGCCGTATTCGGCGGTGATCCAGCCGCGTCCCTGTCCCTTGAGCCAGGGCGGCAGCCGGTCCTCCAGGGTCGCGGTGACCAGCACATGGGTGTCGCCGAACTTCACCAGGCAGGAGCCCTCGGCGTATTTCACGACGCCGCGTTCCAGGCTCACGGCCCGCATTTCGTCCGCTGCACGGCGGCTCGGCCGCATGGGTTCTCTCCGTGAATGAAGGCAAAAGACGTCTTGACCGGCCTTGTAGGAGCCGGGACCGGCAGCGGCAAGCGCTTAATCAAGGGCGGAATTGGCGCGAATCACCCCCGGAACCGCCCTCAAGATCGGCTTGCCACCGAGCCGCCGCATGGCCAAATTATATGCAACTGGGTGAGGAGGATATCTGGTGGCCCACCACGATCCGATCAACCTGATGACACCGCCGGCCGGGCTCGCGCAGCTCAACGAGCGCTCGCGCGAGATCTTCCGGCAGATCGTCGAGAGCTATCTGGCGACCGGCGAGCCGGTCGGCTCCCGCAACATCTCGCGGCTGATCGCGGTTCCCTTGTCGCCGGCCTCCGTGCGCAACGTGATGGCCGACCTGGAGCAGCTCGGCCTGATCTATGCGCCGCATACCTCGGCCGGCCGGCTGCCGACCGAGGCCGGCCTGCGCTTCTTCGTCGACGCCCTGATGCAGGTCGGCGACATGACCGATGCCGAGCGGCAGGCGATCCAGAGCCAGCTCGCCTCCGTCGGCCGGGCGCAGTCGGTGGAAGCCGCGCTGGACGAGGCGCTGACGCGGCTGTCCGGCCTGACCCGCGCCGCCGCCGTCGTGCTCACCGCCAAGTCCAACACCCGGCTGAAGCACATCGAGTTCGTGCGGCTGGAGCCGGAGCGCGCGTTGGTCGTGCTGGTCGGCGAGGACGGGCAGGTCGAGAACCGCGTGCTCGCCCTGCCTCCCGGCGTGCCGTCCTCGGCGCTGACGGAGGCTTCGAATTTCCTCAATGCGCGAATCCGCGGACGCACCTTGGCGGAAGCGCGATTGGAGCTCGAGACCGCGCTGGCGCAGGATCGCGCCGAGCTCGATCAGCTGACGCAGAAGGTGATCGCCGCCGGCGTGGCGAGCTGGTCCGGCGGCGACAGCGACGACCGCCAGCTGATCGTGCGCGGCCACGCCAATCTGCTCGAGGACCTGCACGCGCTCGAGGACCTCGAGCGCGTCCGGCGGCTGTTCGACGATCTCGAGACCAAGCGCGGTGTCGTCGACCTGCTCGGGCGCGCCGAGAGCGCCGACGGCGTGCGCATCTTCATCGGCTCGGAGAACAAGTTGTTCTCGCTGTCGGGCTCATCGACGATCGTTTCGCCGTATTCGGACGCCACGGGACGTATCGTCGGCGTGCTCGGCGTCATCGGTCCGACCCGTCTCAACTATGCCCGGGTCATTCCGACCGTCGATTATGCCGCGCGCCTGCTCAGCCGCCTGATGGGCGGCTGACATCCGACATGGTTAACCCCGCGAGAGCGCCGCTGGCCCGATCGCCGGGTCGCGCTTGATCGTCGTGCTTGATTTTCGTGGTTCAAAGCACGATATCCCGCCCGACATCCCCAGAACCCGCCGAACTTGCGAGAAGACTGTCCATGACCGATCCCGACCTGCATCAGAACGATCCGGAAAACCCGGCGCAGGCCAGCGAACCCGTCGTCTCCAAGCCCTACATCATGCCCGACGACCCCGAGACCGGCTCGGCCGAGGCCTATGCGA
Source organism: Bradyrhizobium sp. STM 3809 (assembly GCF_000239795.1). GTDB lineage: Bacteria > Pseudomonadota > Alphaproteobacteria > Rhizobiales > Xanthobacteraceae > Bradyrhizobium. Next base: position 2,201 of record NZ_CAFJ01000063.1, on the reverse strand, counting down.
AGGAAGCGGCCGAGGCGCGCGACAAGATGCTGCGCACGCTGGCGGAGATGGAGAATCTGCGCAAGCGCACCGCCCGCGAGGTCGCCGATGCGCGCATGTACGGCATCACCGGCTTCGCCCGCGACGTGCTCGACATCGCCGACAATCTGCAGCGTGCGCTCGATGCCGTGCCGGCCGAGACCCGCGCCAATGCCGATGCCGGCCTGAAGTCGCTGATCGAAGGCGTCGAGCTCACCGAGCGCTCGCTGCTCAACACGCTGGAGAAGAACGGCGTCAAGAAGTTCGATCCGACGGGACAGAAGTTCGATCCGAACTTCCAGCAGGCGATGTACGAGGTGCCCGATGCCTCGGTGCCGTCGGGCACCGTGGTGCAGGTGGTGCAGGCCGGCTTCATGATCGGCGAGCGCGTGTTGCGCCCGGCCCTCGTGGGCGTCTCCAAGGGCGGCGCCAAGGCCGCGCCCGCGTCCGGCAACGACCAGTCGAACAGCGCGGCGTGACAACGAGCGACGAGGCCGCGCGCGATCTCTCCCCGTATCAAGAAAGCCACCGGGTGTTGGCCGGTGGCTTTCTTACTTGGCTCGAAAGAAGCCCCCAATCGCGCTCAACTGGTGGGTTGAAACAACGTCGCGCCCGGCGCGGTGCTAGCTAGCCGCGCTTCAGAATCTCGACGCCGTCCACCGTCTGCACCAGGACATACGGCTCGAGCAGAGCCTTGAGCTCGGGGTCGGAACGCGCCCAGTCGCCCCAATCGCTGTTCTGATTATCGATCAGAACGATGTCCGGTGGCTGTTTCCGGAAATCAGCAATGATCCCGGCGCGTTCGCGCTCCACGTAGGACTGCAGCCGCTGCGCGGCCTGTGCGTCGATGGTGCCGTCATGTTGCGACCGGCGAACGATCTCTCGGACCCAGAACGCCTCCTGGCGTGAAATCCAGGTCCCATTAAGGGTCCGCACCATCGGGTGTCCGATGACCGCCGCGGCGCTGAGCACCAACATCCTTGGGTGCGGGCCAAGCCGCGCGACCTGACTTTCGATCTGCCCAACGTCGATACTGCCATTGAACCAAACGCAGGTCTGCACGAAGAGGATGACTGCGGCGACAGCAGTGGCGATACGCGGCCAGCGCCGCGGGTCGTGGCCGAGGTTGCTCGCTGAAACGGCGAAGCCGGCCGCAAGCAGCGCCAGCGCGACCATCGGATAGGCGTGATAGCCCCAGCCCTTCCGCTGCGCGACGAAAGATACGAGGAACCCAAGCGATGCGGCCAGCGTGACGAACGTTGCCGCGTCGCGCCGGGGCTGATTGCGCTGGAGCAGCAGGACGATCACAGTCGCCGCCAGCCAAAGGCCGATCGGTAGAGTGACGAGAATGGCCGGCACGGGCGCCTTTAGAAGCAGATAGACGTCACGGACCAGCGGATAGATGATGGTGAAATACTCAGGAAAGAACACGTAGATGCTGATCGCGTTGATCAGCACGAGTGCACCGGCGATCCAGTTCTCCATGGCGAACAGCACGCGCCAATCGCGCGCCTGAGCCGCGGAAGCGAGAATGCAGAAGCCGACGGCGAAGGCGAAATAGGGCTTGAAACTCATCGTGAGTCCGGCGCTGAGCCCGGCAACGAGGACGGCAGCCAGGCCTACTCGTTCACGTTGGGCGCGCAGGATGTAGACGGCGACCGCCGGCAAGACGGTGATCAGTGCGAGGTGTTCTCGCTGGCCGAAATCGTACATCGGCGCGATCAGCAGAAGAGCGGTCGTCCATGCCGCCAACCGTCCGTCCGCGAGGCGTTCGCGCAGAGCGGATGTCCGCAGCACCAGCCATGCCAGCGTCAGGGATGCCGCGGTCAGCGCAAAGATCAGGATGTTCGTCGCCAGTTCGGGCCTGATGTGGATCGCCCGCGCCAGCGCGACGGCCAGAAAATAGGCCGATCCCGCCATTGGCGGGTTCGTCTCGAGGATGTCGACATAGAGCCGCTGGCCGTCGAGCATGCGCTCGCTGACGAGCAGCCACCAGCTGACATCGACATTGAGCGGCAGGACATGGCGCAGCCAAGCGCCTGCACCGACGATGGCGAGGACGAGCAGTGTCGGGAACGTCGCTCGGTGGGCTTCGTGCTCGCGCTGCGGAACACCCCAAACGGTGTCGGTGACCATGCCTCATTCCCATCCCAGGAGTGTGGGACCCTAGGGCGCGATCCGTT
>NZ_CAFJ01000064.1 GCF_000239795.1 Bradyrhizobium sp. STM 3809 | reverse complement strand
GGCTTCCTGATCCTCGGCGTCCCCGTCGCGTTCGCAATCGGGCTCTCCGCCATCTGCACCATTCTCTATGAAGGCCTGCCGGTCGCGGTGATCTTCCAGCAGATGATGTCGGGGATGAACATCTTCTCGTTCCTGGCCATCCCGTTCTTCGTGTTCAGCGGCGAGCTGATGCTTCATGGCGGCGTCGCCGACAAGATCGTGCAGCTCGCCAAGAACCTCGTCGGCCACATCCGTGGCGGGCTCGGCATGTCCAACGTCGTCGCCTGTACGCTGTTCGGCGGCGTCTCCGGCTCGCCGGTCGCCGACGTCTCGGCGATGGGCGCGGTGATGATCCCGATGATGAAGAAGGAAGGGTTCGACACCGACTACGCCGTCAACGTCACCACCCACGCCTCGCTCGTCGGAGCCCTGATGCCGACCAGCCACAACATGATCATCTATGCGCTGGCCGCCGGCGGCAAGGTGTCGATCGGCGCGCTGATCGCCGCAGGCCTGCTTCCGGCGCTGGTGCTGATGGTCTGCATGCTCGTCGCCGCCTATGCGGTCGCCGTGAAGCGCGGCTATCCCGCGGGCAAGTTTCCCGGCTGGCCGGAAGTGGCGCGCTCGTTCGCGGCGGCGCTGCCGGGCCTTTTGATCGTCGGCATCATCCTGGCGGGCATCCTCTCCGGCGTCTTCACCGCCACCGAATCCGCCGCCGTCGCGGTCACCTACACGATCCTGCTGACGTTCTTCATCTACCGCACGATGACCCTGGCCAACTTCCTGCGCGCCGCGGCCAAGGCGGTGAAGACCACCGGCGTGGTGCTGCTGCTGATCGGCGTCTCGACGATGTTCCAGTACCTGATGGGACTCTACGAGGTGGCCGACTTCGCCGGCGACCTGATGAGCAAGGTCTCGACGCAGCCCTGGATGATCTTCCTCCTGATCAACGTCATCCTGTTCCTGCTCGGCACCTTCATGGACATGGCGGCGACGATCCTGATCTGCACCCCGATTTTCCTGCCGATCGCGATGAAGGCCGGCATGGATCCGGTGCAGTTCGGCATGCTGATGCTGATCAACTGCGCGCTCGGCCTCAACACCCCGCCGGTCGGCACGACGCAGTTCGTCGGCTGCGCCATCGGCGGCATCTCGGTCGGCGCGGTCATGCGCACCATCCTGCCGTTCTACGCCGCGCTGATCGCCGCGCTGATGTTCGTGACCTACGTCCCGGCGTTCTCGCTCTGGCTGCCGCGGCTGCTGATGGGGTACAAGGGATAAGCTACAGCGTTCGCTCTCTTTGGCCGCAAGCTTCGCGCCGGCCAACCGCACCTGAGATGCCCGGCTGATAGCCTCGTCCACGGCTGTCGTCCCGGACAAGCCCACCGACGCAACGCGTCGGTGGGCGCTGATCCGGGACCCATAACCACCGGCCGTCGTGAGGCGCGCGGTACCGGCCGCCTGCCCATTCCAGAGATCACGCGGTATGGGTCCCCGCGTTCGCGGGGACGACACCCGTGGATGAGGCGCCAGCCTCGCACAAAACAGAAGCGCCAGCCCTTCGTTGATAAGGCGCGCCGCACTCACACCTACTTCGGCTGCTGCAAGGTCACGCCATAGCGGGCGTAGATGCGCTGGACGGTGCCGTCGGCGCGCAGGCGGGCCAGCGCCGTCTCCATGGCCTCACGCAGCGCGTCGTCCGGGCGGACCATGCCGATGGAAACATTCCAGCCGAGGCTCGGCTCGGTGTCGTCGAGGGCGATGATGCGGAGCGGCTTGTCCGGATGGGTCTGGTTGTAATAGGCGGCGTTGGCCGGCGTCACCGCCGCGGCAGCGATCTCGTGATTGGCGAGCGCATCGAGGCTGTCGATCTCGAAGCCGAAGGTCGAGATCGGCACCTGGCGCTGGCTGATCAGCATCGCCGCGACCGACCCGACCTGCACCCCGACCTTGGTGGTCTGGTCGAGGCCCGTGATGGAGGTGAGCTTGCTCCCCTGCGGCACCGCCAGTGCGACGCCCGTGTGATAATACGGCTTGGTGGTCTTCAGCCGGGTTTCCTCCAGCGCCTCGGGATCGGCGATGACGTCCATGACGAGGTCGCAGCCGGCGGCGCGCATCTGGAACATCGTGATGATCCAGTCGAGACGCAGCGACACCCCGAGTTCGCGCGCCAGCGCCTGGCCCATCTCGACCTGGAAGCCGGGCGGGTCGCCGGCCTTGCTCGCGAAGGGCAGCGAATTGGGATGCGCGCACAGCCCGATCTGGCCGAGCGAGCGGATGGCGTCGAGCGAGCGCGCTTCGGCGAGGCCGTTGAGGTCAAGACAAAGGCCGAGCGTGGCGGCGATCAGCGCGAACAATCGTATCATGGCGTGGTCCCCAACAGGATGGACTTTCACTGCAGTTTGCGGCGCGGGGCCCGCTGCGTTCCAACCAACGTCATTCCGGGGCAAGGCCGCCAGGCCTTGAACCCGGAATCCTTGAACCCGGAATCCCGAACTTGTTTTGCGTCCCTGGATCTCGAGATTCCGGGTTCAATCGCCGAGGCGCCGGCGCTGCGCGCCCGCCCCTCGACGATGGCCCCGGAATGACATCGAGACTGCAATTGGTCGTTTCCCTCGTCACACGGCCGAAGAACTAATCCGGCTTCAAGGCGCGGATATAGGCGATGATCGCATCGATCTGCGCGTCGGTGAAGGTCTCGCCGAACGCCGGCATCGCGCCGGGCTTGCCGACCTTGATCCGGTTGCGGATGAAGTCGTCGCTGCGCGGCGAGTCCATCAGCTGCGGGCCCTTGCCGGCGACGCGGCCGGCGTCGGAGTGACACCAGCCGCAGGTCGAGGCAAACAATTGCTGGACGTCGAACGGCTCGGCCGGCGGCGCCGCTGACTGCGCCCAGGCCGGCGCGGCACAAGCCAGCGCGGCGGCGGTGATCCCCGCCCGCAGCGCCGGCGTCATGGTGACGCTCAGCACCCTTTCCATTCCGGCCCACGCCAAATTCGTCAACACGAGTCTGGTCGATTCAAACGTCATCGCGTCCCGTTTCATCAATCAGGTCCGGTTCAGTTGCACCCGTCCGTCCCGACCTCGTCATGGCCGGGCTTGTCCCGGCCATCCACGTCGGCCGGCACGCTGAGAACCACGTGGATGCCCGGGCCTTCGCCGCGCCGAAGCGGCTTCGGCCGCGCAGGCGGGACAAGCCCGAGCATGACGGAATAACTAACTGCCAGGATGGTTTTTGGCCACAGCCTGGTGTCCCATGTTGATAGGCCTGCCCAGAGCACGGGGACCGGCGACCCGGCCCCCGTGATCTGCAGCAGCCTATTTCAGGCTGTAGACGATGAGCGCGCCGTCATCCCTTGGCATGCTCTTGTAGACGCCGCCGAAGGTCGGCGCATAGTCGTCGGCCGCCATGCCGCCGAAGCCAGCGGTGATGGCGATGTATTGCTTGCCATTGACCGCATAGCTGATGATGCCGCCCTGGTGGCCGGTGCCGTCGGAGTGGTTCCACAGCTCGGTGCCGCTCTCGGCATCATAGGCGTGAACGGTGCCGCGCGAATCCGGCACGAACACGAGGTTGCCGCCGGTCGAGAGCACGCTGGCGAGCGGCGGCTCGGGGAAGCGGACCTCCCACTTCTTGGCGCCGGTGACGGGGTCGCGGGCGTCGAGATGGCCATAGATCTCGCCGCCCGGCGGCTTCGCGATCGCGAAGTTGGCGCCGATGTTCAGCTGCGCCTGCGGCGCCACCACCGGCGTCGTCTTGACGATGTCGAGCGTCATGCACCATTCCTGGCCGAGCTTGTAGTACAGGCCCGTCTTCGGATTGTAGGAGCCGGCGTTCCAGCTGACGCCGCCGGAGATATGCGGGCACAGCGGCTCGCTCACCTTGCCGGCGGTGAAGTCGCGGCGTCCGATCAGCTCGCCCGTCTTGGGATCGATATTCTTGACGAAGTTGCTGTTCTCGGTAATGCGCCAGACGTTCTGCACCTTGGCTTCGCGGTCATAGACGAAGATGTAGCCGCTCTTGTTCGGATGCACCGTCAGCTTCTTGCCGTCGCGATCGAGCATCAGGAATTCGCCGACCGCGCTGTCGAAGTCCCAGGCATCGTGCGGCAGCTCCTGGTGATGGAATTTGAGCTTGCCGCTGTCGACATCGAGGCCGATCACCGACGACGTATAGAGATTGTCGCCGGGTCGCGCGCCCTGCGTCTTCCAGTCGCCGCCCGACCAGTCGTAGAGCGGCGCCGGATTGGCGGTGCCCCACCAGATCGTCTTGGTCTCGCTGTCATAGCTGCCCGGCATCCAGCCGCCGCCACCGCCGGTGCGCCAGGAATCATTGCCCCAGGTCTTCTGCGCCTCGTCGGTGCCGGCGACCGTCAGAAACTCCCATTTCTTGGCGCCGGTCGCGGCATCGACGCCGAAGATCGGACCGCGGCCGGGCCACTCGCCGCCCTGCGCACCGATGATGACGCTGCCGTTGGCATAGAGCGGCGCGCCGGTGAAGCCGACCGTCAGCTTCTGCGAATCGATCAGCTTGGTGTCCCAGGCGACCTTGCCGGTCTTCATGTCGAGCGCGATCAGCCGCCCGTCCATGGTGCCGACATACACCTTGCCGTCGCCGATCGCGACGCCGCGGTTGTACGGCGAGTGGGTCTGGCGCGCGACCAGTGCCTCGTCCAGCTCCGGGAAGTACGACCAGATCACCTCGCCGGTGGCGCCGTTCAGCGCGAACACGCGGCTGTAGGAACCCGTGTAGTAGAGCACGCCGTCGGCCGCGAGCGGCATCGATTGCAGGCCGCGCGTCGACCGGCCAGGAATGTGGATCCAGGCCACGCCGAGATTGCCGACATTGCTGGCGTTGATCTGCGCCAGCGGACTGTAGTGATAGGACTTGTAGGAGCCGTGATAGGTCAGCCAATCGTTCTGGCCGCCGGCTTCGATGCGTGCCGTATCGACCGTTTGTGCCGCGGCCGCCGACGCGGCCAGTGTCGTGGTGATGGCAAGCGCGATGGGCGCAGCCAGACGTCTCCGTTGCTTCATCATGGCACTTCCTCCGCTACGTTCTTGATGTGTGGCCGCCGCGTTGTCGCGCGCCGCCTTCGCCGGATCGTCTGCCGCTACGCCGAGCTCGTATGATGCGCCGTGTGTCGACGGGACGAGAGGCAGCTCAACCTAACGTCGAATTGTACCGCTGTGAATGCATGGCAAGGGACGCCCTCCCGATCACGGCGTGCCTACGTCCCGCACCACATTGGCAATGCAGCAAACCGGATCGCGCCAGGACTAGCCATCAAGTGCCATCCTGCGCGGGGATGCGCCGGTGTGAGAACGACATTCGCTGGCGAATACGCGGCTTATTTGCGGCCGCATCGCGACGCGTGCACGCCAGAGTGCTACGTCAGTCGTGCTGCCCGATCGCACGTGCAAAAAACAAAATGAGACTCCGCGTCAAGGTGGCGTGACGGGACGGACGTCATCGCCCCCTGGCAGCGAGGCGAAAGACTCGCGCCGTCTCCCCTGCTGTCGTCCCGGACAAGCTCGCCGACGCAGCGCGGCGGCGAACGCAGATCCGTCACCCGTAGCCACCGGATGCAGTGAGGCGCGCGCAATGCGCCGCCTGCGCGCTTCAGGCATCACGCGACATGGGTCCCCGCGTTCGCGGGGACGACGATGCAG
>NZ_CAFJ01000065.1 GCF_000239795.1 Bradyrhizobium sp. STM 3809 | reverse complement strand
AGCCGCAGAACCACTGCCAGGCGGGCGAACCGGAAGGACCTTCCGTGCGCTTGGCAATCGTGCCGGCTTGCACATCACCGAAGTAGATGTGCCAGGTCTCGTTCGGCGAGTCCTTATCTCGGCGGCGGGTGAGATTGCTCATGCCTCATTGATTCCAGCCCATTGGCTGAAAGGGAAGCCGCTACGTCTTGGGGCGAGAGGCCTGGCCGACCCCATCTGTGGGCCCGCATGGGCGTCGGGGAACACCTGGGCCGTGAGCCCGGGCACTGCAGGGAAAAACGTCAACGCCAAATTTTGAGCACGCTTTGGCGTTACCGGTTTCTAGTACGTCGCCCCTTCTTGTTGAGATCCACTGTCGGCGGCGTCGGCTTCAAAAGGTCTGCCGGCTCGACGCCGAGGCCAGCCGCGAGAGCGGCGAGCACGTCGATTGAGACGGCATTGCGGCTTCTCTCAACCAGGCTGATATAGGTCCGATCGATATCGGCGCGGTGGGCGAGTTCTTCCTGCGAAACGCCTTTGGTTCGGCGCAAGCGCTTCAAGTTGACGGCCAAGACGTCTCGGATGTTCATCTCCAAGACAGCACAGGCTTGTCGAGTATTTCACCACGGAGTATTTTCTACAAATCGGGATCAAGTAATTGATTGTGTTGGTTTATGGTGCCCTGTCCCGGTCTCCTGTAGGGCTGCTTCCGTCTCTCTCCCTGGCTAAGAACGAGCGTCGTATTTGCCTTTGTGGGTTTCTGACCGATGTCCTTTCCCCCGCTTGATCCTGACGTTGCCGATACGGCTCCGAGCGATCCCGTTCTGACGCCGTATGACGAGGAGCACCTCGTCACCTATCTCCGCCTTCTCGATGCAGAGGCGGCCGGTGCGGACTGGGAAGAGGTCGCCCAGATCGTTCTGCACATTGATCCGGTCCGCGAACCCGAACGCGCACGTCGCGCATTCGACAGCCACATGGCGCGGGCAAAGTGGTTGTCGGACGAAGGCTACGACGGCTTCCTACGTAGTCCTCCTGAGACCTGAAGTTGTGCAACCAGGACGGAACTCGATCGCCTCAAGCAATCGTGTAGTTGGTTCGGGCGGTAGCCCGCATCACTTTACCTGCACGAGTCGAGAATCTCTTCAACAATCTTAAATGGCGCCATCATTGGCCTATTGCGTTGCAGTCCTAACCTGATGAGGACAGCACGATGTCGGAATTCGATTGGCGCGCACCCAAGGCCTACGCGAACATTCATCGCGCGGACCGCCCAGGCTTTGCTTGGGAGATTGTTCGCCGATCATCGAACTATCGTGCGCAATTCTCGGCGGTCGCTCATCCCGAGCGCAGCGCGCCCGCCAACTTCCGGAAGCACTGGGGGTTGATATTTCGCCGCTGATCCAAGGCTAGCTTTCGATGCCCAGTCGGTGTTCTGGGCACCTGAGCGGTTGTCCACTGTGCTGGCACTTGTCGAGATCGGCACGCGTGTGCCGGTCGTCGCGCCGATCGTAAAGCTGCCTGAGTTCGCGCCGGATCAGCTGCGCCGAGCGACAGACGGCTGGCATGTCGTCGTTCAGATCGGTGCAAGCCAGCACCGCGTGTGGCTGCGCAGGAGGCCGTTGAGCACGGTGTCCTACGCGGTGCTGCTGCCGTACGATCGCGAGTTCAAGATGCGCAACGAGGCGGCCGACCGTCTCTGGCGTGCTCTGCGCGCGCAGCCGCTTGGACCCGCCTCCGACGGCTTGACGCAGCAGCGCCGCACGCGCCTGGTGCTGATCTTGCGCGCGCTCGACGGCTGGCAACAGGGCAATAGTCATCGAACGATTGCAGAAGTGCTGTTCGGCGCAGCGCGCATTCCCGCGCGCGCTTGGAAAACGAGCGAAGTGCGCAGCCTCACCAGACGTCTGGTTGAGGACGGCCTCTCCTTGATCCGCGGGGGATATCGGCAACTCCTGCGACCGCCGCGCAAGGACGAATAGCTTCACGGAAATTGAGGAGGTGGCCGGAAACGGCCCCCTCGATCTGCGGCCTCCCCCTTCGCTGGCCTACGCCTCCATGCTGACCGTCGACGCGCTGCACTACGAGGAAGCGCGCTGATCTGTCCTGGAGGTTGCCAGATGTCCGATTCCTTGGCCGGTCTTCCGCTGCGCTTTCTTCGTACACCCGAGGCTGCGCGTTATCTCGGCCTGTCCGGCCGCACGCTCGAGAAGCACCGGACCTACGGCACTGGTCCGACCTATCGCAAGATCGGCGGACGCGTCGTCTATGCGCTCGACGACCTCAAAGCATGGGTGGATCGCGGCACCAAGACGTCCACCGCCGATCCCGGGCAGGGGACGGTCCTACCGGCGAAGAGACATGCAGGTCTCGTCCCCTATGCGGGCAAAGAGCGCCGCGCGCAGCGGGCTGTGCGGGCGTGAGCATGCGTCATCTCCGCAAATCCGAGCGGGCGCAGCTCGATCTGTTTCGCGCGCTTCCGGGCGATCTCGCGCCACGCGATGCGCAGGATCTGATGGCTTATCCGTTCTTCTCGCTGGCCAAAGCCAAGCGGGTGGTGCCGATCGATTTCCGCGCAGGCACCGTCGCAATCCGTGTCGAAGCCGTCCCCGAGCACGGCATGGCGACCATCTGGGACGCGGATGTTTTGATCTGGGCAGCGTCGCAGATCGTCGAAGCGCGTGACGCCGGACTAAAGACATCGCGCCTCATGGCGGCCACGCCGTATGAGATCCTGAATTTCGTCGGGCGTGGCACCGGCGTGCGCGATTACGACCGTCTGAAAGCAGGTCTCGACCGTCTGCAATCGACGACCGTGCTGACTTCGATCCGCCAGCCGACGGAGCGCCGGCGGCATCGCTTCTCCTGGATCAACGAGTGGAAGGAGACCGCGGATGTGCATGGCAAGCCGTCCGGACTGCAGCTGATCCTGCCGGATTGGTTCTATTCGGGCGTCATTGACGATGCGCTCGTGCTGACGATCGATCGCCAATATTTTGCACTGACAGGCGGTTTGGAGCGCTGGCTTTATCGCCTCGTGCGCAAGCATGGCGGTCATCAGGACGGCGGCTGGAGCTTCGATCTCGTCTATCTCCATGCCAAGTCCGGCAGCCTCTCACCGCTCAAACATTTCGCCTACGACCTGCGCGAGATCGTCCGGCGCCAGACATTGCCTGGCTACGAACTCGTGCTGACCCGCGATCCTAACGGAACGGAGCGGCTGAACTTCACGGCCGTCATGACGGACCCCGTCGCTCGGCGCTTCGCCAGGCATCACTCACCGAGCGCTGCGGGGGACAAGCTGTGAATTGTCTCGTGCTATCGGGGACCGCAAGGCTCGTGCTATCGGGGACCGGATCCTCGTGCTATCGGGGACCAAAACCGGTCTTAAGTTGCTCAATCGGCTTAGCTTTTCGGCCCCTTAACTTACCTAACTGCAAAATCCTTCGGATTTTGTCTAACGGGCACCCTCACGGCCGCACCGGTGGACGCCTGCCGCCTCTGCGTGGGCGGTCGTCAGGCTTGCTCGAGCAGCCCTCTGTGCGCTCGTGCCGGGCCCTCCAGCGCTTCCCAATCCTGTCCAGCCGAAAGATGATCCGATGAGCGAGCTGACGCGCGTCCAGCTGCTATGGCTGCAGGGCAAGATCGAGAACCGCATCCGTTTCGGTCGAACCGTTCAAGACTTGCGGCTCGATCATTATCGACGCGTGGTGTCTTTCACGCCCGGCAGCGTGTTTGCGTTCGTCCGATGGTCGTCGAACGCCTACGGCACGGTGCTGTCGCGGATCGATATTCTGCAGGCTGTCTGCGCCGGTGAGGCCTGCGCGACCGTGCCCTTCGTCGGTCCTGGAGCTGCCATTCTGCTGCAAGTGTTTGGCTGGCCGAAGGTCGAACGCGTCCTGCAGCACATCGACGCGATCGAAGCTCTCGGCATCGATCCGGCGGATGTCGCACCGGATCATTGGCGGCACGTTCAGAACCGCTTCACGGCCAATGAACCGCCCCGTCCATACACGCTGCTGCGGCACCGCGCCTGGCTGCATCGCCGGAGCATCATGCCATGAGACGGCGCTTCTCCATCGCTGTGGCGATGTTCTCCGGCGTTACGCTTCTGCTCGGAGCGGGCGCGGCCAATCCGCGGCCGCACTTCATCTGGAACGCTTCTGAAAGCGTACCAATCGGGCTCTATGCCGTGCAGCCGGTCAGCGACTGGTACGTCACCGAACTGGTCGTTGTGAGACCTCAGGAGCAGCTAGCGGCGTTCCTCGCTGCTGGCGGCTATTTGCCGGTCGGTGCGCCGATGTTGAAACGTATCCTTGCCCTTCCCGGCCAAACAGTCTGTCGCCGCGAGCTCGCGATCATTGTTGATGACGTCGAGGTCGGCGCCGCGCAACAGACCGATCGCCGGGGTCATCCGCTGCCGGATTGGCAGGGTTGTCGCATTGTCGCCGACGGGCAGATCTTCCTGATGAACTGGCAATCGGAGGTCTCGCTGGATGGCCGATATTTCGGTTTGACGGCGATGTCGGATGTCATCGGACGCGCAGTTCCGATGTGGACCAGGGAGCCGTGACAATGCGCTCGGTCTGCACTCGGCGTACAAGGCAGCTGCCTGAGCTCGTGGAGTTTTGCCGCGGCTCAGGTGCCCTTAGCAGCGCTGCTAGCACCAGTGTTAGCACTAGTGCTAACGCCAATGTCGATGTCGTGACCGTCAGGATTGAGACGGCCAGATGCCAGCTCACGGTGGACCTGCGTCTATGGCCACCGGTGCAGTGGAACTGCCTCGCAACGCACTTCGCGCCACTATCGGTCGTGGGTTTCGGCTGCAGAAATGGTCATTGTTCGACCGCGGAACATGGCAGGTTTGGGCGCCGTCTCGGTCGCGAATACACTCCCCAGCAAGCGTTTGCGGTGCGGCTTGATGCGCTCCGTTCGCCGGGCCGAGCGCTGCGATTTCTGCAATTATTCTGCAGAATTTGGTGCAGTTCTTCTGTCAGATGGATGCCGTTCATCGACATCTCCGATGTGAGTCGGCCGATGATCCGGAAGGCTTCGGGTCCGACATTGTACGAACGGATCCGCCCATATCGAGAGCCATTGGCGATCGCGAGCGTTCTCGACCTGTTTCAAGATCGTGTTTTCTTCTCGGGACTATCCGAGAGTACGACACAAAGCGCGAACGCACGAACTAATAGGGTCGAGAATATCAGGTCAGAGTCGGGCGATTTTCTAGTGGCGGCGTAATCGGGCGGGTGCGAGGTGAGACAGTCGCGGCAACAAAGGCGCAGCATGGCGGGGAATCAAAATTGATTCGCCGAAGAGGACGTCCGCCGATGAAACTCTCAGCAGCACTCGACACCTCCAGCACCAAGACCGCAATCTGCGTCGTGAACAGCCGCGACGGCGCAGTCGTGTTCGAAGCCAGCGTGTTGACGGATCCTGCGATCATTTTCGAAGCGTTGGCACCGTACCTGCCACGGCTCGACAAGGTCGGCCATGAAGCGGGAAGTGTAGCGCCTTGGCTGCACCGTGAGCTCGTGTCTCTTGGCTTGCCCATGGTCCTGCTGGAAACGCGGCAGGCCGCGGCTGCCCTGGAAGCCCAGCGCAACAAGACTGACAAAAATGACGCGCGAGGATTGGCGCACCTGGTGCGTGCGGGTTGGTATCGACCGGTCCATGTCAAGAGTCAGGAGAGTCACAAAATACGGCTTCTGCTGGGACACCGGCGAACGCTGAAGCGCAAACTGCTCGACATAGAGAACGAGATCAGACAGTCGCTGAAGGTGTTCGGATTGATGGTCGGACCGCGGGTCCAGCGCGCGACATTTGTAGCGCGAGTGCACGAGTTGGTCGCTTGCGACCGGCTTATCGCCGGCGTGACAGACTGCATGTTGAGAGCGTGGGAAGCACTGTGGACCGAGTACAAAAAGCTGCATCATCTGCTGGTGCAGATGGTGGGCCGCGACGAGCTCTGCCGACGTTTTTGTGCCATTCCCGGCGTCGGCCCGGTGACGGCACTGACCTTCAAGGCTGCCATCGATGACCCGCACAGGTTTAGCAAGTCGAAGACCGTCGGCGCGCATTTCGGACTGACGTCCCGGCGCATCCAGACGGGCACATCTATCGACATCGAAGGGCACATTTCGAAGTGCGGCGACGGGGAGGTGCGTACCGTGCTCTACGAGGCGGCTAGCGCAATGCTGGTGCGATCCAAGCAATGGTGCGGCATCAAGGCTTGGGGTGTCCGGATCGCAGCGAAGCGAGGCCACAAACGCGCGGTGGTGGCCGTTGCACGCAAGCTGGCAGTGGTCATGCATCGCATGTGGATCGACGGATCCGTGTTCCGGTTCGCAGCCGAAGATGAAAGTGCCGCTGAACCGACTTTTAACAACCCGACGGCGCTCGCCGCCGCAATGTGAGAGCTCTGGCGAGCGCCGTCTGGCAGACAGCTCGACGACAGAAGAATGGCTGAGTTTCCGCTGATCGGCGGAAAGGCATTTGGTGGATCGAAGCGGATGTGGAGAGCACGCTATCTTGCCGGCGACGACAGTCCGATCGAGGCTGCGAGCGCGCGTGAGTGCCTGTGTTGCCCCGCGATCCTGACGACGACATGTGCGCCCGCATGGCGAGCGGGGCTGAGCACGGACTCCTGCATGGACCACCAGATGTTATCACCGCAAGATCACGACGAAAGCCGAGCCATTGTCATGTTGTCGACCGCTCGGGTGCAGCCGTATAGTATGAAGCAGAGGAGACGATCATGTCGAAGAAGAAGGCGGAGAGACGCCCGATTACTCCGGCAAGATAAAAGCGGCTCGCCTGTTGAACAGCAAGCCATTGACATGGCTTGCGTTCATCCGTGCCGGTCGGTCGGAACGCGTGCCGCGCTTAAGGTTTTTGGTAGCACGATCAATGCTGTTTTCGGCACTGTAGTGAGTTTCCCGGCTCTGAGGTGTTTTGGATGAGCACCAGTGAGCGTGAGTTCCGCGTCAGGCCCGGGCGCATTCGTCATGGGCGGGGCACCAACGCCAAGACCTTCATCAATCGTGTGCTGCGGGCTGCCAATGTCGCCGGTCACGTCGCGCGCTTGCCGACGGTTAACGGACGTCATGCGGTCCGGGCTCACTCGACCTTCGGGCGCGGCCGGCTCAGCTTCAGCCGCGAGCGTCTGTTCGTCCCGGTGCGTCGCGTCACGGTGAAGGCGCGGATCGCGAGGCACGCGGGGCGCGCGTTTCGGTCAGCGCCCCTGGCGACCCATCTGGCTTATCTCAAGCGCGATGGCGTCACTCGCGGTGGCGAGCCGGCCCGGATGTTCGATGTGGCTTGCGATCAGGCCGATGAGGCTGGCTTTGAGGCGCGGGGCAGGGGGGACCGGCATCATTTCCGCTTCATTGTGTCCCCGGAGGACGCGGCCGATATGGTGGATCTCAAGGCATTCACCCGGGACCTCATGCGGCAGATGGAGGCCGATCTTTCGACGCGGCTAGAGTGGATTGCGGTCGATCACTGGAACACAGACAATCCGCACATCCATGTCCTTGTGCGTGGCGTCGACGAGAGCGGCGCGGATCTCGTCATCTCCCGCGACTACATCAGCAGCGGCCTGCGCTCGCGCGCCGAAGAGCTGGTCGCGATCGAGCTTGGCCCGAAGCCGGAGCACGACATCCGCAATGCGCTCGAGAAGGAGATCACTGCCGACCGCTGGACGCGGCTCGATCGCGAGATCCGAATGGCGGCGGACGAGGTCGGCGCCATCGACCTTCGACCGGAAGCCGCAGGCCTTCCTGATCCCGAGGTGGTCCGGCTCATGCGCGGGCGCCTGCAACATCTGGAACGCCTGGGGCTGGCGAGCGCGGCCGGCCCCAACGAGTGGATGGTCGAGCTCGGTGCGGAGCGGAAGCTGCGCGAGCTCGGCATGCGGGGAGACATTATCAAGACGATGCACCAGGCCTTCGCGGCGCGCGGGCAAGAGCGGTCAGTAGAGGATTACGCGATCGGGGGATCCGATGCCGGGTCGCCGATCGTTGGCCGGCTGGTCGACCGCGGGCTGCACGATGAGCTGACCGGCGAGGCCTACGCCGTGATCGATGGCGTCGACGGCCGGGCGCATCATGTCCGGTTCCGTGGGGCCGAGGCTTTCGCCCAGGCGCCGCCTGTTGGCGGCATCGTCGAGGTCAGGCGCTTCGGCGGGCCGGACGAGGCGCGGCCGACCCTGCTGCTCGCGACGCGTTCGGATCTTGGTCTCGCCGAGCAGATCTCAGCGGAGGGGGCAACCTGGCTCGACCATCGCCTGGTCGAACGGGAACCGATGCCGCTGGCGCTCGGTGGGTTCGGCGCCGAGACCAGGGATGCTCTTCGCGCGCGGGCCGAGCATCTTGCAGACCAGGGTCTGGCACGGCGGCAAGGCCAGCGGATCATCGTACAGAGGGATCTCTTGAAGACCTTGCGACAGCGCGAGCTCGACGCCGTCGGTGCGCGGCTGTCGGCGCAGTTCAGTCTGCCGTCTCTGCCAGTGTCGCCAGGGACACCTGTGGCCGGGACATATCGCCAGCGGGTGGCGCTCGCCTCTGGCCGGTTCGCCATGATCGACAATGGACTCGGTTTCTACTTGGTCCCCTGGTCGCGCGAGCTCGACAGCCGGCTCGGGAAGACCGTCACCGGCCTCGCTAAGGCCGGCGGCATCGAATGGCAGCTCGGTCGCAAGCGCGACCTTAGCCTCTGATCAGCCCAGGAGAGCATCAATGCCAGCGACCCGAATCCTCTGGGGCCAGATCCTTGCGGTGTCACTGATCGTGTTGATTGCGGTCTTGGGCGCGACGGAATGGACAGCTTGGCGGCTGGCGTTTCAGGCGCGACTGGGACCGCCATGGTTCTGGCTCGCGGGATGGCCGGTCTATTGGCCGCCGGCCTTCTTCTGGTGGTGGTTCGTCTACGATGCCTATGCGCCACGCGTGTTCACCGAGGGCGCGGCCATCGCAGCGCTTGGCAGTCTCTTGGCCGCTGCTGCCGCGATCGGCATGTCGCTGTGGCGGGCCCGGGAAGCGAGGATCGTTGCGACCTATGGATCTGCGCGCTGGGCCGAGCCCGGTGAGATCGAGAAAGCCGGGCTGCTCGGCGAGGACGGCGTTGTGCTGGGGCGGCTGGGGATGCGCTATCTCCGCCATGACGGACCCGAGCATGTGCTGTGCTTTGCGCCGACGCGGTCGGGCAAGGGCGTGGGGCTCGTCGTGCCCTCGCTGCTGACCTGGTCGGGGTCGGCTATCGTCCACGACATCAAGGGCGAGAACTGGCAGCTCACGGCCGGCTTTCGGGCGCGGCACGGCCGGGTCCTGCTGTTCAATCCGACCAACCCGAAGGCCTCGGCCTACAACCCGCTGCTCGAGGTCAGGCGCGGGGCCTTCGAGGTGCGCGACGTCCAGAATGTCGCCGACGTCCTAGTTGACCCTGAAGGTTCGCTCGACAAGCGCAATCATTGGGAAAAGACCAGTCATTCGCTGCTGGTCGGCACCATCCTGCACGTCCTCTATGCCGAGGCAGACAAGACATTGGCCGGCGTCGCGGCCTTCCTGTCCGATCCCAAGCGGCCGATCGAGACGACGCTGACTGCCATGATGGCAACGCCGCATCTTGGCGAGGCGGGTCCGCATCCCGTCATCGCATCGACCGCGCGCGAGCTTCTGAATAAATCCGAGAACGAACGGTCGGGCGTGCTGTCCACCGCGATGTCGTTCCTCGGACTCTACCGCGACCCCGTTGTGGCCGAGGTCACCGGCCGCTGCGATTGGCGCATCGCTGACTTGATTGCGGGCGACGAGCCGGCGACGCTGTATCTGGTCGTGCCGCCCTCGGACATTTCGCGGACCAAGCCACTCATTCGGCTCGTGCTGAACCAGATCGGCCGGCGTCTGACCGAGGACCTTCAAGCCCGGGAGCGCCGGCATCGCGTGCTGATGATGCTGGATGAATTCCCGGCGCTCGGGCGGCTCGACTTCTTCGAGTCCGCGCTGGCCTTCATGGCCGGCTACGGCATCAAGAGCTTTCTGATCGCGCAATCGCTCAATCAGATCGAGAAAGCTTATGGGCCGAACAATGCGATCCTGGACAATTGCCATGTTCGTGTGAGCTTTGCCACCAACGACGAGCGAACTGCCAAACGTGTGTCCGACGCGCTCGGCACTGCCACCGAGATGCGGGCGATGAAGAACTATGCCGGCCATAGGCTGGCGCCTTGGCTCGGTCACCTCATGGTCTCGCGCCAGGAAACGCCGCGGGCGCTCCTGACGCCGGGCGAGGTAATGCAGCTGCCGCCGGCGGACGAGATCGTGATGGTCGCCGGCGCACCGCCGATCCGGGCGAAGAAGGTCCGCTACTTCGAAGACCCAAGACTGATCGCGCGTGTTCTGCCGCCCCCAGACATCGCGAGGCCCGTTCTGACGCAAGGAGCGGATGCATGGTCGGCGCTTGCGCCGATATCTCCATCCCTAACCAAAACCGAAGACCTTTCGCTCGCTAGTGAAGATCAAGCCAATGGCGGTTTGCGCAGGGAGCCCGAGCTGCCAGAGCACGTCGCGATCGCAAGTGAGACGACCATCGCCGATCCGGTAGACGAGTTCTCGCTGGTGCTCGACGATGATCAGGCGACATTTCCGAACAGCGGGCGTGATCCGACCATGACGGGCGTCGCGCGGCAGGCGGCGCTTGATCCCGGCGACGACATGGGTCTGTGAGGGCGGTTCATGCGTGATCGGATGAATGTCTACTTTACGCCCGAGCTGCTGAAGCAGATCACGGAGCTCGCCGATCGCAAGAAGCTGTCACGCTCGGCGATCGTGGAGGCGGCCGTTCTGTCGTTCCTGTCGCCCGATGGCGCCGACCGCCGCGAGGCTGCCTTCACGCGAAGGCTCGATCGGCTATCGCGCCAGATGCAACGGCTGGAGCGGGACGTTGGGATTCTCGCGGAGACGTTGGCGCTGTTCGTCCGCTTCTGGCTGACCGTGACGCCGCCGCTTCCGAACGAGGTTCAGTCGGCGGCGCAGATTAAGGGCCGTGAGCGGTTCGAGGGCTTCGTCGAGGCACTCGGCCGGCGCCTCCAGAAGGGCCAGAGCTTTCTGCGCGAGATCCCGGAGGATTTCGTGAGGAAGACACCGGAAGAGCCAAGCGAATGAGAGACGGCTTCGGACAGGGGCCAAGCAGGAGTCTACGCTAGAGTTTCTTTTCCTGCGCTTGAGCGCGAGCGCTGGATCGCCTCAGATGCCATTCAGCAAACAGGGGGGTATCGACGGACCAAATGGGGTCCGAACGATGAAGAAGAAGATCACTCTGCAGCTCTCCGATGAGATTCTCGACCGTCTGAAGAGCGCAACCGACGAGCGATGTGTGAACCGCGCCATTCTCGTGGAGAAGGCGCTGGAGCGCTTTCTCCGTGAGCCAGTGGATAGCGGAGCGCCTTCGCAGGATCGACTAGGTAGTTTGGAACAGCAGCTCGAAGGTATTCAGCGGGATCTGAAGGCGCTGAATGACACGGTCGGCCTTCATGCCCGCTATCACTTGGCCTTGACGTCGCTCGGGCGCGATGGGGCCACCCAAGGTTCGGCGGATCGCCGTCTTAGTGAGGCACCAGCGACCCGACGCGCTGAGGGGGAGGTTCGCGAGCGTATAACGGAGGATTGTTCTTCCGAGCACGATGACGAGCCGTTGCCGTTCGGAGCTCCGACCTGTCGCGTGAGTAACAGCCGAACCGCTGTGCCAATCACTGAGGTGTCCTGGGGTGTGCCGGCCGCCCGGGAGGGCGGCGAGGATCCCTTTCGCCTTGCAGAGGGATCGCTGCGCTAAGCGGCCTTACCGCAACCGTCCCCGAGAAGCCGAGCCGGACTACATGTTCGCGAGGAAGGATGCTGAGGCCAATGACCACGGCCGCGGCATCGCCGGCTGGGCCGTCGTGGCTCTGGTCTTCATGCCATTCGCAGCCGGCTATTTCCTGTCGTACCTGTTCCGGACAATCAATGGGGTCGTGTCCGCGCGCCTGGCCGCGGAGCTCGGACTGAACGCCGCAGACCTCGGCCTGATCACGGCAGTCTACTTTCTGGTGCTCGCGGCTGCCCAGATCCCGGTCGGCGTGATGCTCGATCGCTACGGGCCGCGGCGCGTTCAGAGCGTTCTGCTTCTGATTGCTGCGTTCGGCGCGGCCGCATTTGCGCGCTCGACCGGGCCGCTTTCGCTGCTGATGGCGCGTGCTGTCATCGGCCTTGGCGTCGCAGCTGCTCTCACCGCGGGCCTGAAGGCGATCGTTCTCTGGTTCCCGCGGGAGCGTGTGGCGCTTGTGAACGGATACATGGTCATGCTCGGCGCGCTTGGTGCTGTTGCTGCGACGCTGCCGGCGGAAGCGGTGCTGGCCAAGACTGGATGGCGGGATCTGTTCGATATCCTGGCCGTGACCACAGCGGGCACGGCGATCTTGATCTTCTTCCTGGTCCCGGAGCGCGATGTTGAAGCGTCATCCGCAGCAGCCGGCGGCGGTCTGCGAGCGATCCTGGCCGACAGACGCTTCTGGAAGATCGCGCCGCTATCGGGCGGCTGCATCGGATCGGCCTGGTCGATGCAGGGTCTTTGGGCACCGGCGTGGCTAACGGACGTCGAAGGAATGACACGGACGGAGGTGGTGACCGCGCTATGTGCGACAGCCATCGTGCTGAGTCTTGGGGCTTGGTTGCTCGGCATGATCGCGAGTTGGACCCGCCGAAAGGGCATCAGGCGCGAGACATTGCTCGCGCTCGTGGCGGTCCTGTTCATCCTGGCCCAGTTGGCGCTGGTGTTGCGGCTGCCGCTGCCGTCGATCGGTCCCTGGTTGATGATCGCCATTGTGGGCTCGGCAACCGTGCTGAGCTTTGCGATCGTATCGGACTATTTTCCTAAGGAGATGGCCGGGCGAGCGAATGGCGTTCTGAACGTCGTGCACTTCGGATGGGGGTTCCTTGCACAATACGGGACAGGACTTCTGGTGGCGCATTGGGCCCAACAAGACGGACACTACCCGGCCGTTGCTTATCAGGTCGCGTTCGGCGTCAACGTTGCCCTCCAGACTGCGGCCCTCGCTTGGTTCGCAATTTCGCGCGGAAGACACGCGACAAGAAAGTCAGACGATCGATTCAGCTTCGCACTGTATGAAGACTTTGACGATCTCGGATCGTACTCCGAACAGCCTGTTCTGATCGAGGAGCCAGTGGCTCAAGGCAAGTGGTGAGGCAGCAGTCGGTCCGACATCCTCGGACCCTCTCAACGCACGGCTGACGAGAGGATCGACCAAACGTTTTTTTTCCTGGAGCGAGAATCATCTAAGGCCGTCCGCGAGATCCCTGCAAGCAGCGATCTCGCAACGCATCGATAAAGGCGCGAACCCGAGAAGGCATGTGCGCACGGGTCGGGAAGACGGCCCATATCCCGACTTCTTTTGGTTCGACGTCTGCGAGGACGATACTCTGCAATTCTCCGCGCGCGACCTGTTCATGCACGTCCCAGTAGGTCAACATGGCGATGCCGACGCCCGCGATGCAGGCGGCTCGTACCGCGTCGACGGTGCTGGCCGAGAAGGGGCCGCCCGTCCGAACTCGGTGCATCTCGCCGTTCTTCATGAACGGCCAAGCGTCCATCGCGTGAAGCTTGATGCATGGGTGGCTCACCAGGTCTTCTGATGTCGCGGGTAGGCCGAAGCGTGCGACGTAGCTTGGCGATGCGATCAGAGTAAACGGATTGTCGGCGACCCTCGTCGCTATCATGTCCGACGGCTTCATCTCCGCAACGCGAACTGCCACATCCAGTCCCGTCGTCGCAATATCGACGAGGCCGTCGCTCAGGATCAGATCGACGCGTAGCGCGGGGTTGTCGGCGATCAACTCGGCTACGACAGGGACCACGACAGAGTGGCCGATCACGTTCGGCGCTGTAATCTTCAAAACGCCCGACAGGCCGGAGGCGCCGGATGAGACCGAGTCGAACGCCGAATCACGCGCTTCTATAAGCGCCACCGCGTGAGGCAAGAAAGCCTCTCCTTCGGGAGTGAGCGATAGCGATCGCGTCGTGCGGTGGAATAGACGCGCGCCGAGCTCGGCTTCGAGGCCTGCCAGCCGGCGGCTGACCAGCATCGGCGTCGTGCCGATCTGGCGCGCCGCAGCCGACAGGCTGCCGACGGAGACGATGGCGCGAAACAAGGCTACATCCGCGAGATCCATATTATAACGATATCCGTTATATTGCTTATCGTCCAGCCGGCCTTCTGCGTTCCACCCGCAAGAGCTAGACCCAAAGTCGACGCGCGGCACTCCTAGAATTTGAGCCAAACCGCCGCTTCAATGCTCTTGGAGGTCTGAACAATGGACATCGACACAAGCGCGCTTTTCGCGCCGATCGTTATAAACCGCCGCGCGGCGAAGAACCGCCTGTCTGTCGCGCCGATGACGCGCATCTCGGCGACCCAAGACGGCCGCGCGACCGAGGCGATGACCCGCTATTACGAGCGTTTCGCGCGGGGCGGGTTCGGGACGGTCATCACCGAAGGGATCTACACCGACCAGGCGTTCTCGCAGGGCTATTTTCATCAGCCCGGCATGTCCGACGAAGCGCAGGCCAATGCGTGGAAACCGGTCGTCAACGGGATCAAGGCGCACGGCACGCTCGCCATCGCGCAATTGATGCACGCCGGCGCAATCAGTCAGGGCAATCGCTTTCGCGACACCACGGTCGGGCCGTCTCCGGTTCAGCCGAAGGGTGAGCAGATGACGTTCTACCATGGCAAGGGCACCTATGCTCCGCCAGTCGCGATGACGGAGGCGCAGATCGCCGACGCCATCGACGGATTTGCAGAATCGGCGGCGCGCGCAATCAAGGTTGCCGGGTTTGACGCGATCGAAATCCATGGCGCCAACGGATATCTCCTCGACCAGTTTTTGACCGACTATGCCAATGACAGGGCGGATCGGTGGGGCGGCCCCACGGAGAAGCGCGTCGGATTGGCCGTCGAAACCCTCAAAGCCGTGAGGGCGAAGGTCGGCGCTGAGGTGCCGGTCGGCGTCCGCATCTCGCAGAGCAAGGTGAACGACTACCATCACAAGTGGGCGGGTGCCGAGCGCGATGCTGAAATCATCTTCGGCAGCCTCGCGGACGCCGGCGTGGATTTCATCCATGTAACCGAATTCGAGGCGTGGAAGCCGGCTTTCGCCACGGGCGGTCCGTCACTAATGCACCTCGCCAAGCGCTACGCGCCCCATGCAGCGATCTTCGCCAACGGCAGCCTGCACATCATCGAACAGGCAGCGGCCGCGCTGGACGACGGCGCGGATATCATCTCCATCGCCCGAGGTGCCCTGGCAAATCCGGACCTACCGAGACGTTGGTCCGAGCGAGGTGTCCTCAACAACTTTGACCCCGCTATCCTTGGACCGATCGCCTACATCAAGGAAGCCGAGCTGGCGATGTGAGGCAACTCGATTGAGGATCGCCAACATTATAAATGGGAGTCGATAGAAATGGGTAGCGTCGCAATATTCTGGATGCAGCTCCTCGTGAGTTGCGCTGTCGTCTCCCTCGTCGCGGCGTGGTACATCTGGCCTTTACTACTCAAAATCCCCCGTAACTCCGCCCTGATCCTGCTGCTGTTCGTGCATGTACCCCGCTACGTGGGCATGACCGAATTGGTCCCTGGTATGATCGATCCCAACCTGCCTGACTTGTTCATTTCAAGTGCGGCTTACGGCGATCTCTTGGAAGCGGCGCTGGCCCTCGCTTCCATCTTGGCGCTGAGGAGCAATTGGCGCCATGCGGTTCCTCTCGTGTGGATAGCCAACACCTGGGGATTCCTTGACCTGCTGAACGGCGTGCGCGGCGTCCTGCAGTTGAACGTACCGAGCTTCAACCTTGCTACTCTTTGGTATGTCTACACGTTTTACGCTCCCTTGGTGCTCATCTCACATTTGCTGATCTTTGGGATTCTGATCAAATCCAGATCTTGGAAGAGGGCGTTGGACATCGCGTAAGGAAACAATTTGGCTGCGTTGGCTGCGGCACGCCAATCATGTGACGGCGATGATCGCCGCTTGGGCGAGCCGCTCCCTTCTGCCGATCATTGCTGATCTGCCGCAGGTCGAAGCCGCGAAGGGCGTGTCCGACGTAGAAACCAGAAAGGGACTGCTCCAACTAGAAATCCCCAGCGGCGATCATCGCATGATTGCCGACGAACCGATCTCGGTCGGCGGCCTGGACAGCCGGCGATCGCCATACGAGTTCGTATCCGCGGGCCTCGCAGCCTGCACAGCGATGCCAGCAAGGCAAGGGACGCGGGTACGAGCCTAGGCAGCCGACCATTTGGCGGATTCGACAAGGAAATCGGCGAAGGTCCTTGCGGAGGGTTTGGCGCCTCTGCCGTCCGGAAACACGGCATTCAGTTCGACCGACCCCATATCCCAGTCGGCTAACACCCGAACGAGGGAGCCGTTCGCGATCTCGCCTCGGCAACCGACGCTCGCCATCGCGGTCAGACCAAGGCCGGCAACTGCTGCTGCGGTCGCGACTTCATTGACGGTCGCCGTCAGCCGGCCACCCACGCGCACCGACGTCGCCTTGCCGTTCTTGCGGAACGTCCAGGCGGGGCCTAGGCGCGACGGTCCCACGATGACCGAATGTGCAGCGAGGTCGGCGGGCGTCTGGGGAACGCCGAACCGTTCGAGATAGGTCGGCGAAGCAACGATCACCCGCGGCCATGCCGCGATACGACGCGCCACTGCCGTCGAGTCCGGAAGCGACCCGAATCTCAGCCCGATATCGATGCTTTCACTCACGAAGTTCTGCCGCATGTCGTCGGCCACGAGCTCGACCCGCAGCGCCGGATGCTGGTCCATGAAAACCGGAAGGCGCGGCGCGACCTCCCGGATGGCGAAAGTGGATGAAAGGCCGACGCGCAAAACGCCCCGCAGCTCGCCGGTCCCGCGCACCGCGTATTCGGCTTCGTCGAGCGCGCTGAGGATCGGTTCGACCCGAGCCAGAAAGTCGGCGCCGGCCTCGGTCAGGGTGACCGCGCGGGTCGTGCGCGTGAACAGAGCTGCGCCCATCTTGCGCTCGAGGGCTGCAATCGTGCGAGACACGGTCGGCTGAGGAATATTGAGCTCGCGGCCGCCCGACGAGAAGCTCCCCCGCCGGGCGACGCGAACGAACAGACGTAACGACGAGAGGTGATCATTCATGGCAAGAATGAATAACTGAAAGCCATAATGCCCGTCTACTGGCTTTGATTTGGATAGAGCACTTTCCCGGTCGCAGGACGCGGATGCGTCCCAACCGAGGAAAAAGCGATGTCCCTTCAAGCCAAATTGGATGCCCTGAAGACGAAATTCGAAACCGAAATGGCGCCGCCTGAGGTCGTGGCGGTCATGCACCGCGTCACCGATGAGCTGATCGCTTCGGGTCAGGCGGGCCGTGCTCTGCACGCCGGCGACCGTGCTCCGGTGTTTGCGCTGCCCGATCCTGACGGCAAGCTCGTGTCGTCGCAGGACCTGCTGGCGAGAGGTCCGCTGGTCCTGACATTCTATCGCGGCGCCTGGTGCCCCTACTGTAATCTCGACCTTCAGGCGCTAGAGGAGGCTCGGTCTCAAATCGAAGCGCGCGGTGCATCTCTTGTTGCCGTCTCACAGCAGACAGCCGCCAACAGTCGCAAAGCCCAGCGCAACAATAAGCTCGGCTTCCCCATTGTCGGCGACAACCGAGGCGAACTGGCCGCGCAATTCGGAATCCGCTGGCACCTTCCCGAAGACCTGCAGGCGGTCCACAAGCAGCTCGGCGCCGACCTCGTCGCGTTCAATGGTGAGGACAGCTGGACGCTGCCGATGCCGGCAAGATACGTGATCGGGCAGGACGGCGTCATTGCCTACGCGGAAATCAATCCGGACTATACGCGCCGGCCGGAGCCTTCGGACGTGTTTCCTGTCCTCGATCAGCTGAAGCGTTCGAGCGCGGTCTGACGCGGCATTCTCGAGCCAGAGTCGAGGAACGAATTGGATATCCGGCTCTGCCACAGGTAGCAACCCAGGCGAATACGACTGCTCCTTTCACGCGAAGTGGCCGGCGCCTGGGGCATCAAGAGGACCCATTCATGTCGAGAACTGCTTTGATTGTCGGCGACGGAGTTGGTGACGGCGCTCCGTGCGACGGCCGTCGTGCTAAGTCTTGGGGCTTGGCATACTCGACATTCTCGCGAGTCGGATCCGCAAGAAGGGAATCAGGCCCGAGAAATTGCTCGCGTTCGTGGCAGTCCTGTTCATCCTGACCGAACCGGCGGCGCGGCACGTGCGTGGCAGTTTGGTAACCGGCCGGGAACGACTCCCATCTCAGTTTACGCTTTTCTTCGCCAGAGCGCGCAGAGGACAATGGTTATCTTGCCGAGGCAGGTGAGCTGCATTCTTTGATCATCCGGTTCGCGCAGCGTGGGTGCGCTTGACGAGTCGGAGATCAGGGGTGACCGGGATCGCTCAATTGGCCTCGCGCGGTGCGCGTATGCTGCGGACGGCCTTGGGCCCTGCAATCGAGCTCCTTCTCGATGATGCATCCGTGGTCGAGGTGATGCTCAATCCAGACGGCCGGCTCTGGGCTGATCGTCTCACATCTGGTTTGATTGACACGGGCGAGATGGTTTCCGCGGCGGACGGCGAGCGGATCATTCGTCTCGTCGCTCACCATGTCGGGCTCGAGGTCCATGCCGGATCCCCACGCGTCTCGGCAGAATTGCCGGGTACGGGCGAACGGTTCGAAGGTCTGATTCCGCCCGTCGTCGCCGCGCCGACCTTCGCGATCCGCAAGCCGGCAGTCGCGGTCTTCACGCTCGATCATTACATCGCCGGCGGGATCATGAGTGCCGAGCAGGCAGGTGGCCTACGGATGGCCGTCCTCGATCGATGCAACATCCTGGTGGCGGGCGGCACGTCGACGGGCAAGACGACGTTGACCAACGCGCTACTCGCCGTCGTTGCCGAAACCTCAGACCGAGTCGTCCTGATCGAGGACACGCGCGAACTGCAGTGCCGCGCGCCCAATCTTGTTGCGCTTCGAACCAAGGACGGCGTGGCGTCTCTGTCCGACCTGGTTCGATCGTCACTTCGGCTGCGTCCTGATCGTATTCCGATCGGCGAGGTGCGGGGCCCGGAAGCGCTCGATCTTCTGAAAGCCTGGGGCACCGGTCATCCCGGCGGGATCGGCACGATCCACGCCGGTTCGGCACTCGGCGCGCTTCGGAGGCTAGAGCAGCTGATTCAGGAAGCCGTCGTCACCGTCCCGCGCGCTCTCATTGCCGAAACGATCAATGCCATCGCCGTGCTCACGGGGCGCGGTCGCGAACGACGCTTGAGCGAACTCGTCCGGGTCGAGGGGCTCGCTGCGAACGGAGACTACCTTCTCGTGCCTTTGGGAGACCAATGATGAAGAGACCGATCGGGCGACTATCGGCGGGTCTAACTGCCGCGGCAGCCTTCACACTGCTGATCGAGTGCCCAGCTCGCGCCGCCGGCTCGAACATGCCCTGGGAACAGCCGCTCAATCAGATCCTGCTCTCGGTCGAGGGGCCGGTCGCCAAGATCATTGCGGTGATCATCATCATCACGACCGGGCTCTCTTTGGCTTTCGGAGAGACCTCGGGTGGCTTCCGGCGGCTGATCCAGATCGTGTTCGGACTATCCATCGCCTTTGCGGCGTCGAGCTTCTTCCTGTCGTTCTTCGCCTTCGGCGGCGGGGTGGTGATCTGATGGATGAAGACGTGAAAGGCTTCGTCGCTCCGGTTCACCGCTCGCTGACCGAACCGATCCTGCTTGGCGGCGCGCCGCGCTCGGTTGCGATCGTCAATGGCACGTTGTCGGCCGCGCTCGGGCTGGGGCTCCGGCTCTGGTTCTTTGGCCTGCTGCTCTGGTTCATCGGTCACATGATCGCGGTCTGGGCCACGAAGCGCGATCCGTCCTTCCTCGAAGTCGTGCGCCGTCACCTGCGCATTCCCGGTCATCTCGGTCAGTGAGGTCAGCATTGTTCAATCTCGCCGAATATCGTCGCACCAACATCCGGCTTGCGGATTTCCTCCCCTGGGCCGCCCTGGTCGATGAAGGTGTGGTCCTCAACAAGGACGGCTCGCTGCAGCGGACGGCGCGCTTCCGGGGACCAGATCTGGAGAGCTCCGTCGCCTCCGAACTCGTTGCTGTCGCGGCCCGTCTCAACAATGCGCTGCGGCGGCTCGGATCGGGGTGGGCGATATTTGTCGAGGCGCAGCGGCATTCGGCAGGAGCTTATCCGCCTTGCATGTTTCCGGATGCGGCGTCAGCGCTCGTCGACGCCGAGCGTAAGGCGCAATTCGAGGAGGAAGGGGCTCACTACGAGTCGAGCTTCTATCTGACTTTTCTGTACCTGCCGCCACGGGAAGATGTCGCCCGATCCGAGCGCGTGCTCTATGAGGGCCGGCCGCAATCGGATGGTGCGAACGGTCGCGAGATCCTGCGCAGCTTCATCGACCGGACCGACCGCATCCTGCAGCTGATCGCCGGCTTCATGCCCGAATGCGGCTGGCTCGGTGACGAGGCGGTACTGAGCTATCTGCATTCGACGATTTCGACGCAGCGCCAGCGGGTCCGGGTTCCAGAGATCCCGATGCATCTGGATGGGCTGCTCGCAGACCAGCCACTGACCTGCGGGCTCGAGCCCATGCTGGGATCGGTGCATCTGCGGGTCCTCACCATCATCGGCTTTCCCTCGGCCACCACGCCGGGGATTCTCGACGATCTGAACGGGCTTGCGTTTCCCTACCGCTGGTCGACGCGCGCGATCATGCTGGACAAGCAGGATGCCGTGAAGCTCGTCACGCGGATCCGCCGGCAATGGTTCGCCAAGCGCAAATCGCTTGCGGCGATCCTGAAAGAGGTCATGACCAGCGAGGCGGCGAGCCTCGTCGACACGGATGCGCACAACAAGGCAATCGATGCCGATGCGGCGCTGCAGGATCTCGGATCGGACGACGTGGGGCAGGCGTACGTGACCGCGACGGTGACCGTCTGGGATGTCGACCCGGCACGAGCGGACGAGAAGCTGCGGCGGGTTGAGAAGGTCATCCAGGGGCGCGACTTTACCTGCATGGCGGAAAGCGTGAACGCTGTGGAAGCCTGGCTCGGCGGTCTTCCGGGTCACGTCTACGCCAATGTTCGACAACCGCCGCTGTCGACGCTGAACCTGGCCCATATGATCCCGCTGTCGGCTGTCTGGGCCGGCGAGACGCGCGATCATCATCTCAAGGCGCCGCCGCTGCTGTTCGGCCGGACCGAAGGCGCAACGCCGTTCCGGTTCGCACTGCATGTCGGTGACGTTGGCCATACGCTGGTGGTGGGCCCGACTGGGGCGGGAAAGTCGGTGCTGCTGGCGTTGATGGCCTTGCAGTTTCGTCGCTATCCGGGCGCTCAGATCTTCGCATTCGATTTCGGCGGCTCCCTGCGGGTCGCTACGCTCGCCATGGGCGGGGATTGGCACGACCTCGGTGGTGCGCTGTCGGCGGAGACGGAAGCCGCCGTCGCGCTGCAGCCCTTGGCCGGCATCGACGATATCGGCGAGCGCGCCTGGGCGGTTGACTGGATCGCCAGCATCCTGGTGCACGAGAAGATTGTCGTGACCCCGGAGGCGAAGGAGCATCTCTGGTCGGCTTTGACCTCGTTGGCATCGGCGCCGGTCGCGGAACGTACTCTCACCGGTCTGTCGGTGCTGCTGCAGTCCAACAGCTTGAAGCGAGCGCTGAAACCCTATTGCCTCGACGGCGCGCAAGGCCGCCTGCTGGATGCCGATCACGAGGTGCTCGGTGACAGATCGGTGCAGGCCTTCGAAACCGAGGGGCTGATCGGGACAGCCGCAGCGCCGGCGGTGCTGGCCTATCTCTTTCATCGGATCGCGCAGCGTCTCGACGGCCGCCCGACGCTCCTGATCATCGACGAGGGCTGGCTGGCGCTGGATGATGCCGATTTTGCCGGACAGTTGCGGGAATGGCTGAAGACCCTACGCAAGAAGAACGCCTCCGTCGTCTTCGCGACTCAATCTCTGTCTGACATCAACGGATCGCCGATTGCGCCGGCGATCATCGAGAGCTGTCCCACCCGGATCCTGCTTCCCAATGAACGAGCGATCGAGCCACAGATCACAGCGATCTATCGACGCTTCGGGCTGAATGATCGCCAGATCGAGTTGTTGAGCCGCGCGGTGCCGAAGCGTGACTATTACTGCCAGTCGCGCCGCGGCAATCGCATGTTCGAGCTCGGGTTGGGGGAGGTCGGGCTTGCGTTTGCCGCCGTCTCTTCGAAAGCCGATCAGGCTGCAGTCACCGAGGTCTCAGCCTCGGCCGGGAAGGAGGGATTTGCGGCGGCTTGGCTCCGCTACCGGAATGTCGGCTGGGCGACCGATCTCATTCCAAGCCTCGATAACCTGGAGACCGGGGCATGAGGCGGATGTGTCGATTGGTAGTGTCCGCAGTGGCCATTGCTCTGGTGACAGCCGCGCCTGCGCGAGCGCAGCTGGTCGTCTTTGACCCGAACAACTATGCCCAGAACGTTCTGACGGCTGCCCGCGAGCTGCAGCAGATCAACAATCAGATCCTGTCGCTGCAGAACCAGGCGCAGATGCTGATCAACCAGGCGAAGAACCTGGCGAGCTTGCCGTATTCCTCGCTGGCGCAGCTGCAGCAGTCGATCCAGCGCACGCAGGACCTCCTGAAGCAGGCTCAGCGGCTGGCCTATGATGTCCAGCAGATCGACCGCGCTTTTGCGACGACATACGCGCCGGCCACCGGCAACACGTCCAATCAGGATCTCGTCGGCAATGCGCAGGCGCGTTGGCAGACGTCGGTGGCAGCCTTGCAGGATGCCCTCAAGGTTCAGGCTGGCGTGGTCGGCAATCTCGATATGGTGAAGAGCCAGTCGTCGGCGCTGGTCGCAGCCAGTCAGGGCGCGAGCGGCGCGTTGCAGGTGACCCAAGCGGGCAACCAGATCTTGGCGCTGCAGGCGCAGCAGCTTGCTGATCTCACGGCCGCGGTGGCGGCGCAGGGACGTGCACAGACCCTCGATACCGCACAGCGCGCGGCAGCTCAAGACCAGGGCCGCGAACAGCTCCGGCGCTTCCTCGCGCCGGGGCAGGGCTACCAGCCCTCCAATGTCCGGATGTTCCACTGAGGATGATCATCTGATCTGCGGGAGCTCTGCTGTCGCTCGAGGGAGATTGGCTCATGGCCGGAACGGGTATTATCGATCAGTTTCTGGAAGCCTTTACGCGCTCGATCGATAGCGGCTTTGGGCTGCTCGGCGGCGAGGTCGGCTATCTCGCAACGATGCTGGTCGCGATCGACGTGACGCTGGCGGCGCTGTTCTGGGCTTGGGGAGGCGAGGACGACATCATTGCGCGCCTGGTGCGGAAGACGCTGTTCGTCGGGGTCTTCGCCTATCTCATCGGCAACTGGAACAGCTTGGCGCGTACCGTTTTCGAAAGCTTCGCTGCCCTTGGCTTGAAAGCCTCCGGATCGGCGCTATCGACCGCCGACTTCCTGCGGCCGGGGAAAATCGCCCAAGTCGGGCTCGATGCCGGGCGGCCACTGCTGCAGGCGATCTCGAGCCTGATGGGCTATGTCAGCTTCTTCGAGGCCTTCGTGCAGATCGTGGTTCTCCTGTTTGCCTGGCTGGTGGTCCTGCTTGCGTTCTTCATCCTGGCGATCCAGCTGTTCGTCACCCTGATTGAGTTCAAGCTGACGACGCTCGCGGGCTTCGTGCTGATCCCGTTTGGTCTGTTCGGCAAGACCGCGTTCGCGGCCGAGCGCGTGCTGGGGAATGTCATGTCGTCGGGCATCAAGGTGCTGGTGCTCGCGGTCATTTCCGGCGTTGGCTCGACGCTCTTCGCGCAGCTGACGCAAGCCAGCGGTGGCGACCCGCCGACCATCGACAGCGCCATGGCGCTGGTGCTGGGATCGCTGTCGCTGCTTGGTCTCGGCCTGTCCGGGCCCGGAATTGCGAATGGCTTGGTATCCGGCGGCCCGCAGCTTGGCGCCGGCAGCGCCGCCGGTGCGTCTTTGGCAGCCGGTGGTCTCGCTGCGGCCGGCGTAGGGCTTCTTGCTGGAGCAGGAGGGCTTGCCGGTGGTGCGCTCTCCGGCTCGACCCGAGCTGCTGCATCGCTTCGTGCTGGCGCGTCTAGTGTCTTACGCCGTGGCGCAGCTGGAGCGGATGAGGCGGGCGGGACCTCGAGTCCCTTGCGCGAGAGGGTAGCTGCACCGAACGGCCAGGCAGATCCCTCTCCGCCGGTCGAGGGGAATGTCTCAGCTGCTGCCGCGCCCCGTTGGGCACAGCGCATCAAGGCGGCGCGTGCCATTCACCAGGGGGCGTCCACAACCACGCAAGCGGTGCGCAATGCTGAGCAGGGCGGGCGTGGCGGCTCCGTCGATCTCTCCGAGGGGAAATCCTGACATGTTCAAGCGTCCATCCGTTCACTATGGCCGGACACCCGAGCCGGTCACGCCCTATCAGAGGGCCGCGCAAGTCTGGGACGAGCGCATCGGCTCGGCTCGTGCGCAGGCCAAGAATTGGCGGCTGATGGCGTTGGGGTGCCTGGGCCTCGTCGCAGGTCTTGCGTCCGCGCTGATCTGGCAGTCGACGCGCGGAACGGTGACGCCTTGGGTGGTCGAGGTCGGGCATCTTGGCGAGGTCCAACGGGTTGCGCCGGCGATCGCCGACTACAAACCGACGGATCCGCAGGTCGCGTTTCATCTCGCCCGCTTCATCGAGAATGTCAGAGGCTTGCCGGCGGATGGAATCGTCCTGCGCCAGAACTGGCTGCGCGCCTATGATTTCACGACGGATCGCGGTGCTGCTGCGCTCAACGAGTACGCGCGCTCCAACGATCCGTTCACGAAGCTCGGCAAGTCGCAGGTCTCGGTCGAGGTCTCCAGCGTCATCCGGGCCTCGCCGGATAGTTTCCGAGTCGCCTGGGTGGAGCGTCGCTACGAGAACGGCGCACTGAGCGCGACCGAGCGCTGGACTGCGATCCTGACGATCGTGCTCGCGATGCCCGAGAACGCCGATCGGCTGCGCAAGAACCCGCTCGGTGTCTACGTCCACGCCATCAACTGGTCGAAGGAGTTGTCGCAGTGAGCAGGCAGATTGCTGGGTTGTCGTACGCGCGATGGACGATCGTGCTTGTGACCATTGTTCCGCTTGCCGGCTGCGTGACGACTGCGCCGCCCAAGATCAGCTATGACAGCGACGTTCCGCCCTTGCCGGCACCGCCTCCGGCCGTGGAAGACAGGCCCAAACCACTTCACTTGCCGCCGCCATGGAAGGTGTCTCTGGGTGGCCGAACGGGTGCCAAAGAGGATTCGGACCCGATCGATCGCGTCGCGACAGCCAACAGCGTCGCGAGGGTCGAGCCGCGCAAGCGGGGCTATTTCAATGCGGCGCAGATCTATGCCTACAGTCCTGGCGCGCTCTACCAGGTCTACGCGGCGCCGGGGCAGATCACCGACATCATGCTCGAGGAGGGCGAGCAGCTCACGGGCTCCGGTCCTGTCTCGGCCGGCGACACCGTCCGCTGGGTGGTCGGCGATACCGAGAGCGGCATAGGTGAGACGCGGCGCGTCCATATTCTCGTCAAGCCGACGCGGGCTGCAATCGAGACCAATCTCGTCGTCAACACCGACCGGCGGACCTATCTGATTGAGCTGCGGTCTCGCGAGAAGCCGTATATGCCGGCCGTCGCCTGGTACTATCCGCAGAATGCCGAGACCCGGGCTCGGCAGGCGATGCTGAGGCCGGAGCTGCCTGAGCCGTCGCAGCGGCGTCTGCGATATCGGATCGAGGGTGACGATCCGCCGTGGAAGCCGGTGAATGCCTACGATGATGGCCGAAAAGTCTATATCGAGTTTGCCCGCGGCATCGTCCAAGGCGAATTGCCGCCGTTGTTCGTCATCGGCCCGGATGGTGCACCGGAGATCGTCAACTATCGGACCTTCCTCAATGTGATCATAGTCGATCGCCTGTTTGCCGCCGCAGAACTGCGCTTGGGCGGCGAACAGCAGCAGAAGGTCCGGATCATCCGAACCGATGGAGCGACCCCATGACGGGCGGCGATGACACAGATTCGGTCGCGCAAGAGACGTCTGCTGCCGATCAGCGTACCAAGGAGCTGCGGCTCAAGGGTGATCCGCCGCAGATCACGCGGCTGTCCCGCAAGGTTCTGGCGGGCGGGAGCGCGCTGGCGCTGCTGGTGATCGGCGGCACCTTCATCTGGGCGCTGCAGGCCAACAAGCCACGGCAATCCGGTTCGGACGAGCTCTATAGCACCGATCACCACGATGTGGCGGACGGCGTGTCTGCGCTGCCGCGCGATTATGCGAGCTTGGGCAAGGACACCCCTGTTCTCGGCCCACCGCTACCAGGCGACCTCGGCCGGCCGATACTTGCGTCGCAAGGTCAGGCAGCGCCCACCACACCGGATCCGGATCAGCAGCGCCGAGAGCAGGAGACGGAAGCTGCGCGTGTCAGCCGGCTGTTTGCCGCCACCAATGCGCGCGAGGCGCAGCCGCCGGCAAGCCCAGTTCAGGGCGTCGATCGCCCTGAGATGGCGCCAAATCCCGATGAGCTCCTCGCCCAGAATGGTCAGGAGCGCAAGCTCGCCTTCGTCAACGCTCCCGTTGATCGCCGCACCGTCAGTCCTGATCGAGTGACGCGGCCAGCGTCTCCATTTGTCGTCCAAGCCGGCACCGTCATCCCCGGCGCGCTGATCACGGGGATTCGCTCCGACCTCCCAGGACAGATCACGGCTCAGGTGACCGAGAACGTGTTCGACACACCTTCGGGACGCGCTCTGCTCGTCCCGCAAGGAGCACGCCTCATCGGCGTGTACGATAGCCAGGTAACGACCGGTCAGACACGCGTGCTCCTGGTCTGGACGAGACTGATCATGCCCAATGGCCGTTCCATCGTGCTCGACCGTCTACCGGGAGCCGATGCAGGCGGCTATTCCGGGCTCTCTGATGAGGTCGACAACCACTGGAAGCAACTCGTCGGTTCCACATTGCTCTCGAGCCTGCTGTCGGTAGGCAGTGAAGTCAATGCCGGGGCGAATTCAAACACGAACAATGCAGGGATCATCCAGGCGTTACGCC
Source organism: Bradyrhizobium sp. STM 3809 (assembly GCF_000239795.1). GTDB lineage: Bacteria > Pseudomonadota > Alphaproteobacteria > Rhizobiales > Xanthobacteraceae > Bradyrhizobium. The sequence goes on along the minus strand of NZ_CAFJ01000065.1, from coordinate 4,193 downwards.
AGGGCTTTGGCAACGCGATGAGCCAAACCGGCCAGCAATTCGTGCGCCAGCAGATGAACATTCAGCCCACGTTGACTGTGAGGCCGGGATTTCCGATCCGGGTCATCGTCAGTCGTGATCTGGTGCTCGAACCGTATTCAGGGTGAACGCATGTCTACGAGATTAAAGATCACGACAATCCCCGATGACAAGCCAACCAGGTTGACCGTGGAGCTCCCTGCTGCTGTGTATAAGGATCTCAGCGCCTATGCGGAGGTCCTATCGCGGGAGACTGGTGAGCAGGTTAAGGACGTTACTCGGCTCATTGGCCCCATGATTGCGCGCTTCATGGCGTCCGACCGCGCCTTCGCGAAAGCACGAAAGAAGTCGTAAGATCCGTCTGGTGCTGCAGGGATTCGATGAAGAGACTCTCCGCTTGCCGTAGAGCAAGGACCTCGACGAATCGAGCTTCGTCCGCGCTAACGATCCGCCAAAAGGCAAGTGAACGGCCATCTGCTCAACCGCGCATCAGCGCGCGACCAATATCTGCCTTCCTTTCGATCATGCGTACGACCGCTTCGATAATTCGATCGACCGCTTTGTGGCGATAGGCAAAGCGATCATCCAAATCAGGGCGGGCGACGATCATCGTCGCGTTGGCCTCGAATAGGAGTACATCGCCATTGTGGTTGATCCCGAAATCAACTCCGGCGTAATCGAGGCCCAGAATTTGCCCAACGCGTTCCAACGCGCTGATCGCCTTGTGGCCGAGAACGCCGCGCATGTCCTCCAGGAACTGCGCTTCTTCGCGACGATGGTCGGCATTTTCCGAGGTCTGAGAGGTGAAGTAATGCACCTTCCAGTCCCTTGATATGGCCAGATGCAGGGGAAAGAGCTCACCATCGATCAGCATCACCCGATATTTCCGCGCGTTGCCGTCGTTGCCGCGGGCGTCGAGATAACGAATCACCAGCAACTCGTCGCCCGGAAGACGCGCGATTGCTCCGGCCAAGCCGTTAGCCTCGGCGACCAGGACAAAATGACGGCCGGTGTGGTAGCCGGGCGAACGCAACAGCAGCGGAAAGCTGATGCCGCGCTTCGCGATCATGGCGGGTCCGTCAGGCCCCGCAAGCGCAGCGCGTCTCATCGAGTGCGTCTCCGCCGTAACGAGCGCCGGAATGCCCCGCAGGCGCCGGGCATTTACGACGCGCCCGGTCGTCATGATCGCCCTCGGATCGTTGATGACCTGCACGGCCGTCCGCTTTACAAGGCGACGGGCCGCGCGAAGCGCCGGCATACACAGATCGGCGTCCCCGATAGTGTTCAAGATCACGTCATGCACGGGCAGCGGCGAGGTTGGGTCGAGATAGTCCGCAACGACAACGGAGATCTGGAACACGCTGTCGTCGAGGATCGAGGCCATCGGGATGTTGCCGCCGCCGGACGACACGAGTTGCATCAGTGCAACCGGCGCTTTGACGCCCCGATATGGCAGCGTCGAGATAGCATGGTGACGGAAACCCTTGGCGAAATGATGCCGGGCGGCAGCGCGTTCGCCCAAGTCGGAAAGCACAGCACCGAGCCCCTGATGGGCGTTCGCGTTGTCGGGATCGCACTCGAGCGCCGCCTCGTAGTGCGAGCGCGCTTCGTCATATTTCGATGCACGTAGCAGCAGGTTGGCGAGATTGACGTGCGCGATCGGATTATCCGGATGATGGCCGATGGCCTCTGCATAGACGCGGCACGCGGCCGCAATGGCACCAATCCTGGTTAGAAAAGTACCGAACTCGTTCAATGCGCCGAAATGCGTCGGCAGCACGCGCAGAACATCGATGAAGGCAAGTTTGGCATCCTCCATGCGACCGAGCGCAGCGAGCAGACTCGCGCGTTCGACGAAGAGATCGACGAGATCACCGTCGACCGCGTGCGGGCCCAGCAAGCCGTCGAGGTCGACAAGTCGCGCCTCCTGCACCAGCCGCGGAGCCCATTCTCCCGCGGGTGCCTGCGCCGAACGTTCCGGTCCTGGTCGAAACCCGGACCCTGCCAGTCGAGAGTCTCGCATTCTGGGACGGTATGCGATTCGCGCGCGTCGGCGCATGCCGCGGGAGCAGCTGCTACATTACAATTTGTTTGGATAGGGTCCAAGCGCTACGATGAACATCGATAGCGCGCGCCACGCGCGTTAGAACAGGCGATGGCTGACAAATGCCACGAGCCTCTTGAACCACTAGCGGCCAGCTCAAAGGTAATTGGCTCTTCCATCGATTTATTAAGATTTAGTAACATGAAAGCAATTTAATCTGCGACACGACGTCTCAGTTAACACCCGTTTAACCGCCAGGATCGATCCTCCGGCCGTGTAGTCAGCGTATCGGAGCTCCCACCCTCAACGGAGACGCACAATGTCGCTCTCAGCAATTTCTAGCCAGCCGACGACCGCGGTCCAGACTACGAACAGCCAGGCCGACTTTCGGCAATCGTTCAATCAGCTTGTCAGCGCGCTCAACTCGGGAAGCCTTAATGACGCCCAGCAGGCCTACTCGGCGCTCAGTCAGTTGCAGAGTAGCGGCCAAGGTCCATCCTCCAACTCGAATACGCCATTCGCACGCGCGCTCAGCCAAATCGGTCAGGATCTACAGAACGGCGACCTGAGCGGAGCGCAACAAGCCTTGGCTTCGCTGAAGTCGCACGGCGGTCATCATCACGGGCACCGTGGCGGGGGAACCGACTCATCCGCGACGTCGGTCGTGGCCTCGACCACGGCTTCATCCGCGACCGGTTCGCTCCCGTCGTCGAACGGCGTTGACATCACGACATGATGCACGCCAGGGATGGCCGGCTCATCTAAGCGGCGGCAGACTGTCTGCTGCCGCAATCAAGCTCAACCGGCTTGGCGAAGGTTCGAAGCGCCGTCGTACGTTGCAAGCGTTCTTCGCCCGTCGGCGGTCGCATTGATAGCCTTAAAACCACGGCCTTGCGCTTACATCTGAGCGGCGATCGTTCGTACTGAAACGATCGTGATGCGCGCGGTCAACGTCAAGCGCCGATTTTTCGCTGTTGTTGTTGGGTCCCGGGCCGAGCTTGATGCCGCAATTGATCATCCGAACCGTGTTGTATGGATCAGCTCGCCGAACGCCTGCTGCTCGCCTATCGTCAAACTTGGCGTCGCGTGGCGATCCAAATGTTGATGATCAACTTTATGAATCGCGTCGATGTCTAGGCTCTGTTCCGGCTCAGGCCGAAAAGTGGTTCGTACTCGTTCGTTGCCGCCACTCTTGCTCGAGCTGCCGGCGATCTTCACTGCGCGCGGTCCCGTTCCGTCGCGACGGATCGTTTTTTGACATCGTCAAAAGATGTAATAGCGAAGGCCCTGTCGTGATTCATTGCGACGCAAATCCACTGGTCCCGGTAGCCGAGCGCCACAACTTTCGTATTGATGTTACATTAACATTCGGCCACGCGTTCGTTCGCTTCAAGGAGTTCGATGGGCTCGGAGTGTTTGGATCTGCGCCGTCAACTTGCCGGCTGGTGTCCCCAATAGTAAAGCAGAGCGAGCAGCGTGCTGATGCTCAAGGCAAGTGCAATCAATAGAATCCGGTCGATCATAGTTGACCGATCAGTTTCGAAACGAAGTTGCAGTGTCTATCGTTTCGGATTTAGATGTGCGTGCCATATTGTTTATCGCGCCAATCATCACATCGCCGCTGTTTTGACGTTGCTTAAGATGTCAGAGATCTGGGAGCGGGCTTTTGTCATATTCCGACGCACGCGCTGTTTGTATTTAACGACAGCATCCCTATCGAACTCAAAAAGCTGCTCTTCGGGATAAGTTCTGCCGAAGATGTCGACCAGTAGGCTGCGAAATTTGCCTGAAGCGAGACTGTTCACGTCGTCGAGTGGTTGTTCAGCGTAGGCAACCGTCTGTGCGGAGGTAAGGGCGCATAGCAGCGGATGGAGTCGGGTCGAGTAGACCTTGCGATACTGTTGAATATGCTGGATTGTGCGATCGAGCGGTAGTTCCAACAAGATCTGGTCGCCGATATAGAGCAGTTCATCGCTGGTTGGAGTGCTCATTGGAACTGATCGATGAGCCAGTCTCCCAAGTGGATAGCGTTGCTGCGACCGCGGCCATAAAGATCGAGGTCCTCTTCCGAGCGAGCGTACCACATCGTTAATCGATGGAGCAGGCACTCGATCGCGTCGCACGAGATAAG
>NZ_CAFJ01000066.1 GCF_000239795.1 Bradyrhizobium sp. STM 3809 | reverse complement strand
TCACCATGAGGGTCAAAGGCCGCGGGCGGCGCTGAACTGAATGCTGAACTGAACGTGAGCTGCGCGCTCATGACGAGACATAAGACCCTCATCCCGAGCGAGACGCGAACCGTCTCGCAGGATGAGGTCACCGAAGCCTGAAGCGACTGGGTCCTCATCGGGGAGCGTGCCATGAAGCGGTTCAATCTGTCGGCCTGGGCGGTCAATCATCCGCCGCTGGTGCTGTTCCTGATCGTGGCGCTCGGCCTGTTCGGCTTCATCTCCTACGAGCGGCTCGGGCGCGCCGAGGACCCGTTCTTTACGGTGAAGGTGGTCAACGTCTCGGTGATGTGGCCGGGCGCGACCGCCACGGAGATGCAGAGCCAGGTCGCCGACCCCCTGGAGAAGAAGCTGCAGGAGCTGCCCTTCTTCGAGAAGGTGCAGACCTATTCGAAGCCGGCCTTCACCGCGATGCAGGTCACGTTCCGCGACTCCACGCCGCCGAAGGACGTTCCGTATCTGTTCTATCTCCTGCGCAAGAAGCTCGCGGACGCGCAGCCCTCGCTGCCCGCGGGCGTGCTCGGCCCGTTCGTCAATGACGAGTTCTCCGACGTCGATTCCATCCTGTTCATGATGACCGGCGACGGCGCCGATTATGCGCAGCTGAAGAAGGTCGCCGAGGGCCTGCGGCAGCGCCTGCTGAAGGTCAACGGCGTCACCAAGGTCAATCTGTATGGCACCCAGGACGAGCGCATCTATGTCGAGTTCAGCCATGCCAAGCTGGCGACGCTGGGCATCACGCCGCAGGCGCTGTTCGACTCGCTCGCCAAGCAGAACAATGTGACGCCGGCCGGCACGGTCGAAACCACCTCGCAGCGCGTGCCGCTGCGCGTCACCGGCGCGCTCGACGGCGCCAAGGCGGTGGCCGAGACCCCGGTGGAGAGCAATGGACGAGTGTTCCGGCTCGGCGACATCGCCACCGTCACCCATGGCTTCGTCGATCCGCCGACCTACAAGGTGCATCAGGAGGGCAAGCCTGCGCTCGGCATCGGCGTCGTCACCGCCAAGGGCGCCAACATCCTCGAGCTCGGCAAGGACGTGCACGCCGCCTCGGACGACTTCATGAAGGCGGTGCCGCAGGGCATCGAGCTGACGCAGATCGCCGACCAGCCCAAGGTGGTGGAGCGCGCCGTCGGCGAGTTCGTGCACTCCTTCGTCGAGGCGCTCATCATCGTGCTGTTCGTCTCGTTCCTGGCGCTCGGCTGGCGCACCGGCATCGTGGTGGCGCTGTCGGTGCCGCTGGTGCTCGGCATCGTGTTCATCGCGATGAGCGCGCTGGGCGTCGACCTGCACCGCATCTCGCTCGGCGCGCTGATCATCGCGCTCGGCCTGCTGGTCGATGATGCGATCATCGCGGTCGAGATGATGGTGGTGAAGATGGAGCAGGGCTGGGACCGCGTCCGCGCGGCGTCCTATGCCTGGGAGTCGACCGCCTTTCCGATGCTGACGGGCACGCTGGTCACCGCCGCCGGCTTCCTGCCGATCGGCTTCGCCAATTCGGCGGTCGGCGAATACACCGGCAGCATCTTCTGGATCGTCGCCATCGCGCTGGTGGCGTCGTGGTTCGTCGCCGTGATCTTCACGCCCTATATCGGCGTCAAGCTGCTGCCGAACATCACAGTGCAGCACGGCCATGACGAGCACGCGGTCTACAACACCCGGATGTATCGCGGCCTGCGCGCCGTCGTGCGCTGGTGCGTGACGCATCGCATCACCACGGTGGCCGCGACCGTCGGCGTGTTCGCCGCCTCGATCGTCGCCTTCGGCCACGTCCAGCAGCAGTTCTTCCCGCTGTCGGAGCGGCCCGAACTGTTCCTGCAGCTGCGGCTGCCGGAGGGCACCGCCTTCGGTGTCACCGAGAAGGCGGCGCGCAAGGCGGAGGCGTTGTTGAAGGACGACAAGGACATCGAGACCTTCACCTCCTATGTCGGCCAGGGCTCGCCGCGGTTCTGGCTCGGCCTATCGCCGCAGCTGCCGAACGAGGCGTTCGCCGAGATCGTCATCGTCGCCAAGGACGTCGCCGCGCGCGAGCGCATCAAGGCGCGGATCGAGACCGCGGCCGCCAATGGCGACATCAACGAGGCGCGGGTGCGCGTCGACCGCTTCAATTTCGGCCCGCCGGTCGGCTTCCCCGTGCAGTTCCGCGTGATCGGTCCGGACACGGCTCAGGTGCGTGACATCGCGCGCCAGGTGCGCGACGTCGTCCGCCAGAATCCGAACGTCAGGGACCCGCAGCTCGACTGGAACGAGCAGTCGCCCTATCTCAAGCTCGTCGTCGACCAGGACCGTGCCCGCGCGCTCGGCCTGACGCCGCAGGACGTCTCGCAGTCGCTGGCGATGCTGATCTCCGGCGTGCAGGTGACGACGATCCGCGACGGCATCGAGAAGGTCGGCGTCATCGCCCGCGCGGTGCCATCCGAGCGGCTCGATCTCGCGGGGGTCGGCGACCTCACCATCACCTCGCGCAACGGCGTCGCCGTGCCGCTGCAGCAGATCGCCAAGATCGAATATGCGCATGAGGAGCCGATCCTGTGGCGGCGCAACCGCGACATGGCGATCACCGTGCGCGCCGACGTCGCCGACGGCGTCCAGGCGCCCGACGTCACCAACCAGATCTGGCCGAAGCTCGCCGACATCAGGGCCAAGCTCGACCCGGCCTACCGCATCGAGATGGGCGGCGCGATCGAGGAGTCGGCCAAGGGCAATGCGTCGATCTTCGCGCTGTTCCCGCTGATGACGATCGTGATGCTGACCCTGCTGATGGTGCAGCTGCAGAGCTTCTCGCGGCTGTTCCTGGTGTTCCTGACCGCGCCGCTCGGCATCATCGGCGCCTCGCTCGGCCTCAACGTCGCCAACGCGCCGTTCGGTTTCGTGGCGCTGCTCGGCCTGATCGCGCTGGCCGGCATGATCATGCGCAACACCGTGATCCTGGTCGATCAGATCGAGCACGACGTCGCCTCAGGCCTGACCCGGCGGGAGGCGATCATCGAGGCCACCGTGCGCCGCGCCCGCCCGGTGGTGCTGACCGCGCTGGCGGCGATCCTGGCCATGATCCCGCTGTCGCGCTCGGCGTTCTGGGGACCCATGGCGATCACCATCATGGGCGGTTTGTTCGTTGCAACCTTCCTGACGCTGCTGTACTTGCCGGGATTGTATGCTCTATGGTTCCGCAAGAGCCTCGATGAACGCGGCGCGGCTGCGCAGGATCATTCTGCAGCGCAGCACGTTGACGGGCCGGCGCCGGCGCTTCCGCTCGCCGAGGCCGCCGAATGAAGGACGAACAAGATCGCAGGCATGATGACGCTGGTCTCCGAACATATCGAACCTGATACGCGCGAACGCATCCTCGTCGTCGCGGAGCGCCTGTTTCGGCAGATCGGCTATCAGAAGACCACCGTGGCCGACATCGCCAAGGAGCTCCGCATGAGCCCGGCGAATGTCTACCGGTTCTTCGAGTCGAAGAAGGCGATCCACCAGGGCGTCGCCCGCGAGCTGATGGGCCAGGTCGAGGCGGCGGCGATCGCGATCGCCGAGCGCGCCGGCCCGGCCGTGCCGCGGCTGCGCGAGCTGCTCGGCACCATCCATCGCATGAACACCGAGCGCTATGTCGGCGACAACAAGCTTCACGAGATGGTCGCCGTCGCGATGGAGGAGAGCTGGGAGGTCTGCGAGGCGCACATGATGCTGATCACCGAGATCATCGGCCGCGTGATCGGGCAGGGCGCCGCGTCCGGCGAGTTCGCCGTCAGCGACATCGTGCTGGCCACGAAATGCGCAACGACGGCGATGATGCGCTTCTTCCATCCGCAGATGATCGCACAGTGCGCGACCAAGCCTGGCCCGACCGTGGACGAGATGATCGATTTCGTTCTGGCGGGGCTTGGTTCCCGGGGCGCTGCGAGCTAAGTTCGCCGTCATTGCGAGCGAAGCGAAGCAATCCAGGGCCGTCCGCGCAGCTCTGGATTGCGTCGTCGCTTGCGCTCCTCGCAATGACGAAAAGGACATTGGCTGTGACTGAACGCGACCTGCACTTCTACGAACCGAAGAACGGCCACGGCCTCAAGCACGATCCCTTCAACGCCATCATCGCGCCGCGTCCGATCGGCTGGATCTCGTCGCGCGATCCGGACGGCCACGTCAATCTCGCGCCCTACAGCTTCTTCAACGCCTTCAACTACACGCCGCCGATCATCGGCTTCTCCTCCACGCAGTGGAAGGACTCGGCCGCCAACATCAAGGACACCGGAGAGTTCGTCTGGAACCTGGTGACCCGCGACCTCGCGACCCAGATGAACGCGACCGCCGCGCATGTCGCGCGCGACGTCGACGAGTTCAAGCTCGCCGGTGTCACGCCGGTGCCCTGCAAGCACGTCAACGTGCCCCGCGTCGGCGAGAGCCCGGTCGCGTTCGAATGCAAGGTCACGCAGATCATCCAGCTGCAGGGCGCCGACGGCAGGAAGGCGCAGGCCTGGCTGACGCTCGGCGAGGTCGTCGCCGTGCACATCGACAAGGCGCTGATCAAGGACGGCGTCTACCAGACCGCGCTCGCCCATCCGATCGTGCGCGCCGGGCGCCGCGGCGACTATTTCGAGATCAAGGCCGAAGACATGTTCGAGATGATCAGGCCGGACTGACCGGCCCGATCGGCGCGATTGCACAGCCGGCTTCATGGAGACATCCTGACGTGACCGAAGCGACCGTCCCTGCCACGCCGACCGGGCCGCGTGGCGATCTCTGCATCCGCACCCTGGCGATGCCGGCCGACACCAACGCCAATGGCGACATCTTCGGCGGCTGGCTGCTGAGCCAGATGGACGTCGGCGGCGGCGTGTTCGCGGCCAAGGTCGCGAAGTCGCGCACGGTGACGGTCGCGATCGAGGCGATGAACTTCCGCAAGGCGGTGTATGTCGGCGATCTCGTCTCGGTCTATGCGCATCTCGTGCGCATCGGCCGTACCTCGATGACCGTGCGCCTCGAGGCCTGGGTGGTGCGCCGGCGCGAGGAGCAGCCGATCCTCGTCACCGACGGCAACTTCACCTACGTCTCGATCGATGACGGCGGCCGGCCGCAGCCGATCAAGCGCGACGGGATGATCGCGACCTGATCGCTCCGCGCCTACAGCACGCGGCGTCAATCACCTCCGTTAACTTCCGCCTAACGCAGCCTTGATCGGGGAACTGCGGGCCGCGCCTCTGCGTTCCCCTGCAATTGCGGTCAGCTTCGAACGATGAGGTGCGCAGCGCCGGAGCATCGATCCTCGCGGCAAGCCCTCGCGTTTACGATGATTGCAATTTCAGATTGTGCATGCGCGCGACGTCGCGTCCCTGCCGCAATGCGGGTCTTGGTGGGGGACTCGCATGCGCGACCCGAAAGGCGCGCCGAGACGGCGATAACGGGCCGGACATCATGGCCGACGCCGCGCGGGGAACGTTTGGGGGCATGATGCACAAACAGGGTGGGAGCAGGTCCATGTCGGACATCGATGACAAGCTGACCTTGGAGGTCCTCAAGAAGCT
>NZ_CAFJ01000067.1 GCF_000239795.1 Bradyrhizobium sp. STM 3809 | reverse complement strand
CGGATCGAACGGACGTGCCTCGGCCGTGCGCTCGCTGGCCCTTTCGGTCGGCTTGGCATCGGCCACCCGCGCCATCTCGCGGGCCATCTGCTCCTGGCCCGATTTCAGCTGCGCGAGGCTCGTCTTCAACTCGGTGACCTGCTGGCTGAGCGCGGCGAGGTCGTGGGCCATCGACTGCAGCAGCTGGGACTGCTCCTGCAAGGCGCTCGCACCGATCGTGCCGGTCGCGGGCTCCTGCGCGGGCGCTGGCGAGGCCGCCGCCGTCTCCTGCGCCGGAACGGCAGCGGCCGGCTGGGCCGCTTCCTTGTCGGCATTCGACGCCAGCGAGATCCGCGGCATCCAATGGGCGATCACCTCCTGGGCCTGATCGCCATAGCTCTGCCAGGCGGCCGCCGCGACCGCGCTGCCGACCGCGAACAGCACGGCCAGGATGGTGCGCACCACCCAGGTTCCGAGCGTGGTGCGCCCCCCGGCTGCGGCGAGGTCGGCTCCGGCGGCCGTCTGGGCGCGAAACTCAGGATCGACCTTCGGCGAGGGGATTTCCGGTGGACGCTGCGCGCTGCGCCGATCGGCATCCGCGCCCGGTCGATCGGCACGGGCTGCCAGCACGATTTCCGGGTCGATCACCGCATGCGGCTGCTGATCGCCGTCTTTCGTCGTCGTTGCAAGCATTGACGCTCCGTCCTCCGTTGTCGTCCGTATCATCGGCGGCGCTCGGCGCCGTCCTGATGTCACCTACCAACGCGTCGTCGTACTCGGTCTCGCTGTTTCGACGTGCCGTGGCAGAAGCCATTCGACGCAGCAACGTCTCGTCGCACCCATGTCCGACGACGAGGTCATTCGATACGGACCACGCCAGTCGCCTTGAACAGAACCTGGATACCTGTTGTCCCGCGTGCTCACACGTCCGCATGTGCACGATATTGGTCTTGAGGTCGTCTTGGCCTCGGCGACGATGCTTGCGGACCGTCCCATCCTCGTTCCGCCACCGCGTCCAGGCGATTCCTACGCGTTCTCTGCAGTCACTGCCATATGGGGCCAAACCAAGGCAAAGGCATGGCCGCCATGCGCGCGACCATCACATCGGCCGCAGGGCCAAGCATACCCTTATTGCAGGGCGAAGGCTACGCCGGCGGTACCTCCGGATGGCCCGGCCAACATTGCCGGCCGTTCAGTGCTCGACGATGTCGTCGGCCGGCAGCCAGATCTCGCAGCGCAGGCCGCTCGGCTCGAAGCGCCTGTTCACGCGCGCGCCGACCTCATAGGGCAGCATCTGATCGAGCAGGATGGTGCCGAAGCCGTGCCGGCTCGCGCCGATGGCGCGGCCCGAGAGACCAGTCTCGATCCAGACAATGACGAGCCAGCGGATCGCATCGCGCTCGTCGAGACGCCAGGCGATGTTGATGAATCCGCGCGGCACCGTCAGTGCGCCGAACTTCAGCGCATTGGTCGCGAGCTCATGCATGGCAAGCCCGATGCTCTCGGCCGCCTTCGCCTTGATCCGCAACGCAGGGCCCGACAGCGTGTATTGCCGATCCTCACGCGCGGCGCCGGCGCGCAGCTCATCGGCAATCAGCTCGGTCAGATCGAATCCGGCGAGCGGATCGCGCGTGACCACGGCCTGGATTCGCGACAGCGCCGCGATGCGACCCTCGAGGTGGCTGGCGAAATCCTCGACGCTCTCGCTGGAATCGCCGGTGCGCCGGATGATCGAGCGGATCACCGCGAGCATGTTGCGCACGCGGTGCTGCAACTCGGCCAGCAGCCGTCTCTGGTGATCCGCCGCCTCGACCAGCGCCGTGATGTCCTGGGTGATGCCGCCGATTCGCTGGACCTGCCCGGCAGCATCGACCATCGGGAAACTCCGGATGCGCAGCCAGCGAAGCGCGCCGTCGGTCTGCCGGATGATGCGGAAATCGAAGCTGTCGCGGTCACCCCGGCGGGCCCGTTCGAGGCCATCGGCGGCGCGCGCGCGATCCTCCGGCTGCATCAGCTCGATCCAGGGCGTGAGATGATCGCCCTGCAGCACGGCGGTGCGCGGCACCCCGTAGATCGTCTCGAAAGCGGGACTGAGATACTCCCAGTGCATGGTCGCGGCGTTACGGATCCACAACACGTCCGAAGAGGCCTCGCCGAACTCGCGGAACCGCGCTTCGCTGTCGCGCAGCGCGGCTTCGGTCCGCTTGCGATCGTCGATGTTCATGGCCAGCTCGACCAGCGTGCCGTCGCCGACGTCACGGCCAGCGAACATCATCCAGGCGCGCTCACCATCCTTGCGGAAGTACTCCTTCTCATAGGGACCGATCCGGCCGGTGCGTTTGAGATTCGCGAGCTGCGATGTCGAGCTCTCGACCCATTCCGGTGGCGTCATCCTCTGCCATGTGAGCTGGCGGGTCCGCACCTCCTCGCGCGAATAGCCTGTCATATCCAGGAAGGCGTCGTTGGCATCGATCAAGATGCCTTGTTCATGATCGAAGAACAGCACGCCGACAGAGTCGATCTCCAGCAGGCGATGCAGCCGATGCGCGCTCGCGGCGCTGCCGGCGGCGCGAAGGTCCGGGGGCGGCGGCGGTGAACCATGGTCGGGCTCGCGGCAACGCAGGCGCGCAGCGAGCTCGGGATCCGATCGGGTGAGCGTGTCGAGATCGGAATCGATCGTGAGCTCGGGATGCGCCTCGGCCCAGAAATGCACCATGCGCAGATAGGCCAGGAAGCCCGCCAGCAGCTCGAAGGTGGCGTCGCCGAAGGCGTGACGGATCGCCAGACGGGCGCGCGCGGACGTTGCACCTGGCTGGAACAGCGCCGCGGCCGCGGCGAACAGGTCGGCCTCGCTTTCGCTGCGCGGCTCAGGGATCGCATGCGGCGTGTCCACGGCCTCGAGCCGGTCGAGGGCCGCCGCGACATGAGAGGGGTCGGTGAGCGGCAGCGCGAGCAGCTCCAGGGCCTGCTCGATGGTCTCCGGACGGCATCCTGGATCGCCCGCTGGCCGGCCAAGCCCGATCAGGAAGCCGAAATGGCGCGTCAGGCAGTAGCTCGAGCCGGCGAGGCGCGACAGGTGGACGGCGAGGCGCTCCTTGAACAGGGCCGGCAACGGAGCGTCGAGGTAGGCGGATGTGGCGAGCTGCCACAGGTTTAGGGTGGCCTCCGGCGCCGACGGCGGCGGCCGGAACAGATTGGGCATCAGCCCGAGGCGCTGCACGACCTCCCGCTCGAAAGCTCCATCGTCCATACGCTGTTCGACCATTGCCGTTTCTCCGGCACCATGCCTGAGCCGGCCCGCCTCGCGCAAGTCGGGGGCCCTGGGCGCTGGACCGTCTTACTCATTCGCATCCAGCTGACGACCTTCGCGGTCCAGATGCAAGTAGTTCGCGTTGAACAGCCCGGCGCTCATGAGGCGTTCCAAATCGGGCAGCACCAGCATCTTGCCCTTGAGCACGATGAGGTTGCTGGCGCGGAGCTCCTGGAGCGTCCGGTTGACATGGACCTTCGAGAGTCCCGTGGCCTCGGCGAGATCGGCCTGCGTGAGCGGGAAGCTGCAGCTGTTCTCGTCGGCGAGGCCGGCGAGCCGCAGGCGGAAGAACAGCTCGCACAGCAGATGCGCCATGCGCTCGGAGGCGGTGCGCTGTCCGAGGTTCATGGTCCATTCGCGCTGAATGGCGGCATTCACCAGCGTCTCCCACCAGAACGCGGTGGCGACGCGCGGATAGCCGGCGCTGATCTCATCGAAGAACTCGCGCGACAGGTCGGCGATCGACACCGCCGTGATGGTGCCGATCGAATGGTCCATCTCGCGCAGGATGAAGATGTTGAGGTCGCAGATGTCGCCGGGCAGGAAGAACGACACGATCTGGCGGCGGCCATCCTCGAGCTGCTTGTAGCGGCAGGCCCAGCCGTTCAGGATCAGGTGGACGTCCTTCGGCTTCTCGCCCTCGCGCGCAATGTCGGTTCGCGGCGCAAATGTCCTGACCCGCTGTGCGGCTGCGCGGTTGAGCATCATGCGATCGGCCGCCGAGAGGCGGACGAAATTCTCGAGCTTGCGGACCAAGTGACTCAAGGAGTGGTTCCCCCAAGCCGCTTATACGGGTTCCCTGCCGGGCGCCTACAATAACTTATGTTAGCATGTTACCTCATTAGTTCAGGCATATCTTTTTGCTCGATTGGAACCAATGGGTGTTTCGCTCCGACGGTTCGGCGCCGTTGTTGCGACCAATTGGCACTCGACGCCCGGCGGAACAGTTAAGACCCTCTTAGGCAGCGCTGGCTAGTTTGATCGAAACCATCGAATTGGAAACGTATCATGCGAGTCGGTCAGCTCTTCGCGGTCTCGATGCTCTCGGTCGCGGGTCTTGCCTGCGTTCTCGGCAGTGAAATCGTCGTCTCACAATATCGCGCCTATGCGAGCAAGACCGAAGCGATCCGGTCCGTCGACGCATTCGGGGCCGTGCTGCTGGCCGGGCAGGCCGTCGCAGGCTTCCGCACGTCCTACGCCACGACGCTGTTTCAGGAGTCGCCCGCGTCCCCGGCTCAGTTGGAAGCTCTCGGCAAAGCGGGGCAGCAGGCCGACGCGGCGTTCGCCAAGGCGCGCAGCACCGTGGAGGCGATTTCCGACGGCGCCCCGATCGTCGAAGGGCTGGCGAAGGCCATGGCGAAGCTCAACGACGTCCGCGCAACCGTCGATCGCGCGGTGCAGGTGCCCTTGAGCTCACGCGATCAGAGCGCGACGCGAAGCGTCTTGCCTGGGATCTCCGACACGTTGAAGATCATGGAGCCGCTGTTGAACCGGCTGGAAAGCCGGGTTGCGACCGCGGATGCGTCGCTGACCCCGCTGCTCATCGTCGCGCGCACCGCACAGGATCTGCGCCTGACGGCCGGCGGGCGGGCCGCGATGCTGTCACCGGTGCTGGGCGCGAAGCGTCCGCTGACCGCGGCCGAGATCTCCGCCATGGACCGCGCCCAGGGACGCGTCGACGCCAACCGCGAGCGGATCGAGTCGAGCATCGACCAGATCGGCAACCCCGCGGGCGTCGCGCAGGTGATGAACGAAGCCGTCGACACCTATTTCACCAAGACCGCTCCTCTGATCGAGAAGGAGGTCGCGGCGTCGCGCAGCAATGGCAACTACTCGCTCACTCCCGAGGAGCTCGGCAACCTCGCGGTCCCGGCGATCCTCAAATTCCTGGGCGTCCGTGACAAGGCGCTGGCCGAGGCGCGGGAGCGGGCGGAAGCGGAGCGCGACGAGGCTCGGCTCATGCTTGTGCTCGGCAGCGCTGCCGTGCTGGCGCTGCTCGTCATGCTCGGCGTGGTCACCTTCATGCTGCGCCGTCGCGTGATTGCGCCGCTGGCGGCGCTGACGGGGGTCGTCGGCGAGCTGGCGGCCGGTCGTGACGACGTGGCCATCCCCGCAAGTGATCGCCAGGACGAGATCGGGACGCTGGCGGGCTCGCTGCAGGTGTTCAAGGAAGCCCTGGTGGCGAAGAAGACGGCGGATCGCGCCGCCGCCGCGGAAGCCGAAGCCAAGATCCAGCGCGGGCAGCGCGTCGACACCATCACGCGCGAATTCGAGACGGTCATCAGCGAGATCGTCGAGGTCGTGTCGTCGGCCTCGACCGCGCTGGAAAGCTCGGCGGGAACGCTCACCACCACCGCCGAGCAGTCGGAGCGGCTCGCCATCACCGTGGCCTCAGCATCGGAGGAGGCCTCGACCAACGTACAGTCGGTGGCGTCCGCGACCGAGGAGATGTCGTCCTCGGTGACCGAGATCAGCCGCCAGGTGCAGGACTCGGCGCGGGTCGCCAATGAGGCGGTTCAGCAGGCGCAGCGCACCAACGACCGCGTGGGCGAGCTGGCCAAGGCGGCCGGTCGGATCGGCGATGTCGTCGAGCTGATCAACTCCATCGCGGGGCAGACCAACCTGCTGGCGCTCAATGCCACGATCGAGGCGGCGCGGGCCGGCGAAGCCGGGCGTGGTTTCGCCGTCGTGGCCTCGGAGGTGAAGGCGCTGGCCGAGCAGACTGCCAAGGCCACCGATGAGATCAGCCAGCAGATCAATGGCATCCAGGCGGCGACGCAGGAGTCGGTGAACGCGATCAGGGAGATCGGCGAGACCATCGAGAAGATGTCGGAGATCGCCTCGACCATCGCGTCCGCGGTCGAGGAGCAGGGCGCCGCCACCCAGGAGATCTCCCGCAGCATTCAGCAGGCTGCTCATGGCACGCAGCAGGTCTCGTCCAACATCACCGACGTGCAGCGCGGGGCCAGCGCGACCGGCCAGGCCTCGGCGCAGGTGCTTAACGCGGCGAAATCGCTCGCCGGCGAAAGCAGCCGCCTGAAGCGGGAAGTGTCGCGCTTCCTCGGCTCGGTCCGCGTCGCGTAAGCGGCGAAGCGAATGGACGCCGATGATGAGAGGGAGCGCCGGACCTTGCTGGTCGGCGCTCTTATCGCATGAAACAGGCAATCGATCGTCGCGCCCAGGTCGGGAGCTGCCGATCGCGCGCTTCACGATGAAATCTCGCGTGTCAGGTTGACGACCCAACCGAGAGATCTGCGCGTTGGTCGGCGCTGCGCTGGCGCGCGATCCGACGCGTGCGGCGGGACTCTTCGAGCAGCCTCCGCAGCTGCAGGGCATCGGCCGGAGCCGCGCTCTTCTGATCGTTGTCGAAGTAGACGAACACGTCGACGCCGTGCGCCGACCATCCGCCGATGCGCTTGGCCCACGCCTTCAGCGTCGCGGCGGGATAATTGTCGCGGTAGCGGCCGTCCGGGCCATGACCGCGAACATAGACGAAGTCAGCCGTACGCCGCCACGGCGCCGGAGCGTCGTGATGATCCGAGAGGCACAGTGCGACATTCGCTTGTCGCAACAGCCGCAGGATGGCTGGCGCGTACCAGCTGCGATGCCGAAACTCGAAGCTGTAACGCCGGTGCTCGGGCAGCCGTCGAAGAAACGATGCCAGCCTGTCGTGATCCGCCTCGAACTGCGGGGGCAGCTGAAACAGCACGGGACCGGCCTTGTCGCCGAGCAGCTTCAGCCGGCTTTCCATCAGCTCCAGACTGTTGGTCGAGCGCTCCGACAGCCGCTTCCAGTGCGTGATGAATTTTGAGGCCTTCCACGCGAAGACGAAGTCGGGGCCGGTCTGGTCGCGCCAGCCGCGCACCGCGGCCTCGCTCGGCGTCCGGTAGAACACGCCGTTCAGCTCGGTCGTTTCGAACTGGCTGGCATAGAAGCGCAACTGGTGTTTGACGAGCAGGCCGGCCGGGAAGAACGGACCGCGCCAGGACTGGTAGTGCCAACCGGAGGTGCCGACAACGACCCGCGCCATCCATCCGCCTCGCCGAGATCATGATCTGTCTCGATGGAGAAGCTTTCGGCTGGTTCAGAGTTCCTGCGGCGGCAGAACCGCCGCCAACCGAATGAGTCGGGATGCCGTGAACGCTCCCGATCGGCTATCAGCGCTCGACGGCGGCCTGCATGATCGGCGCGCTGAGCAGCTCGTTGATATGCGCGGCGGTCTCGGCCTGGATCGCCTTCTTCAACATCGACTCGCGCTCCGGTCCGGCCGGCAGAAGCCGTGCCGCCTCGCGCGCAGCAGTCGCGGCCTGCTGCAAACGGTCGGCGAACGAGACGGTCTGTTTGCGCCGGTTCCTTTTGATGGACATGGCGAACTCCTGTTTCCTCTCGGCAGGAGCTTGCAGGCTGAGCGGCGTTCCGTCGCTAACACACGTTAGCGTGCAAATCACGATCGCTGGATGGCGGCGGGACGTTTCGAGCGCATCGGTGCGCGATTAGTTGTTCGACCGGTCAGGATCGTTGCCGGGGACACTCAGATGCACCTCGTGTCCCTGCTTGAGCGCCAGGGTGGCGGCCAGAACCGCCGATTCGAAGGCGGCCTCTCGGGTCGCATAATCGCCCTGCGCGTTGCCATCGTGAAGCACGCTGTAGCGGTCGCCAACGGCCACGATCGCGTATTGTGCCAGTCCCATTGCGTCCTCCATTATGACTGTCGACGACGAGGTCAGCCGCCCGAGGCGGTGACGCGCCAGACCGTATTGCCGACATCGTCTGCAATCAGCAGCGCGCCGCTCTTGTCGACGGCCAGCCCGACCGGCCGGCCGCGCGCCTGGTTCTGATCGTTGAGGAAGCCGGTCACGACGTCCTGGGCTTGCCCGTTCGGCTTGCCGCCGGAGAACGGCACGTAGACGACCTTGTAGCCGTTCAGCGGTGTGCGATTCCAGCTGCCGTGCTCGCCGACGAAGGCACCGCCGCGATAGGCCTGGGGCAGGGCATTGGCCGTGTAGAACGTCATTCCGAGCGGGGCGACATGGGAGGACAGTGCGTAGTCCGGCACGATCGCCTTGTCCACCAGATCAGGCCGTTGCGGATGCACGCGCGGGTCGACGTGCTGGCCGTAATAGCTGTAGGGCCAGCCATAGAAGCCGCCGTCCTTCACCGATGTCATGTAGTCCGGCACCAGGTCCGGACCGATCTCGTCGCGTTCGTTGACGACCGTCCACAACGCGCCGCTCTGCGGCTCGAAGCTCAATCCGTTGGGATTGCGCAACCCGCTGGCGAAGACCCGCCAGCGGCCCGAGGCGCGATCCACCTCGAGGATGGCGGCGCGGTTCTTCTCGGCCTCGATGCCGTTCTCGGTGATGTTGCTGTTGGAGCCGACGCCGACATAGAGCAGCCGCCCGTCCGGGCTCGCCGTCAGGCTCTTGGTCCAGTGATGGTCGATCGGCCCGCCAGGCAGGGCGGTGAGCGTCGTTCCGGCGTCCTTCATCTGCGTCTCGCCGGGCGTGTAGGGATATCTGACGATGGCGTCGGTGTTGGCGATGTAGAGGTCGCTGCCGACCAGCGCCACGCCGAACGGCGCGTTCAGGTGGTCGATGAACACGCTCTTCTGCTCCGGCACGCCGTCGCCATTGGCGTCGTGCAGCAGCGTGACGCGGTCGCTCGGTCCGGTGCTGCCGCCCGACGTCGCCCAGGATTCGACGAACGCCATCACGATGTCCTTCGGCCGCTTCGGCGGCGGGGCCGGCGGAGCCTTGGACTCGACCACCAGCACGTCGCCGTTCGGCAGCGTGTAGAGCGAGCGGGGATGCTGCAGGCCCTTGACCAGCGCCTCGATCTTCAGCCCTGGTGCGACTTTCGGGGTTTCGCCCTGCTTCCAGCCGACGACGGTGGCGACGTTCATCGGCGGCAGCAGATATTGCGTCAGCGCAGGCAGCTTGACGTTGGCGCCGACCTCCGCCTTGGGATCGCCGCCCTCATTGCAGCCGGTCAGACCGAAGGCGCTGGTGCCGAGCAGCAGCGCCGTGAGCACCGGGGCGATGCGGTGCGGAGTGCGAAAACGGCTCATCGGGCAACTCCCACGCGGTGGCGATAGACCATCGACCAGCCCAGCCAGCCCGTGATTGGAAGGATCAGTACGGTGACCAGCGACAGGATCAGCCCGGTCGGCACCACCGAGGTCCAGGCGTCGCGCGCGTGCACCATGTTGTTGAAGAACGCGAGCACCAGCGCGATCAGGTTGCCGATCAGGTGCGGCCAGGCCGGCGTCTGCGTGCGGATCAGCCGATTGCCGAGGAAGTCGATCAGGCCGGCAATGGCCGCGAGAACGCCCATGATCAGGCCGACGAGCAGCAGCCATGCCGAAATATCGGCCCACATCATTTCCGCAGTCCGCCAATAGGCGATGTCGGTGACGAGGGCGCCGATGAAGCAGACGATGGGAAATGGCACCAGCATGGGGTGAATGGGATGCCGCGCGACGCGGGCCGTGGGCTCCAGGTCGGGATGGCTTGTATCGACGGTCGTCAAGACGGTCTCCTCTGAGTGGCAGCACAACCTTAGGCCCGAGAACCTGCTGCGAGGGCGAGCGTTCCGAATGAAGCCTCGCGATCAGGTCCGCGCTTCGAGGGGGCGCGCCCGTCCTCGGTCTCAGTGGCTCTTGTTGAGCGGGCCGCTGCCGCGGGCGCTGTCGCTTGCTGTGTCGTTGCTCGGAACGGCCGGGGCGGCGGTCGCAGGCTGATCCTGCCTGGGTGCGGCACTGCCGGTGGTCGGCTGGCTGGTGGTCCGCTGGTTCGTCGTCTGGGCGTCCTGACGCTGCCCCTTGCCGCCGGCGAACGACCAGAACATCAGTGCGATCGCCGCGGCGACCACCACGATCGGTATGAGCAGGGCGTAGGGCGTGTTGCTCTGCATGCCCGGGACGCGCGACCCCGCGCCGGTGGCGCGCTCGCTCTGGTCATGCGCCGCCAGCGAGGCGTGCGTCTTCTCGTCGAGCCTGGCGCGTTCGCCGGGGCGCAGCCGTCCGGATCGCGTCGCCGCGTAAGCGAGGAGCAGGCCGAGGATGACGATGCCGATTCCCCAGCCCCAGAATGTTGTGACTCCGCCGTTCATGTCGGTCCTCCCACGGTCTCGGCCCGGCTGAACTCATGGCCAGGGCGTCCCGGGCCAACGAGAGGGACTCGCATCTGTTCCAGAGCCGGGAGGCGGACGCGCCGGGCGGCGCACCGTCGTCGGATCCGCGCAGGGCTACCGGGCGAGGCGATAGCCTGTTAAGCAACCCCGGACGGCGGGGGTTGGCCGCCATGAGCGAAAGAGGGCATCGGCAATGATTCAGACGGTTGGCATCATCGGAGCAGGCACCATGGGCAACGGCATCGCGCAGGTCTGCGCGGCCGCGGGCGTCCCGATCGTGATGGTGGACATCTCCGAGCAGGCGGTCGCGCGCGGGCTCGCCACCGTCGGCTCGAGCCTCGATCGCCTTGTGAAAAAGGACAAGATGACGGCCGCCGACAAGGACAAGGCGCTGTCCCTGATCACCGGCACCACCGACAAGGCCAAGCTGTCGACCTGCGATCTGGTGATCGAGGCGGCGACCGAGAACGAGGAGCTCAAGCTCAAGATCCTCAAGGATCTCTGCGCCGGGCTGAAGCCGGAGGCGCTGATCGCGACCAACACCTCGTCGATCTCGATCACCAAGCTTGCGACCGCCACCGATCGGCCGGACCGCTTCATCGGCATGCACTTCTTCAATCCGGTGCCGATGATGGCGCTGCTCGAACTGATCCGCGGCCTGCAGACCTCGGATGCGACCCACGCGGCCGCGGCCGACTTCGCCAAGCGGATCGGCAAGGTCGCGATCACCGCCAAGAACAGCCCGGGCTTTGCGGTGAACCGCATCCTGTGCCCGATGATCAACGAGGCGATCTTCGCCTATTCGGAAGGCATCGCGACCGCCGCCGACATCGATGAGGGCATGAAGCTCGGCTGCAATCATCCGATCGGACCACTGGCGCTCGCCGACCTGATCGGCCTCGACACCATGCTGTCGGTGATGGAGGTGTTCTACAACGGCTTCAATGATCCGAAATATCGTCCGGCGCCGCTGTTGAAGGAAATGGTCGCGGCGGGCCAGCTCGGCCGCAAGACCGGCAAAGGGTTCTACGATTACAGCAAGTAGTTGCCGCGGGCCGCAGCTTTACGAGAGTGAGTGCGGGGCGGATCACAGGCATCTGCTGCGCACTCGCTCGGGCGGCGGCATACGAGTTGGTACTCGCCCCGACGCCGAGTGTTGAGCCATCCAGCAGTCCTGCAACAGCAGAAGTGGCCGTCATGGCCAGTCGTGTCGGATGGTCGGGAGCTAAAAAGCGGCGACAGAGTGATATCGATCGACCGCTCACGGCACAGCGCCGGGCGGCGAGGGGCCATGCCTCACTGATGCAGCCCACTCAGCCTCAACCCGGCGTGCCGTTCGTGAAGTTCCGCTGTGCGGTGGCCCGAAACGATTACCGCCGCATTCAGCGGATTTGATACGAGGGTGGAGTCATAGAACCTCCCTGCGATGCCGATCGTTCGCCGTCGCTCCCTTGTCGTAGCAGCTTCATGACAGCCACGCCGCAGGAGCGATGACGATATCGTCGGCCCACGCCATGCTGCTGTCAAGGCGCATCATGACGCAATGATGAATTCGGCGTTACATTGTTTGTGATGCAGCATCTCAGTCTCCATGATGACATTCGCCGGAATGTCACCACATGAACGAGGCTGTGTGCCGAGGCGCTGAATGCCGCGACCTCCCGCCCCCTTGCGGGTCCAGCCGCGGTCGCTGGCGGAGCCGGTCGGCATGAGGCGTGACCTGCTCGCGCGCCGTGAATTGCGGCGGGTCAAATCACCGCATTCATGTGCGGTTACAATCAGCGCAAATACACCGGAAGCCGGAACCAAAATAGTCACGCGGCGTCTGTCTGCCGCGAACGAGCAGGAGAAGGGCGATGAAAGCAGCAACGATCACTCTGGCCTTGGCGGCGGCGCTTGCGGCTACCGTGCCTGTCCTCGCTGCCGAGCAGGGGACCACGGGCATCGTGACGGGAATCAACCGCCTCAATGGAACCGTGGCGATCAAGCGCGTTCCAAATGGAACCGTCGGCGCGAATGCGCCCGCCGATACGGAGGAGTATAAGGTCAAGGACAGCGCGATGATCGAGGAGGTTCACGCCGGTGATCGCGTCACGTTCCAGACGTCGGACGGTGGCGGCACGAAGACGATCATCAAGCTCGATCGGCAGAAATAGCAAACTCAGGACGTCCGAGGCGGGGATGGGGCGGCGCAGAGTCCTGCATTGGAATGCGTGGAGGTTCGGGCTCTGTCTGCTCGCCGGCCTGTGCGGTGTCGCACGGGCCGCGGCCAGCGATCTCTATTCTGCGCAGACCGTCGTGACCGGGCAGGGCGTGGACAACCGGCTGGCCGGCTTTGCGCTCTGTCTCGAGGACGTCCTGATCAAGGTATCCGGCGCCTATCAGCTCAGTGGGGACGCCAGGCTTTCTTCATTGATGCCGCGCGCCCGCGAGTTCGTCACGGGCTTCGACTATCATGATCAGATGTCAGGTAAGCCGAAGCATGACGAGCAGGGGACGCGTGACCGTCCCTATGATCTCACCGTCGCTTTCGATCACGCGAAGATCGACGCCACCCTCGCGCAGCTCGGCGTCAAGCCGTGGCTGGCCCCGCGGCCGCCGATCGGCGTGATCGTGACCATGACGTTCGGCAGCAGGAGCTTTGTTGTCGTCTCCGACGATCGGCAGTCCGATCTGCAGCGCGACGCGTTGCTCGCTGCGGCCGGCAAGCGCGGTCTCGATCTGGTGCTTCCAACGACCGCGCAGGCGGCCGGCGTCGATGCCGCCGCGAAGGGGTCGCCGGCGAAGCTCATGCTGCCGAGCGCGGGACCAATTGTGCTTGGCCATCTGACCTGGAATGACGGGGAGCTCGCCTGGGTATCGGAATGGCAGATGGAGGCAGCGGGAACGCAGCATCGCTGGCAGCTCCATGGTGCGACCTTCGACGACACGTTTCGACGCGCGTTGGGTGGGGCGGCGCAGATCCTCTCCGGCAACGGCGCGCCGTAATCTGCTGATGTCGCGGTCGATGCCGCGCGGGCGCTGCCGAGGCCCGGCAGCGTGATCCCGCCTTCATTGAGGCGCGCCGCGATCAAGAGCTCCACCGAAGCGCCGTGAGGTTGACGCGATAGCCTGTCAGCATTCTCCTGGGATCGATGCGGGACGCGGGCGACGACGCGCCGTCGCTTCCGCCAGCCGGCAGGAGGTGCTCGTGGTGAAGCTCGGAACGTGTCTCGTCGCCGCACTCTTGATCGCTGCATCCACATCGCTGGCCGAGGCCGCCGATGGCCTGATGCGCAACTCGGCCGCGATGCGCGCCGGTCCAGGCCCGGGATTTCCTCAGGTCAGCCGGATTCCCGCGGGCGCCCGCGTCACCATTCATGGCTGCCTCGAGGGCGGGGCGTGGTGCGATGTGAGCTTCGCCGGCGAACGGGGGTGGGTCGCGTCGAGGGCGCTGGCCTATCTCTATCGCGAGCAATACGTCTATCTGCCCGAATATGTCGAATACGTGCCGGTCGCGCCGTTCGTGCTGACGACCTATTGGAGCAGCTTCTACTTCGGACGTCCGTGGTTCTATCGACACGCCTATTGGAACCGCTATTGGCGCCAACATCCGCCGGTGATGGCTCAAACGCCGACGCAGCCGGGCACGACACTGCGCGGGCCGCATCCCGTGGGGACTACGCAGCCGGTGGCGGCTGCCGCGGGCATGCCGGCGGCGGGGCGTGCCGGATCCGCGATGGCCGCGACGCCGGCCCAGACCGCTCGACCAGCCAGCATCGCGCAACCGTCGATGGGACGCCTCACCGCGCCCGCCCAAGGCGCTCATGCGCAAATGGGCGGGATGGGTGCGATGATGGCCAGTGCGCCGCGCTTCAGTGCCGCCGCGCCGCGCGGCGGCGGCCGCTCCGGATCCGGCGGTGGATTCCGGCGGCATTGACAATGTCGTGACCCGGCGGGCCCTCGACGCAGCAGCCTGACAGCGGGCCGTTGGCGCCGGCGCGGACGATGACTAGATCGGATCCGTCG
>NZ_CAFJ01000068.1 GCF_000239795.1 Bradyrhizobium sp. STM 3809 | reverse complement strand
CCGCGCCGCGCGGCACCGCCGCCGGCGCAGCCCGAGGCCGGGACCTAGCGACCGCGCGGTCGGCTAGCCGCCGGCCGCGGCCTCACCAGGCGCAAGCGTATCGACCGGAAGCGCAAACGCCTCGACGCGATTGAACGGCTTCTTGTTGAGCAGCAGCCGGGTCACGTCGGGCCGCGAATAGTGCCCGGCGGGATCTGCGGCGTTCTTGGCGATGCCGATCATGCCGAGATCGATCTCGGCGATCAGCAGCCCCTCCTGCTCCGGCGGCAGCTTCTCCACCAGCGACGAGCCGTCGGGGCCGAAGATCGCGGCGTGGCCGCCGCCGACATGCAGCAGCGCGTGCTTGTCCGGCCGGTCGCACAATTCGTCGATCATCGCCTGCGAAACGGTGGCGCACGGCGCCAGCACGAAGCACGAGCCTTCCACCGCGTAGACGCGCGAGGCGGCGTTGTTGACCTCGGCGCCGAGCGCCGGCGCGAACGGGTCGTACAGCGAGAAGCTCGGCCACGCCGCGACATGCACCTGCTCGTTCTGGGCATACATCGCATATTTCGACAGCGGCTGCAGGTGCTCCCAGCAGCACAGTGCGCCGAGCCGGCCGATGTCGGGACGATCGTGCACGGCGAGATCGCTGCCGTCGCCCTCGCCATAGACGGTACGCTCGGCATGGGTCGGCCGCAGCTTGCGGCGCTTGGCGATGGTCTCGCCATCCGGGCCGATCAGCCATTGCGCGATGTAGAGGCTGCCGCCGTCGCGCTCGGAGATGCCGAGCACCGCCGTCAGCTTCGCCTTGCGCACCGCTGTGCGCAGGGCTTCG
Source organism: Bradyrhizobium sp. STM 3809 (assembly GCF_000239795.1). GTDB lineage: Bacteria > Pseudomonadota > Alphaproteobacteria > Rhizobiales > Xanthobacteraceae > Bradyrhizobium. The sequence goes on along the minus strand of NZ_CAFJ01000068.1, from coordinate 15,549 downwards.
GCCTGCGGGCTGTCATAGGCCAGCGAATTGTCGAAATAGCGCTGCACGAAGCCGCGGCCGATGCACCAGGCCGGAGAGTCCATCCAGATGTGCCAGGGATAGCCGGGGATGAAGACCTCCGGGAAGGCGATCAGCTTGGCGCCCTTGTCGGCCGCCTCCTCGATCAGCGCGATGGTCTTCTTGATCGAGGCGTCCAGGTCGAGCCAGGCCGGCGCCGCCTGCACCACCGCGACCTTGTATTTCGGATGTGCCAGTCCCATTGCACGGTCTCCCCTCTGCCGGATGGCGGCGCCGTGCCGCCGTTCACCGGGGAGTATTGACCTTGGCCGTCATTCGCGCTCGTCTTGCCGGGAACGAAAACTCGACTGGAGCCGGCTGGGCGCGACCGGCCGGCCCGGAAATTGCTGCATGTCCGACCGTCCATTGGCACAGGTGCGAAGGGAGGCCCAGCGATGCCGGTCCTGTTCACCACGGAGGGAAGCCCGGGCCATCGCCGGCTGGCGCTGTGGCAGGACATCGTCTGCGACGTCTATGTCGGGCTCGACTGCAGCTCTGATCTCGGCAGCGCGTTTCGGGGCGCGGTGACGCACACGACGCTCGGCCGCGCCGTCTGCTCCGAGGTGGCCTCCGACCGGCAGCGCGTGCGCCGCACCTCGCAGCGCATCGCGCGCGCGGATGCCGACTACGTGCTGATCGCGCTCGGACGCGAAGGGATCGGCGGCGTCACCCAGGACGGCCGCGACACGGTGATCCGTCCCGGCGAATTCGCGATCTACGACACGACCCGGCCGTATGAACTGCAATTCGACGCCGCCTTCCGGCAGACCGTGTTCAAGCTGCCGCGCGACATGCTGCAACGCAGGATCGGGGCGACCGAAACCATCACGGCGACCAGCTTCGGCGCCGACAGCCCGCTGCAACCGCTGGCCTATGATTTCATCGTCAAGCTGTGCGAGCGCGCCGACCACATCGGCGCCGAGCACGCCGACCGTCTGGCCGACCAGGCCGCCGACCTGCTGGCGATGACCTTGGCTGAGCGGCTGCGCACCCAACCCCTGCCCGCCTCCAGCCATCGCGCGGCGCTGCTGTACCGCATCAAGGCGCATGTCCGCAGCCGTCTCGCCGATGCAGAGCTGTCGTTGCCGGAGATCGCGCGCGAGCTTGGCCTGTCGTCGCGCTACGTCAACGACCTGTTCTCCGACGAGCGGCTGTCATTCCAGCGCTTCGTGCTGGCCGAGCGCCTCAAGCAATGCCGTCGCGACCTCGCCGCGCCGGCATCGGCACATCGCCAGATCAGCGAGATCGCGTTCAGCTGGGGCTTCAACGACCTCTCACATTTCGGCCGCGTGTTTCGCGAGCAGTTCGGCCAGTCGCCGCGCGAGTGGCGCCGCAGCAGCCTGGCGCGCTAGACTGCCGCAATCCTGCTCTCCGAGCCGGGCCGAAGCCGGACCTTGCGCATGCGCCGCTTTGCCATGAAAGCCCTGTTCTCGCTGCTGACGTTGCAGCGCGACGACGAAACCCGGCTGCGCTGGGACCGCATCGTGCTGATCGGCTCGACGGCGGTGACGTTCGGCCTGATCGCGCTGTACGCCTATGGCAAGGCCGAAGGCCGATGGTAGGCGTGCGCACCGCTATTTGAAACGAGATCGATGATGCGCCGAATTGGAGCCGCTCTTGTCTGGCTGGCACTGACCGCCACCGCCAGCCATGCGCTGGACGGCGAGCAGAAGCGAGGAAAAGCGCTCTTGCAAAGCCTTTGCAGCCGATGCCATGCGATAGGCTCCGCCGGCGCCAGCCCGCATCCCGACGCCCCTCCGTTCAGGACCTTCGGTGACAGCAAGCTCTACGACGAAGACTTTGCCCAGCGGCTGCAGACCGGGCTGTCGACGATCCACAAGGACATGCCGAGCTTCCAGTTCAACCGGGCGGACGCGGAAGCGGTGGTCAATTATCTCAAGGCGATCCAGGTCCGCCCCAAGCGACGGTGACGCCTCCGCGTTGCCCTGGAGCATGGAACCGGGATTGTGCGTCGCGGTTGCCCGTTCCCGTCCACCAACCGCGGCCCGGCTGCGGCCGGAGCCTCCGCGATGACGTCGACGAGCACCACCCTGCATGCTGACGGCCTGCCGCTGCCGCAGCGCACCTGGGCGATCGTCACGATTGCGCTCGGCATCGTGCTCGCGGTGGTTGACGGCGCGATCGCCAATGTGGCGCTGCCGACGATCGCCAGGGATCTCAACGCCAGCCCGGCGTTCTCGATCTGGATCGTCAACGGCTATCAGCTCGCGGTCACGATCTCGCTGCTGCCGCTGGCCTCGCTCGGCGAGATCATCGGCTATCGCCGGGTCTATCTCGCCGGCCTCGTGCTGTTCACCGCCGCCTCATTGTTCTGCGCATTGGCCGACAGCCTGCTGCTGCTGACGCTCGCGCGCATCCTGCAGGGTTTTGGCGCCGCCGGCATTCTCAGCGTCAACTCGGCGCTGGTGCGCTTCACCTATCCGCACAGCCTGCTCGGCCGCGGCATCGGCATCAATGCGATGGTGGTGGCGGTGTCCGCGGCCGTCGGCCCGACGATCGCGGCCGGCATCCTCGCGGTCGGCAGCTGGCCCTGGCTGTTCGCGATCAACGTGCCGCTCGGCATCGTCACCTTCGCCTTCGGCTTCCGCTTCCTGCCGCAAACGCCGCGCGCGCCGCACATGTTCGACTGGCAGAGCGCGGCGCTGAGCGCGGTCACCTTCGGCTTCCTGATTGCCGCCGTGGACAGCCTCGGCCACGGTGAAGCGCTGGTCACCTGCGCCATCGAGTTCGTCGTCGCCATCACGGCCGGCGTGTGGCTGGTGTATCGCCAGACCCACATGGCCTCGCCGCTGCTGCCGCTCGACCTGCTGCGCATCCCGGTGTTCGCGCTGTCGATCGCGACCTCGATCTCCTCGTTCTGCGGCCAGATGCTCGCCTTCGTCGCGATCCCGTTCTACCTCGAAAGTCATTTCGGCTATTCGCCGGTGCAGATGGGCCTGCTGATCACCCCCTGGCCGATCGCGGTCGGCCTGACCGCGCCGATCGCCGGCCGCCTCGTCGAGCGCGTGCCGGCCGGCCTGCTCGGCGGCATCGGCCTCGTCATCTTTGCCGGCGGCCTGCTCACGCTCGGCCTGTTGCCGCGCGAGCCGCAGGCCTGGGACGTCGTTTGGCGAATGGCACTGGCCGGCTGCGGCTTCGGCCTGTTCCAGACGCCGAACAACCGCACCATGATCGCGGCCGCGCCGCGCGAGCGCGCCGGCGGCGCCAGCGGCATGCTCGGCACCGCCCGCCTGCTCGGCCAGACCACGGGCGCGGCGCTGGTCGCGATGTTCTTGGCGATCGACCCGAGCGACGGCACAAGGCTGTCGCTGCTGACCGGCGTCGGCTTCGCCCTGGTCGGCGCCTTCTTGAGCATGCTGCGGCTGTCGCCCGCCGGCGCGCGCGGCGCGGAGCATGTCCGTGTCCATGACGGCCAGCGGCTGAAGGGCGAGTGATCTCGAATCCGCAACATGATACCTACAGACTTAGATCAATGAGACATGGGCGGGCGGGATGACGACCGACTGGACGATGCTGAGCCTGCTCGCGCTCGCCGCCTTTGGCTCGGGCATCGTCAACGCGTTGGCCGGTGGCGGCGCCTTCCTGACCTTTCCCACCCTGCTCGCCGCCGGTATCCCGGCCATCGACGCCAATGCCTCGAGCACGGTCGCGCTGTGCCCGGGTCAATTCGTCAGCGCCTATGCCTCGCGCGAGATCCTGGGTGACGCCAAGGCACCGTGGCGCGGCGACCTCGTCCGGCTGTCGATCATCAGCCTGATCGGTGGCACGCTCGGCGCCGTGCTGCTCCTGGTGACGCCATCGGCGGCGTTCAGCCGCCTGGTGCCGTGGCTGCTGTTGTTCGCAACGACGGTGTTCGCCTTCGGCATGCGCTTCACGCCGAAGGATGGCGCACGCTGGCTCGGGCCGCGGGCGATCCAGGCGGTACAGTTCGTGATCGCGATCTATGGCGGCTATTTCGGCGGCGGCATCGGCATCCTGATGCTCGCTGCCCTGGTGTTCTATGGCATGCGCGATATCCGCGCGATGAACGGCCTGAAGATCTGGTTGGCGGCGCTGATGAACATCATGGCCTCCGCCATCTTCGCATTCTCGGGCCGCGTACACTGGCTGGAGACGCTGACCATGATGGCGGCTGCGATGGCCGGCGGCTTCGTCGGCGCGCGGCTCAGCCAGACCATCCCGCCGGCCTATGTGCGGCGCTTCGTGATTGCGGTCGGCTGCGGCCTGACGGTGTATTTCTTCATCAAGCCAGCCTGAGGACGGCGAGGCTGTCTTTCAAGGGGCAAGTCGATCGCATCGGCAGAAGACGGCCTATGCAACAATGATGGCTGCCAATTTGTTGCGCGTCACGCCCGGGCTTGTCCCGGCCATCACGCATTGAGATGGCTGGGCACGAGCACAATCCGCGCCCCACCTATTAATTTAATCGACGATCGCGCTGCCAAACAAAAAGGCCGGCGCGAAGCCGGCCTTTTCATTCAATGCTCTCGCATCACGCCTTGACCAGCGGTCCCTTCGGGGCCGGGCCCTTCGGGCCGTTGCCGCCGGACTTCGGCTTGCGCTTGCGCGCGGCCGGGACCTCCGACTTGGGCGAGACCGGGCCGTCGACGAACTCGAAGCCGATCTTCTCGTCCACGCCGGACTCGTCCTTGACCAGGACGACACGGACGTGGCCGCCGCCCTTGAGCTTGCCGAACAGCACCTCGTCGGCCAGCGGCTTCTTGATGTGCTCCTGGATCACGCGACCCATCGGGCGCGCGCCCATCTGCTCGTCATAGCCGTGCTGGATCAGCCAGGCCTTGGCCGGCTCCGACAGCTCGATCGTGACGTCGCGGTCGGCCAGCTGGGCCTCGAGCTGCAGCACGAACTTCTCGACCACCATGCCGATCACGTCGACCGCGAGATGCGCGAACGACACCACCGCGTCGAGGCGGTTGCGGAATTCCGGCGCGAACTGCCGGTTGATCGCCTCGTGGTCGTCGCCTTCCCGCTTGGAGCGGTGGAAGCCGAACGCCTGCTTGGCGAGATCCGCCGCGCCCGCATTCGTCGTCATGATCAGGATGACGTTGCGGAAGTTGACCTGCTTGCCGTTGTGGTCGGTGAGCCGGCCGTGATCCATGATCTGCAGCAGCACATTGTACAGGTCCGGATGCGCCTTCTCGATCTCGTCCAGCAGCACCACGCAATGCGGATGCTGGTCGACGCCATCGGTCAGCAGGCCGCCCTGGTCGAAGCCGACATAGCCGGGAGGTGCGCCGATCAGGCGCGACACCGTGTGCCGCTCCATGTACTCCGACATGTCGAAGCGCAGGAGCTCGACGCCGAGCGTCGCCGCCAACTGCTTGGCCACCTCGGTCTTGCCGACGCCGGTCGGACCCGAGAACAGGTAGCAGCCGATCGGCTTCTCCGGCTCGCGCAGGCCGGCACGCGCCAGCTTGATCGAGGCCGACAGCGATTCGATCGCCTTGTCCTGTCCGAACACGACGCGCTTGAGCGTCTGCTCGAGATGCTTGAGCACCTCGGCGTCGTCCTTCGACACGCTCTTCGGCGGGATCCGCGCCATCGAGGCGATCGTGGTCTCGATCTCCTTGATGCCGATCGTCTTCTTGCGCTTGTTCTCGGCCAGCAGCATCTGCGCCGCACCGGATTCGTCGATCACGTCGATCGCCTTGTCCGGCAGCTTGCGGTCGTGGATGTAGCGCGACGACAGCTGCACCGCGGCCTCGATGGCCTCGTTGGTGTATTTCAGCCGGTGATAATCCTCGAAATACGGCTTGAGGCCCTTCAGGATCGCGATCGCATCTTCCACCGACGGCTCGTTGACGTCGATCTTCTGGAACCGGCGCACCAGCGCGCGGTCCTTCTCGAAGTGCTGGCGATATTCCTTGTAGGTCGTCGAGCCCATGCAGCGGATCGAGCCCGAGGCCAGCGCCGGCTTCAAGAGGTTCGAGGCATCCATCGCCCCGCCCGACGTCGCACCCGCACCGATCACGGTGTGAATCTCGTCGATGAACAGGATCGCGTTCGGATGCGCCTCGAGCTCCTTCAGCACCTGCTTCAGGCGCTCCTCGAAGTCGCCGCGATAGCGCGTACCGGCGAGCAAGGTGCCCATGTCGAGCGAGAACACCGTGGCGGCCGAGAGCACCTCCGGCACCTCGCTGTCGACGATGCGCTTGGCGAGGCCTTCGGCGATCGCCGTCTTGCCGACGCCGGCTTCGCCGACGAACAGCGGGTTGTTCTTCTGCCGGCGGCACAGCACCTGGATGGCGCGGTTGATCTCGGAGTTACGGCCGATGACCGGATCGATCTTGCCGTCGCGAGCCTTCTTGTTGAGATTGACGCAATAGGTTTCCAGCGCCTCGCCCTTTTTCTTGGAGTCCTCGTTGCCCTTGGTCTCGGTCTCCTCGTCGACGCCGCGAACCGGGCGCGCTTCGGAAACACCAGGGCGCTTGGCGATGCCGTGGCTGATGTAGTTCACGGCGTCGTAGCGCGTCATGTCCTGCTCTTGCAGGAAGTAGGCGGCGTGGCTCTCGCGCTCGGCGAAGATCGCGATCAGCACGTTGGCGCCGGTGACCTCTTCGCGCCCCGACGACTGAACGTGGATCACGGCGCGCTGGATCACGCGCTGGAAGCCGGCGGTCGGCTTGGCGTCGTCGCTGCCGTCCGTCACCAGGTTTTCGAACTCGGTTTCGAGGTAGTTCACGAGACTGCCGCGCAGCTTGTCGAGGTCGACGCTGCACGCGCGCATCACGGCCGCTGCATCGCTGTCATCGATCAAGGACAAAAGGAGATGTTCCAATGTCGCGTATTGATGATGACGCTCGTTGGCAATCGCCAGCGCACGATGCAGGGATTGTTCAAGGCTTTGAGAAAAAGTCGGCATGCGCGTCCTCTGTGGCCCCCTGCCATCATGATCGCCGCCGCCCGGTCAGGCAACAACAACCTTTGTCAAATATAGTTATAACCGAGTGCGACAAAAGACCGGCCGAGCGCCTCGATTACAGGTTCACCGGATCGTCAATGCAAAACCCGTTCCGATTGCGGCAAATCCGGCTGCGACAACCGAACGGCACCCATTTCGAACCGCCCGCGAAGCTGACACGGCGGCCGTATTTCCCCGGGCGCACCCGTGCCTCGGCGCATGTTCCGTAGTGGTGACTCCGGTGAGCCTTCGCCCCGCCCGGTTTCGCTGCCTGCGCGAGCACCGCGCTACTTCTTCTCCATCACACACTGCAGCGGGTGCTGGTGCTTGCGGGCGAAGTCCATCACCTGGGTCACCTTGGTCTCGGCGATCTCGTAGGTGAAGACGCCGCACTCCCCGATGCCGTGATGGTGCACGTGGAGCATGATCTTGGTCGCGGCCTCGACGTCCTTGTTGAAGAATTTCTCCAGGACGTGAACGACGAACTCCATCGGCGTGTAATCGTCGTTGAGGATCAGGACGCGGTAGAGGTTGGGACGCTTGGTCTTCGGCTTGACCTTGGTGATCACGGATGTGACCGGGCCACCGGTGCCACCGGACTTGTTGTCGTTATTGCTCATCCTGGGCGCGGATCGGTTCAATCTGGAATTTGGCTGCGACATCTTGCACGCGTTAGATAATGCTGCGAGGACCCCAAAAAAGAGTTTCCCGCATTGTCCCTGACTGGGATTGTCCCTGACTGGGATTGTCCCCACCGGGCCGCTTCGCCACCCGGTCCTGCGTTCCAGATCGCCTGTCCCTGCCGACCGGTCCGGTCGGACCGACACCAGGAATATGGGTCAGTGGCCGGTTTGCCGCAAGCGCATCCCCGAATGGAGCGGCGCTCCGGCAGGACCGATTCCCGCCCCCGGCGATGCTGCGAAGGTTAATCAAACCGATCGCATTTTACAAAGCCGATTCACCGCGCCTTGACAGGGAACCGGCTCCGCCGCGGGGTGCGGTGCCATGCTGCGGTGATCCCTCGGGTTTTCGAGATCGAGATTCACCCGCCCTTGACGGACGCGGCCCGAAAAAGCCCGCGGAAAACCATCATTGGTGAGCGACATGACCACCGCCTCCCTCATCCGCGTCTGCCGCCGTACCGTGCGCCGCTTCGCCCGCGACGCCCGAGGCAATATCGCCGTGACCTTCGCCATCGCGCTGTTGCCGGTCCTGGCCTTCGTCGGTGCCGGCATCGACTACAGCCGGGCCAATGCGGCCAAATCGTCGATGCAGGCCGCCCTCGATTCGACCGCGCTGATGCTGTCGCGCGACCTGTCGCAGGGCACGATCACGGCGGCCGACATCGGAACCAAGGCATCCGCCTATTTCAAGGCCATGTACACCAGCGCCGACGCCAAAAACGTCGCGGTCACGGCGAACTATACGGCCTCGACCAGCACCACCGCGTCCACCATCCAGCTGACCGCCTCCGGCCAGATCGTGACGCAGTTCATGCAACTGGCGGGCTTTCCGACCATGGACTTCAACACCAAGGCCACCACGACCTGGGGTGACGTGAAGATGCGGGTGGCGCTGGCGCTCGACAACACCGGCTCGATGGCCTCCAGCAGCAAGATGACCGCCCTGCAGAACGCGGTGGCCGGCAGCGGCGGCCTGATCGACCAGCTCAGCGCGCTCGCCAAGACCCCGGGCGACGTCCAGATCTCGCTGATTCCGTTCGCCAAGGTCGTGAATGTCGGCGCCAGCAATTACACCCAGAACTGGATCGACTGGACCGACTGGCAGAATCCGCCCACGGTCCAGCCCAACAACGGCTCCTACCAGGCCGCGATCCCGAACGCCAAGTTCACGCAGGCGCAGTGGGACATGGTCGGGCCGGGCTCGTCCTGCCCGTTCACCTCCGGCAACGGCTTCTCCTATTTCGGCTGCACCAGCGGACCGGCGAGCGGCAGCTCGGGCGTGTCGTCGATCCCGGCGAGCGGCAGCTATGCGGGATACATCTGCCCCGGCTACGATTCCGCCTCGCACAGCTACTATAATGGCTGCTGGACCAGCACCAAGACCAGCACGGTCGTGACCTACTGCACCGGCAGCGGCTGCAGCTGCACCGGCGCCAATTCGACCTGCGCCTGCACCGGCAGCTACAGCACCACCAAATGCACGGTGAACACCTACACCAAGACCTGGGTCGCCAATGCCACCAGCAGCTGGACCGGCTGCGTCGCCGACCGTACCCAACCGAACGACGCCAACGCCGTGCTGCCCGCGCTGTCCGACGTCACGACGCTGTTCCCGGCCAACCAGCACATGGAGAACAACACCCAGTATTGCAGCAGCAGCGCCACGACCAAGCTCGCCCAGATCGTTCCGCTCAGCTACAATTGGAGCTCGCTGAAGAGCGCGGTCAACGCGATGCAGCCGACCGGCGGCACCAACCAGGCGATCGGCCTGGCGTGGGCGGTGCAGTCACTGATCCCGAACGGCGTGCTCGGCGCGCCGGCCGAGGACGCCAACACCACCTACAACCGCGTGATCATCCTGCTCTCGGACGGCCTCAACACCGAGGATCGCTGGCCCGATTATGGCAACGGCGCCACCCAGGCCTCGGGCAACCCGATCGACGCGCGCCAGGCCCTGCTCTGCTCCAACCTGAAGAACACCAGGGATGCCAAGGGCAATGCGATGTACACGATCTACACGATCCAGGTGAACACCTCCTCCCCGGCCGATCCGACCTCGACGGTGCTGCAGAACTGCGCCTCGAGTCCGGACAAGTTCTACATGCTGACGAGCTCCAGCCAGATCGTGACCACCTTCAACACGATCGGAACCGCGCTGTCGAAGCTGCGCGTCGCCAAATAGCGACGGTGCTGCACTCTTCATCGGCGCCGCCGACAAAAAAGCCGCCAACAAAAAAGCCCGGCGCGAGCCGGGCTTTCGACTGTCACCTCGCGGCGGCTGCGCTCAATGCGCGGCCGGCGGGGTGAACTTGGCGGCGAGGCCTTCGAGCGGCTTGAACGCCTGCTTGGCGAGATCCGAATACAGGCCGGCGATCTTCTGCGAGTCGGCGATGAAGGTCTCGTAGGCCGACTTGGCGAACTCGGTCTGGACCTCGAGCACCTTGTCCAGCGACTTCACGCCCTGGAGCTTCTCGACGAACGACTTGGTGTCCTCGAAGGATTTCTTGGTGTAGTCGCCATAGGCGGTGGCGATCGCATGGAGGCCGTTCTGCACGGTGGTGGCGGAGTTCACCACGGTCTCGAACTGCTCCTTGCCGTAATTCTGGAAGTCTTCAACCTTAAACATGTGGCATTCCTTTCCCTGACTTTGAGCGCCCTCAGGGAAGCCCGGCTCCCTGACGCGATCACAATATAGTGCACCGCACAAAATAAGCAAGAATCTTGTGCAATGCACCATTCAGGGAATTGCGGCGCGCCAAATGCATGGCACCTCGAGCCGCCCCGATCAGGGGCAGTTCGGCCGAAATCCGCGCCATCGGAGCAAGGTTTCTTTAATCCTTTGGCAACTCGACCGTCCTAACCTCTCCTGTGGTCCCGGCCAGCGTCGGCCGAACCGTAAAGCTGTTCTAAAACAGCGTCTTAACAAAACCTCAGTTCGGGCCCTTCGATGCATCACCGCGTCGAGGCGCAAACTGGAGGTCCGACAGGCAAAGATCACGGGAGCGTTTTGGCACAATTTCGCCTCAACTTCCGGTGATCACGTCAGAAATTGGACGGGGATTTCATGCTTCGCAAAAACTTGGCTTCCTCGCGCCTGCTGCGGGTTGGCGTTTATGGGCTGCTGACCGTCGCGGCGGCGGCAGTGGTCACCGTCGACAGCGCGGAAGCGCGCCGGCACCACCGGCATCACGCGCGTCACTCCCCCCGCAACGACGAGGGCAGCTACAGCCCGGCGTTCGCCTCGATCATCGTCGACGGCAATTCGGGCGCGACACTCACCGCGACCAATCCAGACTCGCTGCGGCACCCGGCCTCGCTGACCAAGATCATGACGCTCTATCTGCTCTTCGAGCGTCTCGACTCCGGCAAGATGAAGCTCGACACCGAGATGCCGGTCTCCGAGCACGCCTCGGAGCAGTCGCCGACCAAGCTCGGCCTGCGCCCCGGCCAGACCATCCGCGTCGAGGACGCGATCAAGGGTGTCGTGACCCGCTCGGCCAACGATGCCGCGGTCGTGATCGCCGAAGCGATCGGTGGCGACGAGGACGAGTTCGCCAAGATGATGACGCGCAAGGCGCGGGCCCTCGGCATGAGCCGCACCACCTATGTCAACGCCTCCGGCCTGCCCGCCGACGAGCAGATCACGACGGCGCGCGACCAGTCGATCCTCGGACGTGCGATCCAGGACCGCTTCCCGCGCTATTATCGTTATTTCTCGACCACGGCGTTCAATTTCCGAGGCCATACGATCACCGGCCACAACCGCCTGCTCGGCAGCGTCGAAGGCGTCGACGGCATCAAGACCGGCTACACCCGCGCCTCCGGCTTCAACCTCGTGACCTCGATGCATCGCGGCAACCGCTTCCTGGTCGGCGTCGTGCTCGGCGGCCGCAGCGGCGGCTCGCGCGACGCGATCATGCGCAACCTGCTGGCCGAGAACCTCGAGAAAGGCGCGACCAAGCGCACGGTCGCGGCGATCGGCGAGCGTGGCGGCTCCGACGCCGGCGACGCCCAGGGCACGGTCCAGCTCGCCTCGGCCGCGCCGGAGGCTCCGGCGCCGAGCCGTGCCGCCAAGCTGATGTCGGCCCTCTCGGAAGCCACCGCGGCGCTGCCGCCGTCGGCGCCCAAGGAAGCCAAGGTGGAGCCGGCGCCGATGACCAGCGGCGTCATCCAGAATCAGCCGATCTCGCTGGTCCCCGGCTCGACCGAGCCGATGAAGCCGGTGAAGGTGCGGACGGTTCAGGTCAAGGCCGGCACCGTCAAGCTCGCCACCGCCGCGCCGCAGCCAGCCGCGCCGTTCGCGCAGCGGGTCGAGGCGATCGAGCCGGCGCCGCAGATCGCGCGCGCCGAGGCCGCCGCGCGGCCGGACATGCCGCCGCAGCCCCCGGGCCACGGCACCGGCAACGGCATTCTCGGCGTGCTGCCGGCCTCCAGCCTGCCGCCCGCATCCTCGCAGGCGATGGCCTATGCGGCTCCTCCGGCCCAGCCGGTTCCGCCGCCGGTCCAGATCGCCTCGGCCATCCCGGCTCCCGAAGCCCCCACCCGCACCACCGTGACGCGCAGCGGCTGGATCATCCAGGTCGGCGCGCTCGACAGCGAGGCCGAGGCGCAGAAGCGCATCGAGGCCGCGCGCAGCTCGGCGCAGGGCCTCCTCAGCAAGGCCGATCCGTTCACGGAGCAGGTGTCGAAAGGCGACAAGACGCTGATCCGCGCCCGCTTCGCCGGTCTCGATCGCGATCAGGCCGAGGCGGTGTGCAAGAGGCTCAAGCGCGCCGACATCTCCTGCATGACCGTGCACAACTAGCTCACCCGATATCACCGCATGTGAGGCCCGCGCGACACAGGCGCGGGCCTTTTTCTTTGCCTGCGCGCGACACCGCTGCGAGCCGGCTCGCGCAAACCACTCGTCAAGGAATTGCCGCTAGAACTTTTTCACCATGTCGAACGATCGCGCCTGACAAAGCCGAGAGCCACGGGCGTCGACATGACTGTGATGGAAGCAGGTTCGGTCTTGTAGCGTTGGTGGCGTTGCCGGAGTTAGCCGTGATGCGTACGAAGCAGAGTATCCTTGGCCTCGTTCACCCGGGCGGCGAGATACGTCGACCCCCCTTGGTCGGGATGCAGTTTCTTCATGAGCGCACGGTGGGCACGCCCGATCTCGTCACGCCCCGCGCCCGGCTGCAGGCCAAGGATCTGATAGGCCTCCTCAAGCGTCATTTTGGAGCTCGACGCCGCGCGGCGCTGCCCCCCTGCAGCATCGCCTTGCGCGTGCTGACGCCAAGCGGGAAACCGGCGGTCCAGATAAGCTTCAAGTAGCGCGACGCTCTCGGCATCGAGGCTCGGCAGCAGCGCCGCGAGCTGCGGCAGATCGAAGTCGTCGAGCGACCGGCCGGCATTGGGTCCGGCGACGAAGCGGCCCTGCAGCTGGCCGCTGTCGTGGTCGAGCATCATCTCGATGAACTGCGAGCGGACGCGCGAACTCTGCCCCGACGATCGCGGGCTGCCGATGCCGAACATGCTGCCGAGAGGGCCGAGGCCGCCTGGCGTCCAGCCCAGCAGGCCCGCTCCGAACAGTCCGATCGGAATTGCGACCACCAGCTCGCCGCGAATGCCGGTGAAGGCCGCGACAGCGAGACAGCCGATGCCGCCCGCCATCTTGATGGCGCGGGCCAGCGCCGCCGGATTTGCCGCGCGAAACATCTGCAGCAGCAGGTACAGGGTAATGACGGCAACAGCGCCAGCGATCAGTGTCATGAGGCGAATATAGAGCCTGTTCCGGCAAAATGCATGATCGCCTCTGAACCGTGCCCGCGGGCCGTCAGGCTCGGAGCACGGGCCGACGCTCGCCGGGCTTCATTTGATCTGGCCCAGCAGATGCGCAGCAGCGCCCTGTGACGCGGCGAGCCGCAGCAGCGCGTCGCGTCCTCCAGCCGCATAGGCCGCAGCGGCGCGCAGCAGCTCGCGAAGCTGCGACGCTGCGCCTGGATCGAAGCGGCACCACGCGCCATTCGACAGCCGCGCCATCTCGCGAAACGCCTGCTCGGCGGCTGGATCTTGGCCCTCCTGGAACATGAACAGGGGGACCTTCAAGAGGCCGAGTTCGCCGGCCTTGGCGCAGAGCTCGTCGACACTCTCCTCCATCGCGTCGCCGACGAAGACGACGGCTCGAATGCCGGCCGACGTGGCGTTGCGGCGGGCCTCGGCGAGGACCTTGCTGATCTGGGTCTTGCCGCCCCGGCAATCGATCCTGCCCATCAGGCGGGCGAGCTCGGCGCTGTCGGAGATCCAGCCGGTCGCACGGCACTCGTTGAAGCCGCGATAGTAGACCAGCCGGATGTCGAGGCTTCCAAGGGCGGCCGCCTCGCGAAACATGTCAGCCTGGAGCGCACAGGCCATGTCCCAGGTCGGCTGGCGGCTCATGGTTGCATCGAGAGCGAAAACGAGCCGCCCCCTGGTCCCCGGCGCCGCCGGCGCAAGCGCCTGGGCTCGCGCGACGAACGCCGCAATCGCGGCGGCCGTCGATGGCTCAGCCTCCGGCAGCTGCCGGCGGTGCGAAACATCATCGCCGGAGGACACTGGAGCGGAACGGGATCGGGAGGGATCATCGGCCATGTGCACACCTGCTCAGGTGCACATGATGTGGGCGGACTGGCTCCGGCGCGCAACGGCGCCGCCCATAACCTGCGCCGCCCGCCGTCACGGGGGCGCGGACAACCGCTCGGCGGTCAAAGGTGCTCGGCAGCTCAGTGGGTCAGTGGCTTCGCCGGCGTCGCCGTCTTGCCGACCGGCGCATAGGGCGCCACCGGACCGGGATCGAGCAGCGGCGCCTTGGTCTTGACCGGGCCAATGTCGCTGGAGCTGTCGCTGTCGGCGAGAAACTTGTCGAGCATGGCCTGGATCGACGACTTGGCCTCGTCGGGCCCGGTGTCACGCATGTCGTTGTGCTGGAAGTCGGTCTTGACGACCGTGATGCCTTCCTTCTCGCAGATCTCGTTGTCAGGGATCACGCCGGGATCGGTCTTGAACTGCGGGTCGTTGGAGCGGAACGATAGGATCTTGAACTTGCCATCCGTCACGAACGGGACGCGCAGATTGTCGAGCGTCACGACCTTGCGCACGTCGTCCGGATACTGCTTGGCGAAATACATCGAGATGTCGCCGCCCATCGAATGGCCGACCATCGTCAGGTGGTCGTAGTCGGCGTTCGGCTGGATCTGGCGCATCTGCTCGACGGCAAAGCGGATGTTGGCGACGCCGCGCTGGATCTGCGGCAGGCGGCCGACATAGGGCTCCCCGATCTTGGTCACCATCGGCGGGTCGGTCGGCAGGTCATGCTGGATGCTGACCGCCATGTAGCCGCGCGCGGCGAACACGTTGGCCACGAACGAGTACTCGGTGAACTTGACGGTGTTGCCGTGATTGAGGACCGCGACCGGCAGCTTGATCATGCCGGCCTCGGCCTGCATCTCCTTGTCGCGACGGACGGCGACGGCGACCTCGACGAGGCGGTTGCCGCGCGACGCATCATAGAACCGGATGGTCTCGTGCCTGATCGCCCACTTGCTGGCGGTGAAGTAGCCGACGGCCGCCAACACGCTGACGGACAACAGGACGGTTATTCCACGCTTCATGTTCGTCCCTCGGGAGCTACAACCAAAGATAGTTAAAAACCTATGAGACTCTCGCGACCCGTTCTGTTCAGTATATGTAACGGCGCTGTGACAGGAAGGCTAAATGTTGTGTATCCATCGCCCGTCTGTTGTGCGGCGCACCTAGTTGCTGTGCAGCATAGGGCTGTTCCGGCCCTTTCCCATGCGACGCGAACCCTCAACGTCGGGTTCAAATCAGTCATGAATTTGACGGTAA
>NZ_CAFJ01000069.1 GCF_000239795.1 Bradyrhizobium sp. STM 3809 | reverse complement strand
GCGCGGCCTGCTGGACGTTGCGCGAGATCTCCTGGGTTGCCGCGCCCTGCTCCTCGACCGCCGCGGCGATCGCTGCGCCGATCTCCGCAAGCCGCTCGATCGTCGAGCTGATCGCCTGGATCGCGCCGACCGATTCCTGGGTCGCCGCCTGCACGCCGGAGATCTGCTGCGAGATCTCGTCGGTGGCCTTGGCGGTCTGCTCCGCAAGCGCCTTGACCTCGGTCGCGACCACCGCGAAGCCACGGCCGGCTTCGCCAGCCCGCGCCGCCTCGATCGTGGCGTTGAGCGCCAGCAGGTTGGTCTGGCCGGCGATGGTGTTGATCAGCTCGACGACGTCGCCGATGCGCGCCGCCGCCTGCGACAGCTCGGCGACCCGGCTGTTGGTCTGGCGCACCTGCTGCACGGCATCGCCCGCCATGCGCGCCGAGGACTGCACCTGGCGGCTGATCTCGTTGACGGACGACGACAGCTCCTCCGTGGCGGAGGCGACCGACTGGACGTTGGCGGACGCTTCCTCAGACGCGGCCGCGACGACGGTGCTGAGCTCCTTCGAACGGTTGGCCGTATTGGTCAGCGTATCCGCCGAGCTCTCCAGCCCGGATGCCGCCGACGACACGGTGTTGACGATGTCGGCGATCGTGGCCTCGAAATTGCGCGTCAGCGTGTCCAGCCGGCGGGCGCGATCGATCTGCGCCTGCGCATCGCGCGCGGCGGCCTCGTCGGCGTCCTTCTTGGCGATGAGCGCGTCCTTGAACACCTTGAGCGCGCGCGCCATCGCGCCGATCTCGT
This sequence comes from Bradyrhizobium sp. STM 3809, assembly GCF_000239795.1. Lineage (GTDB taxonomy): Bacteria > Pseudomonadota > Alphaproteobacteria > Rhizobiales > Xanthobacteraceae > Bradyrhizobium. Next base: position 11,901 of record NZ_CAFJ01000069.1, on the reverse strand, counting down.
CCTTGCGGGTGTCGTTCGGAATGTCCGCGCCGAGCTCGCCGTTGGCGAGACGCAGGGTCACTCCCGTCAAGCCGACCAGCGGGCCGATGACGCCGCGCACGACGCCGATGACGACAGCCACCGACACGGCCGCCACCACCAGGAGCACGCCGAGCGCAATGAACAGGCGCATCCGCGCCGCGGCGATCGCCTGATCAATCGACTGATGCGCCGAGGTCAGCGCCGCATCGCGCAGCACGATCACGTTGTTGAGCATCGGCGTGGTCCAGCGGCCCCACTCCTCGGCGGTGACCGGCGACGGCTGGCCGTCGCGACCGGCCGTGACGAGCTGACGGTAGCGGCGCTCGCCCTCGCCCATCAGCGTGGTGCGAACGTGCTCCAGCGCCGACGTAACCTCCGGCGTGTTGCGAACGCTGCGCGCGGCCAGCTGGATCTGCTCCCACAGCAGGGTCACCTGGCCGCTCTGCTCGGTCACCTCGGCGAGACGGGCCGGTGTCCAGTTCGTATTCTGGATGAAGAAGCGCAGCACCGCCGAGCGCGCGCCATTGATGGTGCGCATCGACTGCGAGAGCTGCGCCAGCTGGCCGGACGGCAGCAGATTTTCGACATCGCCGCCGACCCGCGACAGCTCGATCGCGGTCTCGTCGATGGCGGCGTTCAGCGACTCCGCGGCTCGTCCGAGACCGTCCGTCGTCGTCTGCTGGATGTTCGCCGGGCGTTGTGCGGCAGGCAGCGGCACGGCGCTGCGCGCCGCCGATCGCACCCCGCGCAGCGTCTGCGCCGCGGCATCGATGTTGGTGGTCGACAGGCCCGCGGCCTGTGCGGCTGATTTGGCCTGCGTCAGCGTCTCGTCGGTCGTGGCGATGGCCTTGTCCAGCTTGGCGATCTCGTCGGGCGACGCAGAGCCGCCGGCCGCCAGCAGATTCCACTGGCTGCGCTCGAGCGGGATCTGCGCGTTGACCTTGAGTACCAGCTCGAAGGCGTCCAGCACGCGCGCCGCCTGCTCGCGCTTGCCGAGATCACCCCAACTGCTCCACGCCAGCGCAACAGCGAAGGCCATCGCGAAGAAGCCGGTCAGCAGGTTGCCGGCCAGAATTTTCCATTTGAGACTGACCGCTCCGGTCTCGGCTTGAAACGTATCGCTCTGCTTCATTGCACGGTCGGACATCAGCCATTCCCGATCAGATGGTGATTGCGAGGCCGGCCGGATTCGCGAGCAGCCGGGGCGCAGGCGCCCAACGGCCTCAGGATGACGTCCGACAGGTCGGCAAAACGGATCGCGGCAACGCTGCCGCCCGCCATCATGATTAAGATCGAACTCCAACTAATCCCTTAAGGTGGGACGAATGGCTGGTATTCGAATGCCGGCCAGTTGCAGGTTTGGAAACCGATAATCGGCTCCGGACGACAGTTGCTACTCTGCCGCGGCTGCGGTCGCGACCTCGGGGTCATGCAGCACGACCCCGGCGAGCGGGTCGAACTGCCCGTCCCAGGGCATCCGCTGCAGCACCGCCTGGGTGTGCTGATAGCCCGCGCTCCAGCGCGTGGTGATGCCGCGCTCGCTGAAGTCGATGTCCTTGGTATGGCTCTCGCGATCGAGCTGCGGCGCCAGCAGGCGGACGACGTGCATCCGCGTCTGACAACCATAGCTGGCAAGCTCGCGAACCGCGGGATCGTTGCGCAGGTGGTCGGGCAGGCGCGCGGCGAGCTCGTTGATGATGTGACGCAACCGGTGCGTCTGCTGCTGCCGCGCGATATGGCTGGCAATCCGACTGGAATATTGCACGTCCTTGTGGCGGTTGAACACCTCGGCCATCGTCACGGGCTCGGCCCCGACCGGATTCCACAGATGCACCGCGAAGATCAGCGAGTCCCTGCGCGGATTGTCGTCGAACACCACCTCCGTCGGCGTGTTCGACAGGATGCCGCCGTCCCAGTACAGCTCGCCGTCGATGCGCACCGCCGGAAAGGCCGGCGGCAGGGCACCGGACGCAAGGATGTGACGGACGTCGATCGCACCGTCACGGCTGTCGAAATAATGCATCCGGCTGCTCCGGACATGCGCGGCCCCGACCGTGAGGCGAAGCCCGCCTTTGTTCAGAAGATCGAAATCGACCAGCTCCTGCAGCGTCTCGCGCAGCGGGGTGGTGGAGTAGTAGCCCGCCTGCTCGGCCCCGAGCGGATAGCCGTCACCGGCATGCGCCAGCGCGTTGGGACGGAAGAAGCCGGGTATGCCGTGCGTCACCGTCGTCCAGTACGACAGGCGGTCGTTGAAGTCGGGAAATGCCGTCCGCCACGTCCAGCCCGGCTTGCGGTGCATGCGCTTCCAGAACTCGGTGAGCCGCGCCATGCGCTCCTGCACCGGGCTGCCGGCGATCAGCGCGGCATTGATGGCGCCGATCGAGGTCCCGATCACCCAGTCCGGCTCGAGACCCGCCTCGTGCAGCGCCTGGTAGACGCCGGCCTGATACGATCCCAGCGCGCCGCCGCCCTGGAGAACGAGGACCACCTGCCCGGGCAGCTTGCTGCGATCGATGATCTTGCGCGTCGTGTCGTTGACCTCGGCCATGTCTCCCCTCCTGTGATGCATGTTGTCTATTCGTTGTCGCGGCCGCTCTCGTTACGCGCCGTCAATGCGCGGTCCATCCGCCATCGACCGGCAGGGCCACGCCGGTGATCGACGCGGCGGCCTCGCTGGCGAGAAACACCGTGAGCGCGCCGATCTCCTCCACGGTGGCAAAGCGCTTGTTCGGCTGCTGCGCCAGCAGGACGTCGCGGATGACCTGGTCGCGCGAGATGCCGTGCGCCTTCGCCTGCCCGTCGATCTGTGCCTCGACCAGCGGCGTGTAGACGTAGCCCGGACAGATCGCGTTGCAGGTGATGCCGCTTTCGGCCGCCTCCAGCGCGGCAACCTTGGTCAGGCCGATGATGCCGTGCTTGGCGGCGACATAGGCCGATTTGAACGGCGATGCGACGAGACCGTGCGCCGAGGCGATGTTGATGATGCGGCCAAAGCCGTGCCGCCGCATGGCGGGAAGGGCAAGCCGCATGGTGTGAAAGGCCGAGGACAAATTGATCGCGACGATCGCATCCCACTTCTCGACCGGAAATTCCTCGAGCGGGGCGACGTGCTGAATGCCGGCATTGTTGACCATGATGTCGAGGCGACCGAATTCCTCCATCACGCCTTCGATCATGCGCTCGATCGCGGCAGGCTGCATCATGTCCGCCGCCGCATAGCCGGTCCTGACGCCGAACTCTGATGCGATCTGCGATCGGATCCGATCGATCTCCTCGGGCTTGCCGAAGCCGTTGAGGACGACATGCACGCCCGCCTCCGCCAGCGCCCGGGCAATGCCGAGGCCGATGCCGCTGGTCGATCCCGTGACCACGGCCACGCGGCCGGCCAGTGAACGTAACGAAGGTCCGGTCTTCATCGTATCTGCAGCCATGGCGCATCCTTTGATTGCTTCTTGGATTGCTCGATAAGGGGTAATCTGCCGGGCCGGAGCGACCGAGGGAAATGCCGTTTGGCTTGCCGGACGATAGGATGCCTCTATCGCCACCGGTGACGCCAGTTGGTAGTCCCTGCATGATTGACGACGGCCACCCGAACGAGATCGAACGGAGCGATCCATGGAAATGCATCAGGTCCGGTATTTTCTTGCCGTCGCCCGGCTGCTGCACTTCACGCGGGCGGCCGAGGAATGCAACGTCACACAGCCGTCGCTGACCCGCGCGATCAAGCAGCTGGAAGCCGAACTCGGCGGCGACCTGTTCAGGCGCGAGCGGCCGGCCGCTCAATTGACCGAGCTCGGCGAGCGCATGCATCCGCTGCTCAAGCAATGCTTCGAGGCGGCCGCCGGCGCGCGATCCCTCGCCTCGTCGTTCAAGAGCGGTGAGATCGGCACGCTCAGGATCGCCCTCGCCAACTCGGTCGACCTCGCCGTGCTGCTGCCGGTGCTCGAGCAGTTGCAGCGGCAGTTCAACAAGCTGGAATTCAGATTCCTGCGCGGCTGCAGCCGCGCCGTCGCCGACCATCTCAAGAACGGCGAAGCCGAGCTCGGAATTGCCGCGGAGATCAATGAATCCTGGGATCGACTCGATGTCTGGCCGCTGTTCACCGAGGACTTCGAGGTCGCGGTGAGCGACGAGCATCGGCTTGCGGCCCATGACAGGATCCCCGTCGAGGAGCTCGGCCGGGGCGCGTTCCTGTCGCGCAGCTATTGCGAACATGGCGAGCGGCTGCGCACGCAGTTGCGGGAGCTGGGCGTCGAGGTCGATCGCAGCCACGACGTCCATTCCGAGCGCGACCTGATCGCGCTGGTCGAAGCCGGGGTTGGCATCGGTGTGGTGCCGCAGACCACCAGCCTGCCGGCGACGCTGCGCCGCGCGGCGCTGGACGGACTCGACGCGCGGCGAACCATCCACCTCCACGGAGTCGCCGGGCGCGAGCGGACCGCCGTCGCATCGGCGGTGATGCGCCTCCTGCGCGGCAGGAACTGGCAGCAAGCGCTCGGCCAGCGGACGTGACGGCGGCAGGCCGGACGATCAGGCGCGGGCAGCTTTGGCGAGCGCGTCGACGAGATCGTCGACCTCCATGCGCCGGCGAAAATCAGGATCGATGAAGCGTGCCTTGACGACGCCATCGCGGCCGACCACGAACACCGCGGGAATCGGCAGCAGGCCGCCGTCATTGCCGTGGAAGGCGGCGAAGTCCAGATAGCTCAGCAAGCCGCGCACTTCGCTGCCGAGCCAGATCGCGAGGTTGAGCGACAAGGCGTAGCCATTGTCAAGATCGCTCAGCACCGGAAAGTCGGCGCCGGTCTCGACCTTGAAGCGTTGCGCGTAGGACTGCAGCTCCGGAGTGATGGCGACCAGCCGTCCGCCGGCCTCGCGAAAGCGATGCATGGCGCGAACCAGCGCAACGGCGCTGAGCCGGCAGTAGGGACACCAGTGGCCGCGAAAGAACATCACGGCGACGGGTCCGGACGCCAGCAGCGACGGCAGATCGACCAGTTGCCCGGTGTCGTCGGGCAGCATGAAGGGCGGCATCGCCTCGCCGGGACGCGGGGCGCTCTCACCGCCGCCATTCGCCTCGATCCGCGCGACCAGCCGGTCGACCGCCTCGGCATAGGCCGGGAAGATCTCGCGGCCGGCCGCCGCGTAGGTCGCCAACTGCTCACGCAGCGTCGCCGCGGAACTGCGGCATTGCAGGAACGCCTGCCGCAACCGCTCGGCATCGTCAGGAGAGAGTGCCGTCATGTGCCGCTCCTGTGCTGGAGGTGCCGGACCTTCCATTCGTGTTGCGGATACGCGTAACGCGGTGCTCGCGCTCATCCCGACCGGGAATGAAACTGATGCTGATCGAACATGGCATTCCGCTGTCTTACCGGCTTACGGAACGGGCGGCAAACAGCCCGCCCCTTATCGTGCGAGGCCCCGCCGGGCACCTCGCCAACTGGCGGCCCCATCAACGGCTTCGGATTCGCCGATGTCCCGCGATGTGCGCCACGGCCTCGGGTCGACGGCGCGCCGCATCGCGATCGGTCCCGCATGCGGTCCGCCGCAATCCACCCCTTCGGGTGGACTGCAGCAACCAGCCCCCGCTCAGTTGATGTAGAAATTGCCTGTCGGGTCGAGACGTCCATGCGCCATGTAGAGCTGGCCGTCGCTCATGAAGAACACGGTGTCGTTCGGGACCTTGGTGGCACGGCGCATCATCGCCTTGTGATTGGTCTCGCCCGCGGCGACGGCCATCATGCCGGTCTGGCCCCCGCTGTAGACCATGGCCATTCCGGGTGCCAGGCCGAAGCCGCCCTGCGCGCTTGCGCCCATCGACACTGCCGTGCCGAGCAATCCGGCGATGATCATCGTCTTGAAAATCCGGCTCATCACTTTCCTCCTGTTGCAAAAGCCCTTCTGATGCAGGGCGCGCGGCTATCAGGCATGAAATCAGCAGCGCAATGAAATGCCTTCGAGCGATGGAGGCCATAGCATCCGGTTATCGCCGACGCGGAGATAGCGACGCGCTATCGTGACGAGAGCCAAGCGATATTTCCATCATCGGCGTCCCGCCGCCATGCTGTCTTCCGCGTAAACGCCGCAACACACGGCACACATCCTTTGGAGGCATGACATGTACGCAAGGACATCCGGACGACGCGGGATCAATCAGCTCCTGATCATGACGGCATCGCTCGCAGGGTTTGCCGCGACGGGATCGTCGGCGCGCGCCGGCGAATGCCCCGCCGACAAGATCAAGGCCGGCGTGCGGGAGAAGGTCGATGTCAAGGCCGTCGGCGTCACCGACACGACGCTTGGCGCCATCGACCTGGAGAAGCAGCCCGCCAACATCAAGGACCGCGAACTGCGCTTCCGCAAGCTGACGATCGCGCCCGGCGGCATCGTGCCATGGCACAGCCACGACGATCGCCCGGCGCTGATCTTCGTCCAGCAGGGCGAGATCCTCGAATATGCGAGCAATTGCGCCGAGCCGATCCTGCACAAGGCCGGCGACATCAGGCCGGAGGTGTTCGGCACCTCGCACTGGTGGAAGAACGACGGCAAGGAGACGGTCATTCTCTATGTCGGCGACGTCCGCAAGGATCCGCACGACCACAACATGTAAGGCCGTCTCTGTCGCGGACTGGACCGGAACGCGGCCTGTCGTTCCGGTCCCCTCACCCCTTGGTCATCAGTCGAGGATTTGTCATGACGGATGTTCCGGCTGCGCCGCTGGCGCAGGCCGATCGCGCTTTCGTGCCGGCTGCCGCGCGGCGCGCGATCGTGATCGGGCTGATCGCGTTCTTCAGCCTGGTCGACCTGTTTGCCGCGCAGGCCATGCTGCCCGCGCTCATCCGGCACTACCAGGTCAGCCCGGCCGCGATGGGGCTTGCGGTCAACGCCTGCACGCTCGGCATGGCAATCTCAAGCCTGGCGACGGGCCTGCTCAGCCCGCTGATCGATCGCCGCATCGGTATCGTCTGCAGCCTCGCGCTTCTCTCGGTGTTCACGGCACTGCTCGCGAGCGCGCCGAGCCTCGCGGTGTTCGCAAGCCTCCGCATCCTGCAAGGCTTGTGCATGGCGTCCGCGTTCGCGCTCACCTTGGCCTATCTCGGCGAGCATTGCAGCATGACGGAGGCCGGCGGCGCGTTCGCGGCCTACATTGCCGGCAATGTCGCGAGCAACCTGTTAGGACGCCTGGTCTCGGCCAGCCTGACCGGCGCGCTCGGCCTCGAGCCGACGTTCTACGTCTTCGCCGCCCTGAATCTCGGCGGCGCCTTGCTGGTCGGCGTCACGCTCGGCCGCGGCGGCATGATGGCGGGAGCAGCGAGCTCATTGCGGAGCGCAGCCATCCTCGACCACCTCGGCAACGGCCGCCTGCGCGCGGCCTTCGGCCTGGGCTTCTGCGTGCTGTTCGCCTTCATCGGCGCCTTCACCTTCGTGAACTTCGTGCTGGTGCGGCCGCCGCTGTCGCTCGGCATGATGCATCTGGGGCTGGTCTATCTCGTGTTCCTGCCCTCAATCCTCACCACCCTGCTCGCCGGCCGGATCGCGGCGCGCGTGGGCACGCGGCCGGCGATCTGGGGATCACTGGCGATCGCGGGACTGGGCCTGTCCCTGATGCTGTCGTCGCAGCTCGCCTTGGTGCTGGCCGGCATGGTGCTGGTCGGCGCGGGCACGTTCTTCGCACAGGCCGCGACCACCGGCTTCGTCGGCAATGCCGCCACACACGACCAGGGCGTCGCCAGCGGGCTCTATCTCGCCAGCTATTTCGCCGGCGGCATTGTCGGCACGGCCGTGCTCGGCCAGCTGTTCGACCGCTTGGGCTGGGGCGCTTGCGTTGCCGGCATCGCGGCGGCGCTCGTCATCGCAGCTCTCCTGGCCGGCCGGCTAACGCCGCCCACCGCTCAGGACCGGCTTGGCGCCGCGTCCGGCTGAGGCGGCGCCGGCTGATCGTCATCGGCGATGGCGCGCCACGCCGCGCCTTCGAGATCCTCGTACTGGCCGCTCTTCAGCGACCAGAGAAAGCCGACCAGGCCGGCCAGCCCCAGCGCCAGCGCCAGCGGGACGAGAATGATCATCACTTCCATGACGCGGCCTCCTCGCGGACCTTGCGGGCGCGCAGCGCGTTCAACATCACCAGGATCGACGAGCCGGACATGGCTGCCGCAGCGATCAGCGGCGTGACGACACCGCTGATCGCCAGCGGCACCGCCAGGAAGTTGTAGAGCACGGCCAGCCACAGGTTCTGCCGCATCAGGTGCAGCGCCTTGCGCGCGTAGTCGACGGCCGCCAGCACCGGCGCCAGCGGACGGCCGAGGAAGACGAGATCGGCGGTGGCCTGGCTGAGATGCGCGGCCGAGATCGGCGACATCGAGACATGCGCGGCGGCGAGCGACGGCGCGTCGTTCATGCCGTCGCCGACCATCATCACCTTCACGCCCGCGCGCTTGAGCTCCTCGATGCGCGCGATCTTGTCGGCCGGAGTCACGCCGGCCCGCCACTCGGCAACCCCCAGCGCCTTCGCCGCAGCCGCCACAGCCGCCTCGCGATCGCCGGAGAGAATCTCGACCTTGATGCCGCGGCGCTGCAGGCCGGCGACGATCTTGGCGGCGTCACGACGAAGGCCCTGGCGCACCGAGAACAGATAGGTCTGATCGCCGCGGCTGAAGGCGACGACGGACGCTTCTGGATCGACGCTTGCGTTCTGCGCCACCAGCGCCTCGGCACCGCAGAAGGAGGGACGGCCGAGCCGGAGCTCGACGCCATCGACCACGGCGCGCACGCCCTGCCCCGGCTCCTCGACCGCCCCCATCAGCGGCGACCGCGACTTCGCCGCCTGGGCGACCGCCGCCGCCACGGGATGATGGCTCGACAATGCGAGCTGGCCGGCGACGGAGAACACATCAGCGGGAATAGCGGCCGCATTGACCACTTCCAGCTCCGGCAAGGTCAAGGTGCCGGTCTTGTCGAAGATGACGTGCTCGGCCTCGGCGAGACGCTCGATCGCATCGCCCGCATTGAGCAGCACGCCGGACTTGAACATCGCACCGGACGCGACGGTCTGCACAGTGGGAATGGCGAGGCCGAGCGCGCAGGGACAGGTGATGATCAGCACCGCGATGCCGGTGACGATCGCATCATGCCAGGTCGCGCCGGCCAGCACCCAGCCGAGCACGGTGAGCGCGGCCGTCGCATGCACCACCGGCGCGTACAGCCGCGAGGCGCGGTCGGCGAGCCGCATGTAGCGCGAGCGCGCCTGCAACGCATTGTCGAGCAGGCGCGTGATCTCGGCGAGCAAGGTGCCCTCGGCGGCGGCCGAGACGCGGACACGCAGCGTACCGGAGATGTTGAGCGAGCCGGCATAGACGGCGGTGCCCTGCTCGGCCGGCACATACAGCGTCTCGCCGGTGATCAGGCTCTGGTCGATCTCGGAGCGGCCCTCGACGACGACGCCGTCGACCGCGCAACGCTCGCCCGGCCGCAACAGCACCAGGTCGCCGGCGCGCACGGCCGCGACCGGCACCTCGGAGATCTCATCGGCGCCGATGAACTTGGTCGCGGTCTCCGCCTTCAGCGCGGCGAGATTGCCGGCGACCGCGCGGGTCCGCCGCCGCATGTTCTGGTCGAGATAGCGGCCGACCAGCAGGAAGGTCAGCAGCATGATCGCGGCATCGAAATAGGCATGCTCGGCGTGATGGAAGGTCTCGACGATCGACATGCAAAGCGCCAGGATCACGCCGATGCAGATCGGTACGTCCATGTTGACGTTGCCGGTCTTCAAGGCGAGCCACGCCGAGCGGAAGAACGGCTGGCCGGCATAGGCCGCCGCCGGCAGCGCGATGACGGCCGACAGCCAGTGGAAGAAGTCGCGCTGCTCCGGCAGCATGTCGCTGACATTGCCGGACCACACCGGGATCGACAGCATCATGACGTTCATGGTGGCGAACGCCGCGACGCCGAGACAGCGCAGCAGGAAGCGCGACTCCTCGGCCTCGGTGGCCTCCGCGCTCGCCTTCTCGAACGGATAGGCCTTGTAGCCGAGCTCGGCGAGGCGATCGATGAACTTGGCGGGGTCGAGCGTGCCCTGCTTCCACTCGAGCGCGACGCGGCGGTCGGTCAGATTGACGCGCGCCAAGGTCACGTCGGGGAGCGCCGACAGGCCACGCTCGATCTTGGCCATGCAGCCGGCGCAGCTGACGCCTTCGACCGCGAGGTCGATGTGCTTCAGGCCGGCGCCGAGATCCTTGACGTAATGGGAGAAGTCACGCGTCACGTGCATGATCGGACGTCCTTCAGTTCAGCAGCACGCGGTTCTTGGACAGGAACAGGCGCCGGCCGCTGGAATCGCCTTCGAGCACGAGGTCCCATTGTCCCGGCGCAACCGCTTCGGCGGTGCCGCGATAGATGCCGCCGCCGACCTCGGCGAGCGCGACCTCCTGATCGGCGCGCTTGTCGGCGGGCCGCTCGAGCCGGCCCTGGAACGTCAGGCCGGAGAGCGGATTGCCGCTGGCGTCGCGCGCATTGACCTGCAGCACGGCCGCCCCGCCGGCGCCCCGCTCGATATGGGCCTCGACCTTCCAGCGCCGCGCCTCCTGGTCGCGCGCCGCGGCGATCTCCTTCTCATAGCCGAGGCTCGCGCTATAGGCGCTGTCGACATCGGTCCCGGGCAAGGTCGAGATCGCCATCTTCATCATGTAGATGTTGACGCCGATCACGAGCCCGAAAAATCCCAAGAGCATCGCGAGCACCATGCGTCCGGTCAGCTGGAACGACGGCTTGGAACGGCTGGCCATGGGGGCTCCTTCGAGTCTACGGGCTGACGAAATTATCGGTGGCGGAGGCGACCACGCCGAGGCCGATGTCGGTGACGTGGAACTTCACCGGGATCGACTTCTCCGGGTTGTTCTCCTCGGGCGCGGTCACGAGAAGACGCAGCTCCTCGGTCTGGTCGCGGCCGATCACGATCATCGGCCGGTCCGGCGTCACCGAATCGGCACCGACGACATGAACGGTCGCATTCACAGGTCCCTCGATGTCGATCGCGATGACGCGATCGAAGCCGTGCTTGTTGAGGACGCGCACCGTATAGGCATTGCGGATCGAACCGTCGGACAGCTTGATCGCGATCGGGTTGCGGTCATGCAGCACGTTGACGTCGAGCAGCGAGCGGGTCGCGAGCTTGTAGACCATGGCGCCGCCGACCACCGCGATGATCGCGGCATAGGTGACGGTGCGGGCGCGCACCAGCTTGTAGACCGGTGCCTTGCCTTCCTGGCGGCGATGGATGTTGATGTCGTTGTCATAGCCGATCAGCCGCGTCGGCCGGCCGATCTTGGTCATGACCGTGTCGCAGGCGTCGATGCACAGGCCGCACTGGATGCAGTCCATCTGCGCGCCGTCGCGGATGTCGATACCGGTCGGGCACACCGCCACGCATTGCTTGCAGTCGATGCAGTCGCCGGCCGGCTGGCCGAGCGCGCGCAGCTCGGCGGCCTTCTTGACCGACATGCGGTTCTCGCCGCGGTCGTAGCGATAGGTGACGTTGAGCGCCCATTCGTCGGTCAGCGCCGCCTGGATGCGCGGCCACGGGCACATGTAGACGCAGACCTGCTCGCGCATGAAGCCGGCGAGCGTGTAGGTCGTGGCAGTCAGGATCGCGATCCAGATATAGGCGAGCGGCGGACCCTGGAAGGTAATGAGATCCTTCACCAGGGTCGGCGCGTCGCTGAAATACAGCACCCAGGCGCCGCCGGTCCACCAGGCGATCAACAGCCAGATCGAGTGCTTGAGCACGAGCTCGGAGATCCGCTGCAGCTTCATCGGATCGTCGGAGGCGGCCTTCTTCATCCGCTCGCGCCGGTCGCCCTCGATCAGGCGCTCCACGGCGTAGAA
>NZ_CAFJ01000070.1 GCF_000239795.1 Bradyrhizobium sp. STM 3809 | reverse complement strand
CATCCCACCTCCCACGTCTCGTGACGGTCGCGACACGCCCCTCCGGCGGAAGCAGGACACGTGAGATATACATCATTTCGGAAAAAATGAAAGAGAAAACTTGCTCGCGCGTTGCGCCTGCTTGAGGTCGTGGGCTTCGAAGCGTATTCCTCGATCGGCCTCATATCCTTCCACGCCCTCCCGTGTTGATGAGCATCCAATGGCAATTCCCTTCCTTTCCGTCGGTCTCGCAGCCACGGCGTTTTTCATCGCGGACCCGCATGCTGTTGTAAGCCAGGCTGGGCCAGCCGGTCTGCGCGTTCACCACTCCATGTCCTCCCGGCTATTGGCCCAAGCCGGCGCGCCGGGGGCGCCCGGTCAAAGCATCGACGCGGGAGTTGCCGGTGCTGGAGGACAAGGCGGAGCCGCCGGCGGTGCTGGAAAGAGCAAAGGCCGTCACGCTGGCGCCCCCCATGGTCGCGGCGGAGCCGGAGGCGACGCCGGTCCGGGTGGGGCGTCGGGACAACATGGCGAGCCGAGACGGTAGCGCTCACGTCCCGTGGCGCTGAACCAGTGCGCCGATATTGCTGGTCTGAGCCAGGGCTCATGGCGAAGGCGGCATCGTTTGCGCAAGGCTGCACGGATGAATCTGTACGAGATGCAACACGATCCGACCGGACTTTCGTTTGCCCAATGGCTGAACGACCCTCGCGGCTTGCCGGCGAAGGAGCCGATCAGTCTGGTCGAAATTAGAGATGCGTTTCACTCCGCTTTTGGCGGATACAGGCTCGAATATGGGAGTTGGCTGGACGGCCTGATCATCTGTGTTGCCGCACTCGTGCGACGTGGCTTGCGTCCGATGCTCCCCAACTATCGAACAAGAACATGGGAATGGACCGATCGCTTCATTGGCGAGGATGGAGAAGACGATCCCGAGAGCGTTGCCGCAATGGTGATCTTCTCTTGGTGTGCCTATGGTGATTCAGGAGGTGCCGAGCACCTTCGGTTCGGAACGCGACTACCAGATGCCGCACTTCCTGGACCAAGTGCTTACTACCCATGATTTTAGGAATCCACTTCGTTGAATCAATCGATGCCGACGAAGTCCCGTCTGATGACCCCGAGTTGAACGATATCGAGTTGTCTTGGTGCAGACCTTCGTCAAAGCGGCGCTTTCGGGGCGAGAGCGGTTCGGTCCATGATGCTGCGCGCACTGTTCGATTGCTGGCGACGAGAGAGCAGGCTGAATAGAACTCGATTGGCGGTTGTTCGAGCTGTTCTAGGTTCCTGATTGCTGGTGCGAGCGCAGAAATTGGCTTAGGTCTCCATTGCGGCCTGCGGAGAGGCGGAAAAGCCTGGCCTGCGATCAGCGCGAGGGGGACGAGATGGTTCGGCTTGTAGCTGTTGTGTTTGGATTGAGTTGTCTTGCCTCGGCCGCTTCGGCCCAGGCACCGTCTAGCGCAGCTCCCAGACCGGAGGCGGGCAGGCCGTGCATAGGGGTGATTGCCGCCGCCGACCGCTTCATGGTGACGAAGATCGGGTTCACGGCATTTGACACCGAGATTCTGGTCGCGCCGATCGAGAGCTGGGGCCTCGATGAGCTCATCACTGCCCGGGTGCGTGTTGCAGCCGGGGCCGGCATGACAGTGCTGCGCCTCACCTATCCCAAGAACGCATTCGAGCCGTTCTACGATCCTCCCTCTCGCCCGGCGCCGCCGCCCGGCCGACAGTTGACGGAGATCGTTCGGCGGATCGCAGGGAGCACCAGGTGCAGGCGCTACGTCGTCATCACGGCGTCGCCCGGGGCATATGCTCCGACCAATAAGACCATCGCCGGCGTGGGAGTCTATCAGAACAGCCTTTCCAAGAGCGTGTACGTCTACGCTCACCTCATCGTCACGGTTTTCGAGGGGGACAGCTTTGCCATCCGCCCGAATCCCTATGCAACCTTCCAATCGAGGCTGGAGCGGGCTTTCGTGCCGAGGAGGGATTTCGATCGCGAGATCGATCGCACGCTGTTCCCGGCGTCGGCGACGGAAGCGGCCAACAGCACTGCGCTGCGCAATAGCGCACGCGGCGTCGTGACGGAAAGCCTCGACGATTTCCTGCCCGCGTTCTTCCGGGAGTGAGGCGCGGCTAAAAAAACGTTCTTGGGCTCCACCGCGAGCAGGTGCAACGCTTCGTAGGCCCGGTTGCCCCCGCGCAGGCTATGCGCCGGATCGTTCGATGCCGAGGGACCGGCAAATGTATTCGACGCTGTCTTCGATCGACATCTTTGAGGTGTCCAAGACTTCGGATCCGCTCGCCTCGGCTTCCTCGCGAAGATATCTCGCCCAGTTCATCATGTCCGGATTGGCCAGATCGGGCTGGTTGCGTTCGTGGCACAGCCGATGCGTTCGGGTCGCATCGTCACAATGCACCAAGATGATCCGGGCCTCGGCGATTCCAGCGGCTTCCAGCCCCTCGGCAATGAACGCAATGCGCATCTGGCCTTCGAACAGAACTGGGAGATCGTCGTGTTCCCGCCCGATACGGGCCAACCACGCGATCGTCATCGCGCGCTGCCATTCGCCGCCGGGCTCCGAGCCCGTGCCCCATCTTGCCATGCGTTCCTCCGGTGACGGCACGCCAACGCTGTCAAAACGGAAAACGCGCGCCCGTTCCGGGTGTCGCCGGGCGATATGGTCCGCAATCGTCGTCTTGCCCGAGCCTGACGCGCCAGTCAAAATGATCAGTCTCACATTGTCCATCCCTGTCGCGGACTCGAGGTTGCTCGATGGTTTACGGACATTCAATGACGAGGACGCCAGATCCGTATCGCCTGTTGAATCGATTGTTGCAACCTTAAGGACGTATGGCGCAAAGTGCCGTAGATGAGCAGACGAACGAAGCTTGCTTCTACGATGTCGCTTGCGGTGCTCGCCATGGTGCTGCTGTCTTGGGGCATCAAGGCCGGGTTGTTCGTCCACGACCGTATCATGCGGTTGCGGCTCACCCTTACAGTCGAAACGCCCGACGGGCTCCGAACGGGCTCAAGTGTGACTGAGCAAACCATCACTTTCGGTCCCTTCCAATTGAGGCATGGTTCGGGAGGATGGGCGATGGGATCCTCTTTGGCTGGAGAAGGGATTGTTGTTGATCTCGCGCCACGGGGATTGCTGGTTGCGACCCTGGTGGCGCCCGATTGGGTCCGTTGGCACGGCTGGACGGGGAGCGGTGGTTACGTGGCGTCGCCGTTTCTAGGTACGGTCGAGCACAAGAGCTCGTCCGAAGGACTGTCAGACGCAGAACGGTACATGCTTCATCTCGATGAGTTGAAGCAACAGAAGCCAAAGGCTGATCTTTCTTTCAAAGACCTCCCAATCCTCGTGCGGTTCAGCGACCCCGATGACCCTACAAGCGTGTTGCTGGTCGATCCGTCGAACTTGGCTGCTGCTTTTGGTCCAGGTGTCACGCTCAGAGCGGCCGTGGTGGAGGTGACCGACGACTCGATGACTCACGCTATCGAGCGACATCTGCCCTGGTTGAAGAGAAACAGACTGCCCAAGATTGATGACTTCATTGATCCGCGTCATCCGGCGGACCCGGAAACGGACAGATCTGCGCTTTTGAACTTACGGTACAGCGTCTTCCTCAAGCGATGAGCGAGGTCCTCGGCGGCAACTCGTTCGACCGAGGCTTCCGGGCGCCAAAGGGCCCATGTTGACGTGGGCACATCTTTGTCCCGCCGGCAAGTTTACTCTCGAGCGGCGGATAGCATGTGGACCCATCGCTGCGTGTTGGATGGCCGTAGCCGCGCGGGCCCGCCGACCCCCCGTAAGATTGCGGGGTTGGTTCCATTTAAGCAAGGCTTAGGCCGGTTCGTGCACATTTAGCCAAAATCAATCTGGATGGACGCTCGCGATGAAGATCGGTCGTTTGTTTGCGGCTTCGATGCTGTCGGTCACGGTCCTGGCGATCGTGCCGGCCGCGCAGAACGTGGCCGGGCAGTACCGGACGTTCGTCGATCGCACCGAGGCGATCAAGCTGGTCGAGGCGTATGGCGCCGTGCTGTCGTTCGGGCAGCAGGTGGTCGGGCATCGCGCGCCCTATATCAGTCCGCTGTTCCAGGAGCAGGCTGCATCCGAGCCGCAATTGGCCGCGGTCGCAAAGATCAGGCAGGCGTCGGATGCCAGCTTCGAGAAGGCCAAGGCCGCGGCCGCCGAGCTCAGCGACGGCAAGCCGATTGCCGACGGACTGGTGCAGGCCGGCGCCAAACTCAACGACATCCGCAGCGCGATCGATCCCGTCCTGCAGCGTCCGCTCAGCGCGCGCGATCAGGCCGTCGTCAAGAGCTTCCTGCCGGGCGTCGGCCAGGTCGCCGGAATGATCGATCCGATCCTGGACAGCCTGGCCGACCGGGTGGCCGCGACCGATGCGTCGTTGATCACGCTGCTCAACGTCGCCCGTACGGCGCAGGATCTGCGCATCGCGGCGGGCGGCCGCGCGGCGACGCTGTCGCCGGCTATCAGCGCCCGCCGCCAGATCACGCCGGCGGAAAAGACCATCATGGATCGCGCGCTGGGCCGGATCGAGACCAACCGCGACCGCCTGCAATCCGGCGTGCAGCAGCTCGGCAATCCGACGCGGCTTGCGGCCGCGCTGAAGGAAGCGAACGAGGCGTATTTCGGCCGCGCCAATGCGGTGGTCGACAAGGAGATGGCGGTCGGGCAGGGCGACGCCAACTACTCCATCAATGCCGATGAGCTCGCCCAGGTCGTGGTGCCCGCGATCGAGAAATTCTTCGTGCTGCGCGATTCCACCATCACCGAAGCGCGCGAGCGCGCCGCGGCGGCGCGCGACAGCGCGCTGACGATGCTGGTCGTCGGCACCGTCGTCGTCGTCGCGCTCGTTGCGCTGCTGATCGGCGTCACCCTGCTGCTGCGCCGCCGGGTCATCGCGCCGGTCATCGCGCTCACCGGGGTCATCGGCGAGATGGCCAAGGGCAATGACGAGGTCGCAATTCCCGAGAGCGGCCGCGACGACGAGATCAGCGACATGGCCGGCTCGCTGCAGACCTTCAAGGAGGCCCTGCTGGAGAAGAAGGCCGCCGAGCGCGCCGCATCGGCGGAAGCGCAGGCCAAGATCGAGCGCGGCCAGCGCGTCGAGACCTTCACCCGCGCCTTCGAGGCGGCGATCGGCGAGGTCATCGAGGTGGTGTCCTCCGCCACGGCGGATCTCGAGCATGCCGCCGACGCGTTGACCACCACCGCCGGGCGTTCGCTGGAGCTGGCCACCGTGGTGGCGAGCGCCTCCGACGAGGCCTCGACCAACGTGCATTCGGTGGCCTCGGCCACCGAGCAGATGACCACCTCGGTCGACGAGATCAGCCGTCAGGTCAAGGTCTCGGCGCAGATCGCGGGCGAGGCGATGGAGCAGGCGCGGCGCACCAATGACCGGGTCGGCGAGCTCGCCAAGGCGGCGGCGCGGATCGGCGACGTCGTCGAGCTGATCAATGCGATCGCCGGCCAGACCAACCTGCTGGCGCTGAACGCCACCATCGAGGCGGCGCGCGCCGGCGAGGCTGGCAAGGGCTTTGCCGTGGTCGCCTCCGAGGTCAAGGCGCTGGCGGAGCAGACCGCGAAGGCCACCGGCGAGATCGGCCAGCAGATCGGCAGCATCCAGGGCGCGACGCAGGAGTCGGTCGGTGCCATCAAGGAGATCGGCGAGACGATCGCCCGGATGTCGGAGATCGCGGCCGCGATCAGCACGGCGGTCGAAGAGCAGAGCTCGGCCACGCGCGAAATCTCCCGCAACGTGCAGCAGGCCGCGCACGGCACCCAGGAGGTCTCGGCCAACATCTCCAGCGTGCGCCAGGGGGCGAACGAGACCGGCTCGGCGTCCTCCAACGTGCTCGCCGCCGCCAAGTCGCTGAGCGGCCAGAGCAGCCGGCTGAGGCAGGAGGTCGCCCGCTTCCTGGATTCGGTCCGCGCGGCCTGAGGCCGGTGGCGCCGCGGCGCCGCCCGGCCTACTTGCCTTTCTCGATCTTCGTCACCGTGTAGCCCGAGGCATCCTCCTGCGCCTCGAACGTCACCTTGTCGCCGGCCTTCAGGCCCTTCAGCATGGCGGCGTCCTTGACGCGGTAGACCATGGTCATGGCCTCGTCCATGCCGAGGCTCTTGGCGGGACCGTGATGCAGCGTGATCTTGCCATTCGCCTCGTCGATTTTCCTGACGTCGCCGCTGATCGCGTCGGCGGCGATGGCGGGAGCGGTGAGGACAAAGAGCAGCGCGGCGGTCGTCAAGCGGATGTTGATGGTCATCGTGTCGTCCTTCTCGATGTGGGATGCAGGAGTGTCGACGTTTCCAGGGGGTCAGCTGCGCCGCGCCGGCTCCGGCGCGCTCGCGACCTCGTAGGCGACGGTGCCCGGTGGAAACCGATACGGGCCGGGATCGCGGTAGTCGTCGCGCGCCAGCCTCTCGCGCACCTTGAGCGTCGTGAACATGCCGCCCATCTCGATCGGGCCGAACTGGCCTGCGCCGGTCATCATCGGCAGCGTATTGTCGGGCGCCGGCATCTCCATGCTGCCCATCGCCATGCCGGTGTGGCCCATCACCATGCCCTCCGGCGCGAGCTTGCCGACGGCGGCGGCGAGCTCCTTGCGCGACACGCCGATCAGATTGCGCATGTCGTGGCCCATCGCGTTCATCGTGTGATGCGACTTGTGGCAGTGGAATGCCCAATCGCCGGGATTGTCGGCCGTGAAGTCGAGCACGCGCACCGCGCCGACCGGCACGTCCGTGGTCGTCTCGGGGAATTGCGCAGCCTCCGGCAGCCAGCCGCCGTCGGTGCCGGTGACCTTGAACTTGTGGCCGTGCAGATGGATCGGATGGTTGGTCATGGTGAGATTGCCGATGCGGATGCGCACGCGGTCGCCGAGCCGCACCGGCAGCGGATCGATGCCGGGAAAGACGCGGGCGTTCCAGGTCCACATGTTGAACTCGGTCATTTCGTTGACCTTGGGGAGATAGCTGCCGGGCTCGATGCGGTAGCTCGACATCACGAACACGAAGTCGCGGTCGGCTGGCGGCGGCACCGAGCCGCGCGGATGCACGACGATCATGCCCATCATACCCATCGCCATCTGCACCATCTCGTCGGCATGCGGGTGATACATGAAGGTGCCGGCATGCTTCATCTCGAACTCGTAGACGAAGGTCTTGCCCGGCTTGATGTGCGGCTGGGTCAGGCCGCCGACGCCGTCCATGCCGCAGGGCAGGATCACGCCATGCCAGTGCACGGTGGTGTATTCCGGCAGCTTGTTGGTGACGAAGATGCGGACCTTGTCGCCTTCGACGGCCTCGATAGTCGGTCCCGGCGACTGGCCGTTATAACCCCACAGATGCGTGGTCATGCCCGGCGCGAACTCGCGCGTGACCGGCTCGGCGACGAGGTGGAATTCCTTCCAGTCGCCGTTCATGCGGAACGGCAGCGACCAGCCGTTCAGCGTCACCACGGGCTGATAGTCCGGGCCGGCGGAGGGATGCCGCGGCGGCTGCATCACGGCCTTGTCCATGGTCGCGGCTTCCGGAATGGCGGCGGCCTGAACGCGGCCGGATACGGTGGTGGCGCCGGCCAGCGCCGCGGAGCCGAGCAGGGTTCGGCGAGACAACATGGGAGCTCTCCTGTCAGTCGTTGGGCGCGAGCGTGCTCGCGGTCTGCTGTGTCGTCTCCTCGCTGGTCGTGACGCCGCCATTGACGGCGGCCGACAGCTCGGCCTCCGCGAGGAAGAAGTCCTTCATTGCGTCGATCGCGGCGCGGCGCGAGGCGAGGCGCTGCCGCGCCTCGAGCAGCAGCGCGAAGATGTCGACCTGCATGCTGGAATAGCGCAGCTGCATCTCCTCGCTGATGATCTTGCGCAGCGGCAGAACCTCGCGGGCGTAGTGGCCCGCGATGTCGTAGGTCGCGCGATAGCTGCGGTAGGCGTCGCGCGCCTCCGATCGGACCGTGACGGCGCGCTCGCTGAGGCGGTTGAAGGCGATGTTGTAGGTCTCCGCCGCCTGCCGCAGGCGCACCTCGCCGCCGTCGAAGACCGGGATCTGGAATTGCACGTCATAGCCGCGCTCGCGGATGACGCGGCCGTCGGGCTCGCCGGTCTTGCGGTCGAGGCCGGCGAGGTCGAGCAGGGTGACGAAGCGCGTCGCCTCGGTGAGCTGCAGCGAGTTGGCGAGCGCCGTCAGCTCCTGCCGCGCGATCTGCAGGTCGATGCGGTGCGCGACGGCGTCGCGCTCGATGAAGGGCTGCGTCAGTGGCCGGCGCGGCAGTGATGGCAGATGGTCGGGCAGGCGGAAGCCGAGATCGTCGCCCCACAGGCCCATCAGCCGTATCAAACGCTCGCGCGCACTGCCCGCGGCGCGCCGGGCCGTGGCGAGCTCGGCGGTGGTCTCGGCGTAGAACACCTGTTCGCGGGCCTGGTCGAGCCGGTTGAGCGCGCCGGTCTCGCCGAGCTTCGCCGCGAGCCTGGCGGTCGCTTCCGCGGCCGACTGGGCCTCGACCAGCAGCCCCACCAGCTCATTGGCGGCGACGGCGCGGACATAGGCGCGGCGCACCTCGGCCGCGAGCCGCAACGTGGCCAGCGCGGCCCTCAGCTGGGCCTGGTGAAAGCGCTCGCGCGCGATCTCCGAGCGGAGCGGCAGGGTGGCGAGCGCCAGGATGTCGCCGGCGACCTGGCGCTCAGCCTCGAACACGCCATCGCCGCTGATGCGCATCAGCGAGAATGTCGGGTTGGGCGGCAGGCTGGCTTCGATCGCATCCGCCTCGCTCAGCGCCAGCGCGTGATACGCGGCCTGCAGGCCCTTGTTGTTGAACAGCGCGACCTGGACCGCGGCGTCGGCCGACAGCGGCCGCGCCAGCAATTGTCGCGTGGCCATCCGCAGGCGCTCGGCGTCGTCGTCGTTCCTGACGGCGGCAACCTGCTTGGCCGTGGTGCGGCCGGTGATGTCGGCGACGACGCTCATGCCGCCGTCGCCCGTGAACGAGGCGCAGCCGGCGAGCGCCGTCACGGCCGCCAAGGCCGCGAGCTTCAAGGCTTCGCGCTTCAACGCCGCGCGCCTGATGTTCTCCTGCATGTCCCGCTCCTATCGGCTCGGTTCGGAGCGTGGGACGCCGTCGCGCGGTCCCCATGCCGCGGGCGCCGTCGGACGCAGCGGCATGTAGGGCGACGTCACCGTTGACGTGCGGACCGGGGCGACCCGCGCTGCGGGATCGGCCGGATCGGCGCCGGCCACGGCGATCGTGCGCGGCTGGCAGGCAGCGAGGCTTGCGGCGGCCAGCAACAGGCCTGCGCCATTCAAGAGGAGAAACGGCAGGCCGCGCCGCGCCGCATGAGCAGCCGCGGGCGTTGCCGGTGATTGCGACAACATCAGGTGTCCTTCGCTCTGTCGATGATCAGCGGCCGCGCGTGCTTGTGCGCGAGCCGGCGTCGTTCGTTCAGGCGAGGGCGATGGGTGGACGATCGAGCCGCGGCGGCGTGCGCCCGGGCAGGGCGGTCTCGCGCGCGGCTTCGCTGGCCGTGGCGAGCGCAGCGGGCCCGGTGACGACCGGCAGCACGGCGGTGAGGCCGACCGCGCACATCATGGCGCAGCAGGGGCCGGGAAGCTTGCCGTGGTCGTGATGCGCCGGAGCGGGGGCGGGGACTTGCTGCGTCTGCAGGTTCGCCTCCGCGGCGTGGTGATGATGTGCGTGCCGTTGCGCCGTCGCCGCGCTGACGTCGTGATGCATGGCGTGCTCATGCGAGACCGCGACAGCCACCTCGTCGAGACAAGGGGCCGCGCCAGGCGTGACGGCAAGCGCGATGCCGGGGCTGAGCACGCAGACGAGGTAAGCGAGCACGAGCAGCCGCCCCGCCACCATCAGCACGTTCCGTGTCAGTCCCAACGACATCCGCGCGCAAATCGCTCCGTTTTCGGACGCAGTCTAGCGCAGGAGACGTTGCGCCGCAAAGAGGGGCCGCGAGTTGTCCGGAGGCGCTCGTCATGTCCCTCGTTTGTTGCGCTGCTTCTGCATGGCCAATGCTGCAGCAATGTGGCTTGACCCCATGGCGTGCGGCAACGAAGTTGCAGCCATCGTGCACGGACCCCAGACAAGATTCGAGGAAGCGCCTCACTTCAAACCGGACTCGCGCCAGGCCTGGGCGCGGCTGGCGCTGGCGCTCGTGATCGGTTCCATCGGCGGCGCCGGAATGTGGACGGTGGTCGTGGTGCTGCAGACCGTGCAGGCCGAATATGCCGCGAGCCGGGCCGCGGTCTCGCTGGCCTACACGCTGACGATGTTCGGCTTCGGCCTCGGCGGCGTCGTCGTCGGCCGCATCACCGACCGCTTCGGCATCGTGACCGCGATGGCGCTCAGCATTGCCACGACGGCGGCCGCCTATCTGCTGGCCGGCGCCTCGGTGACGCTGTGGCAATTCCAGGCGGTGTATTTCCTGATCGGGCTCGGCTCCTCCGTGACCTTCGCGCCGCTGATGGCCGAGGCCTCGCATTGGTTCGAGCGCTATCGCGGGCTCGCGGTCACCATTGTCGCCTCGGGCAACTACGTCGCCGGCACGGTGTGGCCGCCGCTGGTGAACTATGGCGTGCAGCAGATCGGCTGGCGCGCCACCCATGTCGCGCTCGGCATCTTCTGCGCGGTGACGATGTCGATGTTGCTGCTGGTGCTGCGGGCGCGCATGGGCGGCTCCGGCGCGCATGACCACACCCATGCGCCCCCGCCGCAACTGACGTTGCCGATCTCCACCAACGCGCTGACAGTGCTACTCAGCGTCGCCGCGATTGCCTGCTGCGTGGCGATGGCGATGCCGCAGGTCCATATCGTCGCCTATTGCGGCGATCTCGGTTACGGAGTGGCCGTCGGCGCCCAGATGCTGTCCCTGATGATGGCGCTCGGCATCGTCAGCCGGATCGGCTCCGGCTTTCTCGCCGACCGCGTCGGCGGCATGCGCACGCTGCTGATCGGCTCGCTGGCGCAGGGCTTTGCGCTGCTGTTCTATCTGTTCTTCGACGGCCTGACGTCGCTCTATCTGATCTCCGGCATGTTCGGCCTGTTCCAGGGCGGCATCGTGCCGAGCTATGCGATCATCGTGCGCGAGGCGATGCCGGCGCGCGAGGCCGCCACCCGGGTCGGCATCGTCATCTTCGCCTCGGTGTTCGGCATGTCGTTCGGCGGCTGGGTGTCGGGGGTGATCTTCGACGCCACTGGCTCCTATGCCGCGGCGTTCGCCAACGGCATCGCCTGGAATGCCCTGAACCTCGGAATCGTCGTGACCCTGCTGATCCTGGCCCGGCGGCCACACCGTCTGGCCGCTTGATCCAGGATAGTTGCCCGGCGGCCACAGTCGGATCCCGATCGTGCGCCATATGCACGCTGTCGTACAAAATCCCGGCTTCCGCCGCAAATCCATCGAATCCGATCACGCAAGTCTGATCTCGATCGAAGCCGGACGGGGCTTGTGGGGCCCCGCGCGCTTCGCATCGCGAAGTGGTTTGTCGCGAGGTCTCAGCCGAGGCCGCGGGCGTCCGTCGCCAGGGCCTGAAGCAAAGGTCGGCGGCGAGGTGAAGGCTCCGGACCGGTCGGGATCGCTGCGGCGGCATCGCGATGGTGCAGGAGGCCGTTGCGCTATGTCCATCGTTTCACGCGCCGTTTCGCAATTGGTGCTCGCCGCGCTCGCCGCCGGGCTCATCACGGCCCAGGCGCTCGCGCAGGGGTGGCCACAGTTGCAGCAACAGCCACAGCCAGCTCAGCCGCAGCGGCCCGCGGCGACCCGGTCGGTGATCGTGCCGGTGGCGCCGACCCAAGCCAAGCCCAACGCCGCCGTTGCTCCGGCGCCGCCTCGTCCCGCCGGTCTGCCTGCGTCGCTGTCGCCGGCCCCCGGCAGCGGCCCCGACGTGTGGCGGCTGCCGAACCCGAATGATGTCAATGACGGCACCGTCACGATCATCACCGCGCCGGCGGGCGGCGCGACCTCGGTGTTCGGCTCGGACATGGCGCGCGTGCTGGACGACCGGACCAATGTCCGGGTGCTGCCGGTGCTCGGCAAGGGCCCGGTGCGCAACGTCTCGGATATCCTATTCCTGAAGAGCATCGACATGGGCGCGGTCGCCGCCGACGTGCCCGAGTTCTACCGCCTGCAATACGGCATCCCCGACATCACCTCGCAGCTGCGCTACATCGCGCGGCTCTATCACAACGAGATCCACGTCATCGCGCGGTCCTCGATCCGGTCGATCTTCGATCTCAACGGCAAGCGCATCATCGCGCCGACCGATGTCGGCTTCTACTCCGCGCGCGTGATCTTCAACCGGCTCGGCATGAGCGCGTCGTTCGACTACGCGACCGATGATGCGAAATCGATCCAGAAGCTGATCGACGGCGAGGCCGACGCCTACATCGTCTCGACCGGCAAGGTCTTCCAGCTCGCCCGCAACATCAGGAACGAGAACCGGGCGCTGCATCTGGTGACGATCCCCTATGATCGCCGCCTGCAGGATCTCTATCTGCCGACGACCTTGGCGTCGGACGAATATCCGAACCTGCTCAATCCCGGCGAGACGATCGAGACCGTAGCGATCGGCATGCTGCTGGTCAGCTACAACTGGCCCGAGAATACCGAGCGCTACCGCAAGGTGGCGCGCTTCGTCGATGCGTTCTTCGCGAACTACGACGAGTTCATGAAGCCGCCGCGCCATCCGAAATGGAAGGAGTCGAGTATCGTCGCCGCGATCCCCGGCTGGAAGCGATTCAAGGCCGCGGATGAGTGGCTGGTCGCCCGCAACATGACGCCGCAGCCGCAGGCCGCTGACTTGGCGCGACCGCGGGTCGCTGATGTCCAGCAGCAGCAGTTCGAGAATTTCGTGCGCCAGAGCGGCGGGCAGGTGTCGAACGATCCGGCCGAGCGCAGTGAGCTGTTCCGGCAATTCCTGCAATGGCGCCAGCAGCACGGCGGACCGCCGACGCCGTCACGGTGAGCCTAATCAGCTGGATTCAGGCGGCCTGACCGACTTCAGCAGCTACGCTTCCCTGTTGCTAGGTAATATTGTGTGCCGCGTATGATGTCTTCGCGGCAAAAGATCGCTTGTTCCAGGTTTCGACCAGGAAACGACGAGGAGGCGCCACAAGACCCCGATACGACGACTGCGACTAATTACGAATGACGTCGTGACCTGGGCGCGGCCCATTTGGTCATCCTGGCGTGGGTCATAACCGTGATAGGAGGGCGGCGAGGTGAGACATCCAGGCAGATCGCAAGCTGGCATCTCACCACGGTCTCACAAGGGCGGCGGTCTGTTGGGGTACTCGCAGGCCTGCGCGACTTGGCGCGGGCGCAACGTAGGCGGGGTTGCGCATCCATCCTTTGGAACCGGCCCCTTCGTAGGATTTCGTCTGCTGCTGGTCCTCATCGGGATGTGTGTGCCGATCGGCTGCGCATCGGCGCAAGCTCCGCAGCGCCCGCTGCCGGCCCGCCCGCCGGCTGTTTCCAACACCGCTGCCACACGGACCGGCGCCGGCGACTTCTGGAGTCTGCCCGATCGAGACGCCGTGAACGAGGGGACGGTCACGATCATCACCGCGCCGGCCGGCGGAGCCACCTCGGCGTTCGGCTCCGACATGGCGCGTGTTCTCGACGACGAAGGCACCGTTCGCGTGCTGCCGGTGCTGGGCAAGGGGCCGGTGCACAACGTCACCGACATACTGTACCTGAAGAGCATCGAC
>NZ_CAFJ01000071.1 GCF_000239795.1 Bradyrhizobium sp. STM 3809 | reverse complement strand
CGCCGGGCGGCCCCAGATGATGAGCAGCGCCAGCACCGCCACCTGCGCCAGCGCCATCGTGATGCAGGCAAGGCGCGCGGCGCGCTCGGGGCCGAGCAGCACCGGCAGCGAGTTGACGCCGCTGACGCGGTCGCCGCCGATCGACTTGAAGTCGTTCAGCGTCATGATCCCGTGCGCGCCCAGGCTGTAGAGCAGCGCGATCGCCAGCACCGGCCAGGACGGCGCCGCTTCGCTCATGATCGCCGCCGCCGTGATCCAGGGCAGGCCCTCGTAACAGAGGCCGACGGCGCTGTTGCCCCACCAGCCGTTCTGCTTCAGCCGGATCGGCGGCGCGCTGTAGGCCCAGGCGAGCGCGAGGCCCAGCGCGGCCGCGGCGAAACCCCAGGTGCCGAGCAGCGAGGCGACGCCGAGCGACAGCACCGTCCAGATCAGCGCGATGTACAGGCCCCAGCGCCCGGGAATGCGGCCCGAGGGAATCGGCCGGTCCGGCTCGTTGATTGCATCGACATGGCGGTCGAACCAGTCGTTGACCGCCTGGCTGGTGGCGCACACCATCGGCCCGGCGAGCACCAGGCCTGCGATGACGATCGGCCAGCGCGGCGCCAGCGGCGCCCCCGACGACACCACGCCGCAGCCGAACGCCCAGATCGGTGGAAACCAGGTGATCGGCTTCAACAACTCGAGAACGGCCGAGGGCTGAAGCCTTGACGGAAGCCTCGAGCGAAGCTCGGGGGCAAGCGGGACGGGCGCGATCTCGGTCATTGCAGAACTCTTCCCACTATTCCAACTGACTGTCTTCCTCGCTCGGCTCGGCCATGCCGTAGCGCCTGAGCTTGACATAGAGGCTCTGCCGGCTGAGGCCGAGCATCTCGGCTGCGGTGGCGCGGTTGTCGCCGGTCAGCTTGAGCGCGGTCTCGATGCACATCCGCTCGATCACGTCGGTGGTCTCGCGCACCAGCTCCTTGAGCGGCACGCGGCCGATCAGCTCGGCGAGCTGCTCGCGCGAGCGCGGGATGAAGGCGTGGTCACCGCCGTCGCCGGTGATGCGCGGGCCGACATTGCGGATGGTGAAGCCGAGCCGGGCCTGGCCGGGCGCACCGACGGTGGTGGCGGAGATCTCGACATCCACCGGCGAGCCGTGCTCGCCGCGGACGACGCTGGAGAACAGCTTCAAGGTGCCGTGCTGGCGCAGATTGCTGAGCATCACCGAGAAATCGACCGCCGACTTGCCGATCCAGCGGTCGATCGTCTCGCCCATGATCTGGTGCATGTTCTCGATCTGGGCGAGCTGCAGGAAGGTGGCGTTGGCGTGCAGCAGCCGGCCGTCCATGTCGGTGATGACGAAACCGTCGGGGGCCGATTCGACGAACTGCACCAGCTGGGTGTTGACGTCGGACGCTTTCGGCAGCGCCGGCTGGCCATGTTGCGGCGAGAAGCGCAGCAGGAAGAACGACGAGGTGTCCTGGCGGAAGAACGTGCCGTCGAGCAGGTAGTCGCGGCCGCCGTCGAGCGTCACCTTAGCGCGCTCGATCTTGCCCTGCGAGCGGATCGCCAGCGACAGCGATTGCGCCAGCGACAGGTCGTCGATCAGCAGCGCGTCCGGAAACAGTTTGCCGATCAGATTGGCGGCGCCGTGGTCGAGCAGGTCGGCGGCGGCCGGGTTGGCCTCGACGATGCGATGGCTCGTCGCGTCGATGATCAGCACCGGCTCGGCGGTGATCTGGAACAGGATCCGGTAGCGCGATTCGGCGTTGCGCATCCGCGAGTAGTCGCGCTCGATCGCAACCTGCGCCTCGATCAGCTTCTGCTGGAGGGCTGCGGTGGCCCGCACGTCGCGGCCGACCGCGATGTAGCGGGCTGCGCCCTTGATCGCGACGACCGCGAACAGGATCGGGATGTCAGGCCCGCGCGCGGCCGGGTAGCGCACCTCGCGCCAGCGCGACACCTTGCGCTCCGAGGCTTCGGCTAACAGCAGCTCTGGCTTGGTCTGGCTTTCCTCGGACACTGTTGCTTGCCAGGATCGGCCGATCCACTCGTCTGTGTTTCTCAATTCAAGCGGGAGACCGGCCTGCTGAAAGGCCAGATCCTGGATGTTGCCGTCGGCGTCGAGCGCGAGCGCAATGTCGGACGCTGCGGCCACCAGCATGGCCGCAACATCCGCATTGAGATCGCCAAGCGACTCTTTCGGAGCTCTGAACGCCCTCACCAACGCCGTTGTCCTCCCAATCAAGGAGCCTTCGCGCGGCAAGTCTCGTTCCAGCATTCATCTTCACTGCACCCTAAAGCTATCGCCGTTCGGTCAGCAGACTGACGACGTGCCGGGCTTGCGAAGCCTCTCTGCTCATGTCGGAGACGACACCGTCGCCACCGACCAGGAGAACGAGTTCAGGCCGTTCAATAAACGCAGGACCGCAGACCAGCACGCCGATGTCCTGGTTGGAGGACTCGCGCCGGACCATCCTTATGTTTGAGGCGAGATCGTCAAGCTTCTTGTCGCTGGTGGCGAAGAACTCGACGACGTTGAACCATTGCGTGCGAATCGTGTCGATGAAACCACGATCTGCCGTATCAGGTTCGATCCAGGTGTCCCAGCCGTCGCGGCGAAAGAATTCGCCGGCGAGCACGACGCCGAACATCATGTGGCCGATCTCGCGCCGATCGCCAGGCGCCGTCGTCAGCAGCACCCGCAATCCTGTCGGCGCCACCGCCAGCTCGGCGCAGAAGGCCGAGCTGAAATGACGCAGCAGCTGCTGCAGCCGCCACAGCGCGAGCGTGACGTCGGCGAAGTCGCGCTCGTCGTCGGCCCATAGATGCCGCAGGTGGTTTGCCGTGGGCACCAGGAGATCGAGATAGATCCGCTCCAGCGTCTCGCCGTGATCACGATGCGCCTGGATGCAGGCGACGGCACGATCGTCGTCGGCGTCGAGCACCAGCTCGGCGAAGTCGGCGGCTTCCTGCGCCGAGGCCGTGATGATCGCCGGCACGCGCTCCAGCGCGGACGCATGCGCCATCACCAGCCGCGGAATGATCTCGGCCTCGATCGCTCCGTTCAGCTGCGGATGACGCGTGCTGTGTAAAGGTACATTGACGCGCGGCGATGCCGACGGGTGAAACCCGGCCTGTCCACGCTTCGTCCGAAAGCGTGCTCGCGGAAATCGGGCTGTCTCATTGAGTTCGGTCATCAGCGCCTCCCCTCCATATGAGCGCACGTCACTCGTTGCGTCAATATTATTTGACGTCAATTTTGGTTGACACTCTTCATGCCCAGGTCTAGCGTTTCCCCATCGGGCACGCACTCGGGGATTTGCGATGCGCCACCTGCGAACTGCACAACGTAGCGCTGACCAAACCGAGTGCGGTGCACCAATAATGTCCCTGTGGTTGCCGTCATCGCAGCACCGGGAACTGGTGTTGTCAAATCATCTTTACACATCGTGTGACGCCCAATTCACGTCCGCCACTGATCCGTCGCTGTGGAGTCAACTCTGCTTCACACCCGAGGCAGCCCCGCGTGCAAAGCGGCAAGCGCTTTACACGCCTGAGGAAAAGCTTCGGCGCGACGCCACGCCATGGACCCTGGTGCAGGGCATCCTCGCGCCGCTGCAGTTTCTGGTCTTCCTGATCAGTCTCGGACTGGTGGCACGCTATCTCGCGACCGGCGAGGGCTTGTGGCTCGCCACGGCCTCGGTCGTCCTGAAGACGGCGCTGCTCTACACCATCATGATCACCGGCTCGATCTGGGAGCGGGTCGTGTTCGGACGCTATCTGTTCGCGCCGGCCTTCTTCTGGGAGGACGTGTTCTCGATGCTGGTGATCGCGCTGCATACGGCCTATCTGGCCGCGATCATCGGGCATATCGGATCGGCGCAGCAGCAGATGCTGCTGGTGCTCGCGGCCTACGCGGCCTACGCGATCAACGCGACGCAATTCCTGCTCAAGCTGCGCGCGGCGCGGCTGCAGGAGCAGGCGATGACCAGTGCGGAGCGCGCGTCATGACAATTCATGCGCAAGCCTGTGCAGTGACATCAGTTGCTTCGTCCGACGGCGTGCTGCGCGAGCGCGGCCAGCGCGAGGTGTTCTGCGGCCTCACCGGCATCGTCTGGCTGCACAGGAAAATCCAGGACGCGTTCTTCCTCGTTGTGGGATCGCGCACCTGCGCGCATCTGATCCAGTCCGCCGCCGGCGTCATGATCTTCGCCGAGCCGCGCTTCGCCACCGCGATCATGGAGGAGCGCGACCTCGCCGGTCTCGTCGATGCCAATGACGAGCTCGACCGCATCGTCGCGCAGCTGCTGGCGCGGCGGCCTGACATCAAGCTGCTGTTCCTGGTCGGCTCCTGCCCGTCGGAAGTGATCAAGCTCGATCTGTCGCGCGCGGCGCTGCGGCTGTCGCAGCGCTTCTCGCCAGGCGTCCGCGTGCTCAACTACTCCGGCAGCGGCATCGAGACGACGTTCACGCAGGGCGAGGACGCCTGCCTCGCCGCGCTGGTGCCGGTGCTGCCCGCCGCGGATCGCGGCGCGCGGCCGTCGCTGCTCGTGGTCGGCGCGCTCGCCGATGTGGTGGAGGATCAGTTCAAGCGAACCTTTGCGGCGCTCGGCATCGACAATGTCGCCTTCCTGCCGCCGCGCCGCTCGTCGGAGCTGCCGGCGATCGGGCCCGAGACGCGCGTGCTGCTGGCGCAGCCGTTCCTCGGCGACACCGCGCGCGCGTTGGAAGAGCGCGGCTGCCGCCGGATCGCGGCGCCATTCCCGCTCGGCGGCGAAGGCACCGCGCTGTGGCTCGCGGCGGCCGCCGAAGCCTTCGGCGTCTCGCGCGGCCATGTCGAGCGCACCCTTGCGCCGCTGAAGGCGCGCGCGGAGAAGGCGCTGGCGCGCTACCGCGCGCAGCTCGCCGGCAAGCGCGTCTTCCTGTTCCCGGATTCGCAGATCGAGATTCCGCTGGCGCGCTTCCTGGCGCGCGAGATCGGCATGGAGCTGGTCGAGGTCGGCACGCCCTATCTGCATCGCGATCATCTTGCAGCCGAGCTTCCGATGCTGCCTGCGGGCACGCAGCTCAGCGAAGGCCAGGACGTCGAGCGCCAGCTCGATCGCTGCCGCGAGGCGCGTCCCGATCTCGTCGTCTGCGGGCTCGGCCTCGCCAATCCGCTGGAGGCCGAGGGCCTCACGACCAAATGGTCGATCGAGCTGATCTTCACGCCGATCCAGGGCTTCGAGCAGGCCGGCGATCTCGCCGAGCTGTTCGCCCGGCCGCTGTTGCGGCAAACCAGACTGGCGGTGTGAGATGCAGCTGTCGGTCTGGACATATGAAGGCCCTCCGCACATCGGCGCGATGCGCATCGCGACCGCGATGCGCGACGTGCACTACGTACTGCACGCGCCGCAGGGCGACACCTACGCCGATCTCTTGTTCACCATGATCGAGCGCCGCGACCGCAGGCCGCCGGTCACCTACACCACCTTCCAGGCGCGCGATCTCGGCGGCGACACCGCGGATCTCTTGCAGAGCGCGGCGCGCGCCGCCTACGAGCGCTTCCAGCCGCAGGCGATGCTGGTCGGCGCGTCCTGCACCGCCGAGCTGATCCAGGACGATCCCGGCGGGCTCGCGCAGGCGCTCCGGCTTCCGATTCCGGTCATCCCGCTCGAGCTGCCGGCCTATCAGCGCAAGGAGAACTGGGGCGCTTCGGAAACCTTCTACCGGATTGTACGGGCGTTGGCTGCGTCTTCCGCTGATGGCTCCCCCCGCCATGAACGGAAGGCGGGCGCCCGTCCAGTCTGCAACCTGCTTGGTCCGACGGCTCTCGGCTTCCGTCACCGCGACGACCTCGCGGAAGTGACCAGGCAGGTTGTGGAGCTCGGCATCGAGATCAACGTGGTGGCGCCGTGGAATGCGACGCCGGCTGATCTCGCCCGCCTGCCGCAGGCCGATTTCAACATCGTGCTCTATCCCGAGATCGCGCTGACGGCAGCGCAATGGCTCAACCGTCAGTTCGGCCAGCCCTATACGCGCACGATCCCGATCGGCGTCGGCGCAACGCGCCACTTCATCAAGGAGGTCGCAAGTCTTGCCGGCGTCGATGCAGAGCCAGTTCTGTCGCGCAGTGAGAGCCGGCTGCCGTGGTACTCGCGCTCGGTCGACTCGACCTATCTCACCGGCAAGCGCGTCTTCATCTTCGGCGATGCGACCCACGCGGTCGCGGCGGCCCGTGTCGCCACCCAGGAGCTTGGCTTCGAGGTCGTCGGCCTCGGCACCTATGCCCGCGAATTCGCCCGCGAGATCCGCGAGGCGGCCGCGCTCTACGGCGTCGAGCCGTTGATCACGGATGACTATCTGGAAGTCGAGGCCCGCGTCAGCGAACTCAGGCCGGAGCTCGTGCTCGGCACGCAGATGGAGCGCCACATCGCCAAGCGGCTCGGCATTCCCTGCGCCGTGATCTCGTCGCCCACCCACGTTCAGGATTTTCCCGCGCGCTATTCGCCGCAGATGGGTTTCGAAGGCG
>NZ_CAFJ01000072.1 GCF_000239795.1 Bradyrhizobium sp. STM 3809 | reverse complement strand
GCCGCGCCACCTACGCCGTGACCGTCGAGCCGGAGGGCGGCTCGCCGACCGGGCAGGCCACGGGGCCGATCGTCTTCACCGGCAAGCTGATCGAGACCGTGCCGCCGGGCAAGTGAAGCAAAGCGGAAAAAAGAAAACGCCCGTGGGGAGCGGGCGTTTTCGGTAGTCGACTTGGGGTTGGGTCTACTACATATCCACGCGGCCAGTTGGGGGGCTGTGAGAACCGCGTGAATTCCGGGAATTCCTGTCAGCGAACGACCGACGCCTCCGAACTGGACACCGCGACCGGCTTGCCGGCCTTGATCACCTTTGCAGTCTGCGTGTAGTTCGGCTCCGCATTCAGGCGGGCCGAGATGCCGAGGCCGGCCACTGCGATGCCAGCCACGAGCGCAACCACCACGATCTTGAGGTGGGTCGTCCGATCCGCGCTGTAAATCGAGTGGTTCATGGAAGCCTCCTGCCGTCTTCCGTCCTTCGCTGATTCGTGTGAGCCGGGCTCGTTCCGGTTCATCGTCTCGCCTGCAAGAACGTAGGAAACCTCGATTCCGTTTCGTAGTGGTCATCACAAGCGTGTGATAAGGCGTGATGCCTCGCGATCGCAGATAGCTTAAACATGAATAATTCATTCGAAAACAAAGGCTTGATGGTTAGTTCGGTCTGCGGCGGAAAAATCAGCCACCTAACGCAAAATTAAGAAATCAGTTGCCTGTGGCGGTAAAGCACAGGTGGGTTTGCTTGGAAAAGCGGCAAAACCGGCCTGCTGCGCCGGTCCTGCACTCAATAACTTCGGAATGACTCGCAGGTTCCGGAGCCCTTCCCTTACACGCTTCCGACCGTCTTCAGCCGCGCCCGCGGGTGGATCTCGGCCTGCGACAGCACGGTGGTCTGGGCGCGGAAGCGCTCCACCAGCGAGCGGACGAACGGCCGGATGGACGCCGAGGTGACCAGGACCGGCGACTCGCCCTCGCGCGCGGCGCGCTCGAAGGCGTCGCGGGTCGCGGTCATGAACTCCGACAGCTTCGAGGGCTGCATCGCGAGGCTGCGCTCCTCGCCCTGGCCGATCAGCGATTCCGCAAACGCCTGCTCCCACTTCGGCGACAGCGCGATCAGCGGCAGGTAGCCCATCGGCGAGGTGTTCTGCGCGCAGATCTGGCGGGCGAGGCGGGCGCGGACATGCTCGACGATCGTGGCCGGGTTGCGCGAGAAGGCCAGCGCGTCCGCGATGCCTTCCAGGATCGTGGAGAGGTCGCGGATCGAGATCCGCTCGGACAACAACAGCTGCAGGACCCGCTGAATGCCGGAGATCGTGATCTGTGTCGGCACGATGTCCTTGACCAGCTCGCTCTGCTCCTTCGGCAGCTCCTTCAGCAGCTTCTGCACCTCGCCATAGGAGAGCAGGTCGCTCATGTTCGCCTTAAGCAGCTCGGTGAGGTGCGTCGACAGCACGGTCGCGGCATCCACCACGGTGTAGCCCTTGAGCGTCGCTTCCTCCTTCAGGCCGGCGTCGACCCAGGTGGCCGGCAGGCCGAAGGTCGGCTCCGTGGTGTGGATGCCGGGCACCGTGACCTGGTTGCCGCCGGGGTCCATGACCATGAACTGGCTCGGCCAGATCTTGCCGGAGCCGGCGTCGACCTCCTTGATCTTGATGATGTAGGTGTTGGCCTCGAGCTGGACGTTGTCGAGGATGCGCACCGACGGCATCACGAACCCCATCTCGATCGCCAGCGAGCGCCGCAGCGCCTTGATCTGGTCGGTCAGCCGGTCGGTGCCATCGGGCGCGTTGACCAGCGGCAGCAGCGCGTAGCCGAGCTCAATCTTGAGATCGTCGATCTTGAGTGCGGCGGAGATCGGCTCCTCGGCGGCCGCGGCGCGGGCCGCCGCTGCGGCGGGCGCGGCGGCTGCGGCGACCTCCTGGGCCTTCGCCACTTCCTTGTGCCGGCGCGCCTTCAGCGCGAGCGCGGCGGCGCCGCCGCCGAGCGCCAGGAACGGGATGGTCGGAATGCCCGGCAGCAGCGCGAGCACCAGCATGACCGCCGCGGACATGCCGAGCGCCTGCGGATAGCCCGAGAACTGCCTGATCAGCGCCTTGTCGGCGGCGCCGGTGACGCCCGCCTTGGACACGAGCAGGCCGGCCGCGGTGGAGACGATCAGCGCCGGCACCTGGGTGACGAGGCCGTCGCCGACGGTCAGGGTGGTGTAGGTGCGGGCCGCTTCGCCGAAGCCCAGGCCCTGCTGGGCGACGCCGATGATGATGCCGCCGACGATGTTGATGAACACGACCAGCAGGCCCGCGATGGCGTCGCCGCGGACGAATTTCGAGGCACCGTCCATCGCGCCGAAGAAGCCGCTTTCGTCCTCCAGCTCCTTGCGTCGGGCCTTGGCCACCTTTTCGTCGATCAGGCCGGCGGACAGGTCGGCATCGATCGCCATCTGCTTGCCGGGCATCGAGTCCAAATGGAAGCGGGCCGCGACCTCGGCGATACGGCCCGAGCCCTTGGTGATGACGACGAAGTTCACCGTCACCAGGATCGCGAACACGATAATGCCGATGACGAAATTGCCGCTCATCACGAAGTTGCCGAATGCCTCGATGACGTGGCCGGCGGCATCGGTGCCCTCGTGGCCGCGCGACAGGATCAACCGGGTCGAAGCCAGGTTGAGCGACAGCCGCAGCATCGTCGAGATCAGCAGGATGGTCGGGAACGACGAGAATTCCAGCGGGGTCTGGATGAACAGGGCGGTCATCAGGATGAGGATCGACAGCGTGATCGAGATCGCCAGGAACAGGTCGAGCACGATCGACGGCAGCGGCAGGATCAGCACCACCAGGATGGTGAGGATGCCGAGCGCCAGCGCGATGTCGCCACGCAGGATCAGCGTCTTGATGTCGCCGATCGAAAAACCGCCGGCCGGTGACCCGGCCCCCTGCCCCGCCGTGACGTCGACCATGGCTTTCGCCCCTTCCCGCGGGCCGCGTTTGCCGGCCCCAAACGACTGCGCGGCGGCCACAGGACCACCGTTTCGAAACTGAGGTACCGCGCTGGCGTCCACGGAAGCTCTCCCCCGTCAACTGCACCCAACCACGACACGCACATTCCCACCCGGCAATTTTTGCCCGGTGGATGGTTAGCGTTCGGTTAACGGCGGTTAACGAAAGGTTGCGCGAGAAGGCGATGCGCGCTCCTGCCGCAGGCCGGATACGCCGCACTATCCGGGCCTCGCCCTTCGAGACGACTGCCTTCGGCAGTCTCCTCAGGGTGAGGGGAGATGCCGGGTCGCAGGGTTTTAAAACTGTAAACCGGCGCCTGGTCCTTCCGACACGTGCCCGGCGCATGACCAATGTGCGGCTCCGGCTTCGGACCCATCTCCTCATGGTGAGGAGCGTCGCGCTTGCGGCGCGTCTCGAACCATGAGGCCCTTGGCGCTGCAACCTGGCAGCCAACGAGCCATTCCGTCTCGCAGACATGCGCGATCGTCTCCCGCAGCGGATCGCGCCCGAGTCGTGCATCAGGTCCGCCCTCGACATGTGGAGGGCGCAGGGAAGGCCGGGCGCCAGCCGCGCCCGTGGCCCGCCTGCAGCAAAAAAGCAGGCGGCAGTCACCACAGGTCTGGCCGAGAACACCCGGCCTTCCCTGCGCGACGGTTGGAACGGCTTATACGTGGTCTCCCTGGTGCGCCGGGCTCTTTGGCCACCATGTCGCGACAGAGCGCTTGCGCGCCCTGCGCTGGATACCAGCATCGGGGTATCAGGACCGCACGACTTCGCCGTGCGCAACAAACCGTTCGTCCGCGCGGCCCGAAGCCACGCTGCGATTCGCTGCGCCCATCGCATCCCACCTCCCACGTCT
>NZ_CAFJ01000073.1 GCF_000239795.1 Bradyrhizobium sp. STM 3809 | reverse complement strand
CCACAATTCGAAGCTCTTGCCGGGCTCCGGCGCAGCGCCGACGCGGCGCACCGTGTAGCTGCGGGTTGCGGAGTCGACTGTCAGGATGAAGGCGGGCGACGCCGCATCCTTCTGCAGCAGCGCGACGAACTGCGCGGCTGGCTCTGGCGCGGCCGGGACCTTGACCTGGACCGTCTGGATCTGCGGCTTGGGCTGCAGGCGCTGCGGCAGCAGATCCGGCCGATAGAGCTGGACCCCCACCAGCGCGAGCAGCGCCGCGGCGGCCGCCGTCATCACATTGGCGACGGCGCGCCACTGCCGCACCTTGGACGACAGCCGGACCACGTTGGCATTGTCGTTCGCGCCCTCCGGGACGGCCGACACGATACGGCGCGGCGTCCCCACGGGCGGCGCCCCTGCAGCTTCGGACCGGGTGATCTCAATCGGCGGCGCTTCCGGCTTCTTCGGCTCCACGGCGGTGGGCTCGATCCGCGAGGGCTCGATCTTGGGAGGCTCAACCTTGGGAGGCTCAACCTTGGGAGGCTCGGTCTCGGGAACGTCGGCGATGGGCGTCTCGCGCTTTGGCGGCTCGGCCTTCGCTGCATCGGCAATGACGGGCGGAATCTTCGGCGCCGGCGGCTCGGGCGGAGCGGCGATCACCGGAGGGGCAATGGCCGGCTGGGCCTCGATGGCTGGCGCCTCGACGACCGCGGCGGCCGGCCTCGACCGCGCGATCTCGGCCTTGATCCGCTGCCACAGCTCCGGGCGCGGTTCGACCAGGCCCACCATCTGGTTCAGCGAGCCGAGACGAAACTCCCATGCCTGGACCAGCGCCGCGAACGCCTGGTCGACGACCATCATGGTCTCGACCTGCGCGCGCTCGGCGGCGTCGAGCGTGCCCAACGCATATTCCGCCGCGAGCGCGATATGGTCTTCGCTATACGCCATCACAGGTCCAGGTCACGTCATTCACAAGATCTGTCGTTCAAGCTCAGTCCGAACCGCCCCTCATCCGATCCCGAGACATTGGCGGATGTCCATCATGCTCCGCCGCAGCCAGGTCTTCACCGTGTTCACCGGCGCCTCGAATTTGGTCGCCAATTGCTCGCGGCTCCAGCCGTTATAGTAGGCAAGGAGCACGAGCTTCTGCCGGTCGGGCTCGAGCCGGCCGACGCATTCCAGGAGGCGCTTGAGCTCCTCCGACATCTCGCGCCGCGCCAGCGGATCGGGCGTCTCGGCCGCGACCTCGAGCGCGGAG
Source organism: Bradyrhizobium sp. STM 3809 (assembly GCF_000239795.1). GTDB lineage: Bacteria > Pseudomonadota > Alphaproteobacteria > Rhizobiales > Xanthobacteraceae > Bradyrhizobium. Next base: position 9,111 of record NZ_CAFJ01000073.1, on the reverse strand, counting down.
GGCTCGTCCTCCAACGACAGCTCGCCGCGTTTGCGCACCAGGTCGATGGCGCGGTTGCGGGCGATCGCGGCCATCCAGGTAATGGGGGAAGACACCGCCGGATCGAACTGGGCCGCGTTGTTCCAGACCTTCACATAGGTCTCCTGCACGACCTCCTCGGCGAGGTCCTGACGGTGCAAGATACGGAGCACGACGCCATAGAGTTTCGCACGCGTCGCCCCGTAGAGGCGCTCGAACGCGGCCTCGTCCCCCTTGGCGACCGCGGCAAGCAGCCCGACCAGCTCTGCCGGCGTCAGCATTCAGCGTCCCCGAAAATCGTCCCACTCCCTCGCTCGCACCTGCCTTCCCGTAGCACAGGTGGCGCGTTGCGCTCCAGCCGACGAAAAACCCGGACCTCGCGGCCCGGGTTTTCGATCTGCTTCGACCGCTGGCGGTCCTGCTCAGGCGATGACGCCGAGCCGGGCGCGCATCAGGCCGATACTGTCCATGTCGGCCTGTTCGCGGGCGCTCTCCTCGGCCTTTTCGCGGGCCTGGTCGCGCTCGTCGAGCAGCTCGACCTTCTTCATCTCCTCGAACGCCTCCGACAGAGCGGCCTTGGCGTCCTCGAGCTGGGCGCGCAGCTCGTCGGCCGAGCGCGTCAGGTTTTCCCGGCGCTGGATGGCGGCCTTGGCATAGGTGGGGTAGGCGAAATGGGTCGGGTCGTTGATGCCGGCCCGCTCCTGTTCGGTCTGGATCTCCCGCTCGAGCTCGGCCGACATGCGCTGGAAGTCAGCGATCATGCCCTCGATCTGCGTCACCCGGCGGCGTTTCTCATCCACCTGAAATTTCTTCAGACGGATCAGCGTTTCGCGCGACTTCATCGACTCATACTCCCCAGAAGTCCCGTAGACGGCGCGGGACAGGGCCGGCCGCCCTTGCTGGGCCCACCGACTAGGCTCGTTACATGGAGGGGATGATTACCCGACAAAGTTAGCTTTCCGTTTCCAACCGCCCCAGGATCTGCTCCAGCTCCCGATACCCTTGAGAAAGGGTACAGACCTCGTCCTTGCGCTGCCGCAGGAACGCCTCCAGCGGCTCGTGCAGCCGGATCGCCTCGTCGACCTCCGGGCTGGAGCCGGCACGATAGGCGCCGAGCCGGATCAGCTCTTCCATGTCGGCGTAGGTCGCCATCACCTGCCGCGCCCGCATGATCGTCGGCAAGAATACGGGGTCGGCCGATTTCGGCATCGTCCGCGATACCGACTTCAGGATGTTGATCGCCGGATAGCGGCCACGTTCGGCGATCGAACGCTGCATCACGACGTGGCCGTCGAGAATGCCGCGCACCGCGTCGGCCACCGGCTCATTATGATCGTCACCGTCGACCAGCACCGTGAAGATGCCGGTGATGGTGCCGTCGCCGCTGCCGGGACCGGCGCGCTCGAGCAGCTTCGGCAGCTCGGTAAACACGGTCGGCGTGTAGCCCTTCGCGGTCGGCGGCTCGCCCGCCGACAGCCCGATCTCGCGCTGCGCCATCGCAAAGCGCGTCACCGAGTCCATGAGGCACAGAACATCCTTACCCTCGTCGCGAAAATATTCGGAGATTGCGAGCGTCAGATACGCCGCCTGCCGGCGCATCAGCGCCGGCTCGTCCGAGGTCGCGACGACGACGACGGAGCGCGCCAGGCCCTCCTCGCCGAGATCGTCCTGCAGGAACTCCTGCACCTCGCGGCCGCGCTCGCCGATCAGCCCGATCACCGACACCGCGGCATCGACATTGCGCGCCAGCATCGACAGCAGCACCGATTTGCCGACGCCGGAGCCCGCGAAAATGCCGAGCCGCTGGCCGCGGCAGCAGGTCAGGAAGGTGTTCAGAGCGCGCACGCCGAGATCGAGCGGCGCCCCGACGCGCTTGCGCGAATGCGCCGGCGGCGGATTGTTGCGGTAGGGAACCGGCGCCGCGCCGTTCGGCAACGGCCCCTTGCCGTCGATCGGCTCGCCCATCGCATTGACGACGCGGCCGAGCCAGGCCGACGACGGCCGCACCTGGTTGGCCGAGTTGGCGATCACGGCGCGGCAGCCGCGCCGCACGCCCTCCAGCCCGGCGAACGGCATGACGACCGCATTCTTGCCGGAGAAGCCGATCACCTCGGCAGGAATGACCGTGCTGCCGGTCTCGATCACGATGCGGGCGCCGACCGACATCGCGTGGATCGGCCCGGCGATCTCCACCATGAGCCCCTTCACGCCGACCACGCGGCCGTAGGTGTTCACGGCGTCGATGTCGCTGATCTGCTCGGCAAGCGCTTTCATCGCACGAGTGCCTTCATCACGGACCCACCTTCATCGCGGCGCCGCCTCCATCACAAAAGAGCCTTCATTGCGAAAACCTTAAGTAGGGGCAGATTCGCTGCGTCGGTTTAACTCTGTGTTTACTCGCATCATTAATCATTGCGTCATGGTCTGGAGTGACTGACGTAGTGCGCTTTGCCGCCCCCCAAAAGCGGTGAGGAACGAGAGTCGGTTAGTTCCATCTCTTCACATGGAGCTTGAACGAGGACGGCTGAGAAAAACTGCTTCTTCGCAACACCTTACGGCGATTCGACAAAAATTGCACGGATAGAGCTTGCGCAGCGGAATCAGGATTTGTTAACCATCTCTCGTCAGGATCCGAATCAGTTGTTCAAAGGCGTTTTGAGTGCCGCGATGGCGGCCGACCTGACGCCCGGAGCGGCGACTATGGGGAACTGGCATGCGCGTTTTGCTGATTGAGGATGACAGCGCCGTCGCGCAGTCGATCGAGCTGATGTTGAAGTCCGAAAGCTTCAACGTCTACACGACTGACCTCGGCGAAGAAGGCGTCGACCTCGGTAAGTTGTACGATTACGACATCATCCTTCTCGACCTCAATCTGCCAGACATGTCCGGTTACGACGTGCTGAAGCAGCTGCGCGTCTCGAAGATCAAGACGCCGATCCTCATCCTGTCCGGCCTCGCCGGCATCGAGGACAAGGTCAAGGGCCTTGGCTTCGGCGCCGACGACTACATGACCAAGCCGTTCCACAAGGACGAGCTGATCGCCCGCATCCACGCGATCGTCCGTCGCTCCAAGGGCCACGCCCAGTCGGTCATCCAGACCGGCGACCTCGTCGTCAACCTCGACACCAAGACGGTCGAAGTCGGCGGCCAGCGCGTGCACCTGACCGGCAAGGAATACCAGATGCTGGAGCTGCTCTCGCTCCGCAAGGGCACCACCCTCACCAAGGAGATGTTCCTCAACCATCTCTACGGCGGCATGGACGAGCCCGAACTGAAGATCATCGACGTCTTCATCTGCAAGCTGCGCAAGAAGCTCGCCAACGCCTCCGAAGGCCGCAACTTCATCGAGACCGTCTGGGGGCGCGGCTACGTCCTTCGCGAGCCGCACGATCTCGACGAGCGCATCCCCGCCTGATCTTTCACTGGGTACTCCGGCGGGCCTCACAGCCTGCTCCTCCCAGACTGGACCCCGCCGCAAATGGCGGGGTTTTTGTTTCTGGTGGAGCGAAGGATGTCGCGCGCAAACTGCGGCTTTGCGAGATCGCATTCCCTGATTGGCTCCAAGTGACTTGAACTTCATCTCGCTTCGGATGGGCGCCCTCACGGTTTTCTGATCGGCGGAATCGCCAAAGCGGTTGGCGTCCGGCGTTCACCTTGTTTAGAAGCGTTCTAAATTCTTTGGGGAACGCGACATGCCTCTCGAAAAGCTCCGCCGCGCCATGCGGGCGGCGGCCATGGCCGCCGGCCTCGCCGGCCTTGCCTCGCTCGCGACCGTCGCCGGTTTGCGCGCGGAAGCGCCGCCGGCGTCGCCCGCCTATGTGCCGACGGTCAGCGATCTGATGATCGCCACCATTCAGCCGCGCCATATCAGACTGTGGCTCGCCGCGCGCAGCGGCAATTGGGCGTTCAGCGCCTACGAGCTCGGCAATCTCAAGGGCGCCTTCAACCGGGTGAGCCGCGCGCAGCCGCTGGTCGACGGCAATTCTTTCGCCGACATGAACGCGGCGGTGATGCAGCAGCCGATCGAGGCGCTGGCGCAGGCAATCAAGCAGAAGGACATCGCCGCCTTCGACCGGTCCTATGCCGAACTCACCGCGGCCTGCAATTCGTGCCATCAGGCCCTCAATCGCGCGGTGGTCGCGATCAAGGTCCCGCAAAACGCGAGCGTTGCGGATCAGGAGTTTGCGCCGGGCGTCGACTGAGGCAAATGAGCTGATCACGCGCGCGCTCCCGTGACGGAAGGAAACGGCCTGGTGAAGCTCTATTCGTTCTGGCGGTCGCTGGCGAGCTTTCGTATCAGGATTGCGCTCAATCTGAAGGGCATCGCCTACGAGCTCGTCACGGTCGATGTCGACCAGCAACAGCATCGAAACAGCGCCTATGCCGCGCTCAATCCGCAGATGGCGCTGCCTTCGCTGGTGCTCGTCGACGGCACCGTGCTGACGCAATCGCTGGCGATCCTCGACTATCTCGACGAGGCCTGTCCGGGGCCGGCGCTGCTGCCCGATGACGCCAAGGGCCGGGCGCGCGTGCGGGCGCTGGCGGCGATGATCGCCTGCGATGCGCATCCGCTGACGACGCCGCGGGTGCAGCGCTATCTCACCGAGGTGCTGCACCTCGACGACACGGCGCGCGCGGCGTGGCTCAGGCACTGGGCCGCGGAGATGCTCGGTGCGGTCGAGAAGCGGCTCGCGGGCGAGAGCGCCACGGGGCGTTTCGCCCATGGCGATGCGCCGACCATTGCCGACATTTGCCTCGTCGGCCATGCGCTGTTCGTGCACAACCAAGGCCTCGGTCTCGGCGCGGCGCCGACGGTGCAGCGCGTGGTCGAGGCCGCGATGGCGCTGCCCGCCTTCGCCGCGGCTCATCCGCTGGCGCAGCCGGATACGCCGGCGGCAATGCGGCGAGGTCCCGGGGCATCCTGAATCGTTCAACTCACGCAAAGCTATCTCGCCGGCTGGCCATCGCGCTTCATCCAGTCGCGGAACTGCTCGAACAGAACCTTGGTCTCGTCCTCGCTCATGCGGCGGCCGCCCGTGGCGTTTCGTGTGCTGATCCACGCGTCGAACTGCTGCTTGACGGCGCCATCGGCCACCGGCGGCCGGCTGCTCGCCAGCAACTCCTCCGCCGCGCGAAAGCGGGTCCAGCCGGGCAGCGACGAGGCGACGTTGATCTCGTTCCATTTCGGGTGGAAGGGCGGCTGCTTGAACTGGTCGAAGCGCTTGAAGAAATACTCGACGAAGCGTGCGACGCGGCGGTAGCGCTCGGTCTCCGGCGCCCAGTTGTAGACCGCCAGCACCTGCGGCACGCCGATCGTCTCGATGGTCTCGCCGGGCTTGAGCAGATTGGGATAGTCCTGCGAGGTCAGCCGCGTCGGCACGTAGTAGTCCTGCAGGCTGCGCGCGAACGGCACGGGCAGGAAATGAAAGCCGGGCTCGGGCTTGAACTTGGCGAACAGGTCGGTCGGCTTGCCGGTGACGTGCACGATGCCCGCGATCTCGCCGGTCCGCATCTTCTCGAGCGCGACCGAATTGTTCACGAACACCTTCTCCGCGCCGATCTGGAGGCGGTCGAACACGATGCCGCCGGTGAGGTTCGCCGCACTTCCCACCGTGTTGAACGAAACCTTCTTGCCGGCGAGGTCTTCGAGCGACTTGATCTCGGGGCGGACGTAGACATGCATCTCGTTGATGTAGAATGAGCAGATGTAGCGGATGCGGTTCTTGATGTTGGCGAGAGTGCCGTTGCGGACGAACTCGTCGAGCACGTCGGCCGAGGTGATGGTGACGTCGACGCCGCGCAGATACAGCAGGTCCTCGATGTTGCCCAGCGCGCCATAGGTCACCATCGGCAGCACGCGCAGGTTCGGGCGGTCGTCGAGAACCTTGGCCATCTCGGCGGCGAAGCGGATGTTGGTGCCCTCCAGCAGGCCGCCGGCGACGCCGACCGTCCACTCGTTGGACTCCTGCAGCTTGCCGCCTTCGCCGGCCGCGACGGCGGTGGCCGATCTTGCCGGCTTCGGAGCAGTCTGGGCCTCGACCGGCAGCGATGCCGTCAAACTCACGATTGCAGCGACGCAACTCAACAACGCGACCCGCATGCCCCTCATTCCCTTGCAGCCGGCTGTCCCGCGATGGTGAGCCGGCGATTAGTTGTCGGGCATTATCATCCTGCTCGACATGCGCGGTCTACTACTCGCCGGTTGGTAGAAATCAGCTAACGTGCTGGCATGGTCCCGCCACCAAAAAGCCGTATCTTTCATTTCGCCCTATCGGTGGCGGCCTCATTCCAGATCTGGCGTCGCCGCGCCGAGCCCTGTCAAAGGGCACAGGTGGAACTCCTGCGCCTCCTGGTTGCAGCGATCATCGCTGCTGGGCGTGCGTCGGACCGTCGTGCGCTCTGCGTCCAGGACACGACCGCGGCCGCGGCGATCGGCCTCGAGGCGGTCAGCCGTTGGCGTTGCCCCCCTTCGCGCAATAGGTCTGCCAGAATTGCCGGTACCCGGCCTCGACGCAGCGCGTGTAGTTGGCGACGTCGCCGGCCGGCGAGCGCGCGACCATGCCGGGCAGCTCGGCGCGCAGCTTCGCCAGCAGCTCCGGCTGGGCAGCGAAGGTCTTGGCGATGCGGATGTAGCCGTCGTCGTCGGCGGCGACCCAGTCGGGCAGCCCGGCCGCGGTGAGAATGCCGCCGGCCGCGCGCGAGGCCGCGCCGAGCCCCAGCTTCGCCACCACCGGGACGCCCATGTAAAGCGACTCGAACGTGGAGATGCCGCCATTCTGCGGGAACGGGTCCAGCGAGATGTCGATGCGCTCATACGACCGCAGATGCTCGCTGCGCTCGCTGGCGCCGAGGCAGACCAGGCGCGCGTCCGGCACGCCGCGGCTGACGAACCGGGCGACCAGCCCGTCGCGCACCATGGGGTCGTTGAGCGCGAGATGCTTGATGACGAGCTTCGCGTCCGGCACCTCGGCGAGCAGCCGCGCCCATAGTGCGATCGCCTCGTCGGAGATCTTGTCGATGCGGTTGTAGACGCCGAAGGTGACGTGGCCGTTCTGCAGCATCGGCAGGGGCGACGGCGGGATGTCGAGCAGCGGATCGATCGTGATCACCGAGGGCAGGTCGTGGACCTGCTCGGCGAACAGCGGCCTGACATGCTCCGGCACGGTCACCGGGTCGGCGAAGAAATAGTCCATCGTGGCAAGGCCGGTGCCGGTGCCGCTGCCCCAGGCCGTGACCTGGATCGGCGCCGGCTTGCGCGCGAACACCGGCATGCGCGTGCCGGTGGTGTAGCCGGAGAGATCGACCAGGATGTCGACGCCGTCGGCCTGGATGCGATCGGCGAGCTCGTCGTCCGAGAGATTGGCGGCCTCGACCCAGACATCGGCGATCGACTTGAACTGCGCCGTGAAGGCATCGTGCCGCGGCGAGGCCGAGTAGCAGTTGACCTGCACCTGCGTCTTGTCGTGGCCGCGCAGCACCGGCAGGAAGGCGAAGGCGGCCGAGTGGGTGCGGAAATCGGCCGAGACGTAGCCGACGACGATGCGCCTGGCAGGATCGAGCGAGCGCGGCGCCAGCTTCCGGCGGGGGAATTTCGAGCCGACCGCGACCCACCAATATTGCCGCGCCGCCTGCTGGGCGGCGAAATCGGCGCCCGGCAGGAAGTCGAGATAGAAGATCTTCTTGGTGATCGCCTCGTCATAGTCCGGCTGCACCGCCAGCGCCTGGTCGAACTGCGCGACCGCGCCGGCGATGTCGCCGAGCCGGCCGAGGCAGGCGCCGAGCAAGGTGAGGGCGGTCTGGGCGGCGGGGTTGGCGTCGAGCACGCGCCGGCAGGCTGCCATGGCCGGAGCGACGTTGCCCTTGAGGATGCAGATCTGCGCCTTGCCCTGCCATCCCAGCTGCAACTGCGGATCCAGCGTCACGGCGGCGTCGAAATCGGCTTCCGCGGCGTCGGTGTGTCCCGACAGCATGTAGAGCCGGCCGCGATGTGCCCGCAGTTCGGCATGCGCGGGCCGCGCGGCCAGGGCCGCGTTGAAGGTCGCTTCGGCCTGCTCGAAATGGTGCAGCTCGAGATGCGCGAGCCCCTTGTTGACCATCGCCTCGAAATGGGTCGGGTTGTACGTCAGCGCGCGCTCGGCGCTCGCCGCGGCGGCGTCCCAGCGCCGCAGCATCATCTCGGCGACGGCGCGGTTGCTCCAGGAATCGACGTCGTCCGCTTTCAGCTCGAGCGCCCGCATCGCATTCGCGAGCGCGGCTTCGCCCTGCTTCAGCCGCAGCAGGGCGATGGTGAGGTTGCGCAGGGTGATCGGCGCGTTGGGGCGCAGCGCCAGCGATCGCTCCAGCGACGCGCGCGCCTCCTCGTAGCGCTCGCAGTTCACCAGGGCCCAGCCGAGATTGGAATGCGCGTCGGCCGAGTTGGGCTCGAGCGCCACGGCCTGTGCCAGAAAGGTCGTGGCCTCGGCGAAGCGGGCCGACGACACCAGCGACACGCCGAGCAGATGCATGGCGTCGAAGCAGCCGGGCACCTCCTGCAGCAGCTTCGCGCACAGCGCCTGGGTGTCCGCCTGCCGACCGGCGCGGAACGCGGTGTACGCCGCCGTCAGCTGCGTCTCGATCAGCTTCTTCTGCTTCTTTTCCTGCCGCGCCTTCTGGAAGGCGCGCGAACCGACGGTGCTCAAGGGATCATGTCTCCGGGCGGACAGGAGAGGGCTGACAGGACAGGCGATGCGGTCGAGCGGCTGCAGCCGCCACCGCGCCATGCCGCAGCCGGCGACCGGGCCGCCGCCATGCCCGGCGGCAGCGAGGCCCAGGGGACCCAGGGGGTGTCCTGTGGTTGTCCGGTCGCCGGCCGCGCGCAACGCGACGCGGCGGAGCTTGCCCGCGCCATGGTTAGCAAATGGTTAACGCGGGCGGCGGGAGGGATGCGGAGCCGGGAAACCCGGGACGAGTGGCGCATGACGATCTCCGCTCACATCAGCCTCATGCGGCGACGCCTGCACGGACATGCCGCAGCGGTCTCGCGGCGCAGGGCGCCCGAGCTTTGCATCAGCTTGCGCCCTCGATCAGGGGAGGGCGCAGGGAAGGCCGGGCGCC
>NZ_CAFJ01000074.1 GCF_000239795.1 Bradyrhizobium sp. STM 3809 | reverse complement strand
GCCACACCCAGTGAAGCGTGTTACTTGCCTCATCCCGATGCATCGGCGATGCACTTAAAAATATCGTCCGCGTGCTGGAGCAGGGCTTATCAGGCGCACCACCCGAGCGGCCGCTCCTCACCCCAACCCTCTCCCCGTGAAGAACGAGGAGAGGGAGCCGACCGGCCGTGTGGCTGGTGGCTCCGTCTCACAATCAGATCTCAAATTCACCTGCCGCGGCTTCGCGAGCAGAGTGCCGTCGCTACGCCGCGCGCACCGTGTTCAGGAACCGTCCGACTTCGAGCTTCAGTCGGTTGCTGTCCTGCGACAGCGACTGGGCGGCTGACAGCACCTGCGACGAGGCTGAGCCGGTCTCGCTGGCGCCGCGCTGCACGTCGGTGATGTTGGACGACACCTCGTGGGTGCCCTGCGCCGCCTGCTGGATGTTGCGCGAGATCTCCTGGGTCGCGGCGCCCTGTTCCTCGACGGCCGCGGCGATGGTCGAGGAGATCTCCGACAGTTTCTCGATCGTGCCGCTGATCTCCTTGATGGCACCGACCGACTCCAGGGTCGCGCTCTGGATGCCGGCGATCTGCTGGCCGATCTCGCCGGTGGCCTTGGCGGTCTGCTCGGCAAGCGCCTTGACCTCGGAGGCGACCACGGCGAAGCCTCGGCCGGCTTCGCCGGCGCGAGCCGCCTCGATGGTGGCGTTCAGGGCCAGCAAGTTGGTCTGGCCGGCGATGGTGTTGATGAGCTCGACGACGTCGCCGATCCGCGCCGCCGCCCGCGACAATTCGCTGACGCGGTCGTTGGTCTTGCGCGCCTGATCGACCGCCTCGTTGGCCATGCGCGCGGATTCCTGCACCTGCCGGCTGATCTCGGTGACCGACGAGCTCAGCTCCTCTGTCGCGGAGGCGACCGACTGCACGTTGGCGGTGGCCTGCTCGGATGCGGCGGCCACCGCCGTGGTGCGCTGCTGGGTCCGCTCGGCCGTCGAAGTCAAGGTCGAGGCGGAGGCTTCGAGCTCCGTCGAGGCCGACGAGACGGTGTTGATGATCTGTCCCACCGCGCTCTCGAAGCTGTTGGCAAGCTCGTGCATGTCACGCTTGCGCCGCTCGCCGGCGAGCTTTTCGGCCTCGGCCTGCTCGGCGCGCAGCCGCTCGGTCTCGATCGCATTGTCCTTGAACACCTGCACCGCGCCCGCCATCTCCCCGATCTCGTCCTTGCGATCGGTGCCCGGAATCGGCGCCGCCAGGTCGCCGCCGGCGAGCCGGCGCATCGCCTCGGTCATCGCCGTGATCGGCCGCGACACGCCGGACACGATGAGATAGCCCATCGCGACGCAGAGCAGGGCCGCCAGCCCGATCGTGGCGAAGATCCATGTGCGCGAGGACTGGTAGACGGCGGCGCCCTTGTCGGCCTCGGCCTTGCCCTGCTCGACGTTGAAGGCGAGGTCCTGCTCCAGCGCCTTGCGTGCCTTGCCGAACTCGCCACGCAGCTTGCCCATGAAAAGCGCGTTCGCTGCCTCGATCTGGTTCTTGCGCGACAGCTCGAGCAACTGCTTGCTGTCCTCGAGATAGATGGCCCAAGGTTCCTTGAACGCAGCCACCAGCGCCTTCTCCTCCGGCGTCGTCACTGTCGGCTCATAGAGCCGCCACGTCTCCTCGAGGTGCTGAAGCGTCTCCTCGATCAGCTTGTGCTGCTCGTTCTTCTCCTCCGCCGTGGCGGCTAGCAGGAACTGGGCCTGCCTGGCGCGGTACTGCTCGAGCGCCTTGGAGATCGTGCCCAGCCAACCGGTCGCCGGCAGCCAGTTGTCGCGGACCTCGGCGGCCGATCTGTTGACGGTCGCCAGCCGATCCGTCGCGAAGCCGCCGAGCCCCATGGCCGTGATCAGCACGACGCCGAACGCCAACAAGACCTTGTTGCGGATGGACAGGTTTGAGAAGGAAGACATCGTCGACTCCAGAACTTCAACACCCGCCAAGGTCGCGCACAGCGACGGCTCGAAACAGATGTTCTACTGAAAACGGGCGCATGGACCGCTCGACGTCGAGGGATGCGCCGGGAACCGGAGCCGATTACTCTTTTGAGACGTTAAAACTTGCACTAAAAATTAGCAGAGTGGCCCGGCGTAGAAATCCCGCCGTAGAACTACGGGATAAGCGCAAGACGGGCTGATCATCGCGGGAAGAGCGGTGAAAAAGACGATCAGGAGACAGACTAAGCCGCCGCGCGACGTTCCGTCGCACCTGATCGACATGAAGGTCGTGGAGCTCGGCGACTGGCGGGCGCGACGCTGGCGCGTGTCCGTGGACTCATCAAGCAGGCCGATCCTGACGTCATCGAAGAATGGAAATGGCGCGGCGTGCCGGTCTGGTCGCATGCCGGCAGGCTATTGGCTTTTTCGTAACTCATAACCCGCACGGCGTATGGGTCCCGGATCGGCGCCGCGCCGCGCTGGCGCGCAGCGCAGCTTGTCCGGGACGACGGTGGATGGACGTGGCGACATCGACAATCACCATCGGCGTCCTGGCGAGCGCCGCGAGCCAGACCCACCAGACGTGGTTCGCGCTGATTTGCCCGACGGCCAGATTCCACGCGCGGCCGGAGGACCGGGAGACATTCCCCGCGCCGAACAGCCGTGTGCCGGCAAGCCGAATTCAGTAATCGCGTCAGGCTGATTTGGACTGTCCAGATGCCACGCGAAAAATATCTTGCTTTGTATTTTCCGAAATATCTGCTTTCTTATCCGCATCCCGCCTCGCTGACGAGGGGCGCTTCGCGAACGTCACGGCGCGTTGGGGTGGGAGGCGGTGGCCGCGGCAAGACGCAGCGTGCTTCGAGCATGCCGACGTACGTCTCGTCGCGGA
>NZ_CAFJ01000075.1 GCF_000239795.1 Bradyrhizobium sp. STM 3809 | reverse complement strand
GCGAGGAGCGCAGCGACGAAGCAATCCAGGGGCCTCGCGCCCGCTCTGGAATGTTGCACTCGTCCCGGCAGATTGCGGCAATCGGGCGCCGTCCGCAGCCCTGGCGTTAAGCTTACGGCTTAACTAACCTTTAACGACGGGTTTGCCGGAACTGGGCCGTTGGCCTAGCTTTGATAGGCAGGCTGGCAACTGAGTAGAGTAGGGTCGCGTATCATGGCTGATAGAACATCGGCAGTTCGGACGTCCGGAATTGGGCTGGCCTGCGGGGTGGCCGCCGCGTTGATGCTGCCGGCTGATGCCGCCTCGGCCCGATCGGGCGCCGTGGTCGCCGCGCCAGCCGCCGCTCCGGTGGCGCCGGCTCAGGTCGTTCCGCCCGCGCATCCGCTGGTCCGGCATCATGTCCGCGGCCCGCGCGCCTATCTGCCGGCCGCCGGCGCATTCGCCTATGGCGGCTATGGTGAGCCCGTGCCGCAGCAGATCCCCGAGCACACGTCCGCAGATGTGCGTTACACCTATACCTACGATGTCCCCTGGGACTGGGCGCACCGCTATCCGCCGAACGTCGTTCCCGCCGACCGGCCCTACGTCTCGAGCTGCCCGATGCAGACCGTGACGGTACCAGGACGCCGCGGCGACGATCACACCGTCACCATCACGCGCTGCTACTGATGAATTGAGGCAGCGCAAGGCGGATCATTGGGTTGTCCGCCAAGTTTGCAAGATACCGACCGGTCTCGCTCGCGCGAGGTCGCGAGGTGACGAGGCCCGGACTCCTAGGCACTCCGGGCCTCGTATTATTTTGCTAGTCTTCCGCGAGCCGCCCTTTGAGTCGGCGCACGGGAGGTCCAGATGCTCAGAACGGAGGCGCGTCGCGTGCTCATGCGGATCGGCATGGGGGCGGTGCTGTGGGCGACACTCACGGCCGCGGCCTCGGCCGATGAGACCGTCAGTGTCGGCGGCTCTCGCGTGGCGCTGATCAGGCCGGCGTCGGTGCGGGCGAGCGTGATCCTGCTGCCGGGCGGCGATGGCGCCATCAATGTCGGCGAGCGCGGCGACATCCACGGCCTGCTCGGCAACCAGCTGGTTCGCACCCGCAACGCCTATGCGGCGCGCGGCCTCGCGGTCATGGTCGCCGACTACAACACCGACCTGAAGGCCGCCGTCGACTACATGGCCGCCATCAAGCGGCCGGTGACGGTGATCGGCACCAGCCGCGGCACGATCAGGGCGGCGGAGGGCATCGCACGCGGCGCCCGCCCGGACGCGCTGGTGCTGACCTCGGGGTTCCTCAGCCCGGAGTCCGGCAGTTCGTCCAACGTCATGTCGATCCTCGGCTCGCCGTCGGCGCTGCCGCGCACGCTGGTCATCCACCACACCAGCGACGCCTGCAAGTTCACGCTGCCGGCCGGCGTCGATCCTTTCATCAAATGGTCCGGCGGCCGCGCCCGCGTGAAGTGGCTGTCCGGCGGCGCGGAAGAGGGCGATCCTTGCCAGGCCCGTGGCCATCACGGCTTCAACGGGCTCGACGGCCAGGTGGTGTCGCTGGCCGCGGGATTTCGCTGAGTGAGCGCGGACGCCATGATCATCTGGAGAAGCTGATGCCTGCAGCCATTTTCGTCGTCCGGGCCACGGTTCCCGATCCCGCGCAGCGCGACGCATTCGATCGGTGGTACCGCGACGTTCATCTGCCGGACGCGATCAAGAGCTTCGGCGTGCGCAAGGCGTGGCGGGCGTGGAGCCTCACCGATCCCGCGGTGCATCAGGCGATGTATCAGTTCGACGATACCGCTGCGATGGAACGCGCCGTCGGCGGCGAGGAGATGAAGCGGCTGATCGCCGACTTCAATCGCGATTGGCCGGAGGTGACGCGCACGCGCGAGAGCTTCGCGCTGGCGCAGATCGTGGGTGAGTAGGCTGAGTTCCATCACAGCCGAAGCTGCTAACAGTTTTGCGGCGTGCGTGTTGCGCGTGGCAGTTCAGCTCACGTTCAGCTGATCGCTTTGATACTCCATGCGTCTGGCTTGCAGATCATGGAGGCGCATGATGGAACGACGAAACTTCCTCAAGCTCGCACTCGGCGTCGGATGTGCCGCCGCGGCCGGTGCGGTGTTCCGCACCGAGTCGATCGCGGCGCCGCTCTCGCCGACGCCGCTGAACGAATCGGTTCCCTCGCAACCCGAGCACAACGCCGACCCCGCGGTCAGCTCGCAGCAGGAGGCCGACCGGCTTGCGCCGGAGCAGGTGCACTGGGGACATCGCGGTCACGGCCGTCACTGGGGCTGGCGCCGTCGGCACTGGGGCTGGCGCCGCCGCCATTGGGGCTGGCGGCATCACCATCGTCACTGGCACCGGCACTGGCATCGTCGTCACTACTGGTAATGACTGAACGTTTTCATTCACAGGCAGACTACCAAGCAAGCGCCGCGTCGCGGCGTCACGAGGGAGGATTGATACGATGAAGGGTTTTGCTGCTGCTGTCGTTGGACTCGGACTTGGTCTGTTCGGATTGTCGGCTGCGCAGGCCGCGCCGCTCGCGCCGACCTCGCCTGCTGTGCTTCAAGGCACAGGTGGTGCGGAAATCATCCAGGTGGCACAAGGCTGCGGCCCCGGCTTCCACCGCGGTCCGCGCGGCGCCTGCCGGCCGCTCTACAATTGTCCCCCGGGCTGGCACACCGGTCCCTACGGCAAGCGCTGCTTCCGCAACTGGTAAGTTCACGCAAGCCTCAGGGACGCGGCCTCGCCGGGTCCCTGCTGCTCGTGTTCCCAGGATCTACTTGCCGAGAAACTCGAGCAGCAGCCTGTCATACGTCTTGGGTGCATCGAGAAACACCAGATGGCCGGCATTGCCGATCACCTCTGCGCGGGCATCACGCATCTGAGTGGCAAGGGCTTTCGCGAGTTCCGCATTCTGTCCCATCCTGCCGCGCAACGCTTCCGGTGCGCTCGGCCGCCCCGGCGCGTTATGGTCGTCCGCTCCCATGATAAATAGCGTCGGCTGTGTCAGCAGCGGAATCTCGTGCACGACCGGTTCGCGATAGATCATCTGATAGGAACTGACGAAGCTCTTCAGCCAGCGCGGATAGTCGGCGCTGCCCTTGAGGTTGAAGCGGGCGTCAATGAACGGGGTGACCTGCTCGGGCGGCAGCTTCAGCGCGTAGTTGGTCTCCAGTTGCTTGCGATAGCCTTCCGCGGTGAGACGATCCTCGGTCTCGATGATCTTCTCGGTCGGAATGGGCGGCACGTACATCCGGTAATCCTCGAGCCCGATCGGCGCGGTCAGCACGAGATGCGCGACGCGATCGGGATAGGCGCGGCCAATTCGCACCGCGAGCATTCCGCCCATCGAATGCGCGACGATCTCGACCCTGGCGATGCCGAGGTGATCGAGCAGCGCGATGGTGTTGCGCGCCAGGGTGTCGAAATGCAGCTCACCCGCGGGCTTGGATGATTTGCCGAAGCCGACCTGGTCGGGCACGACGACGCGGAAGCCGGCCTCCGTCAGCGTCCTGATGACCGGCGCCCAGTAGCTCGCGGGAAAATTCCGGCCGTGCAGCAACAGCGCGGTGCGGCCGTTGGGCTGCGCCGGCGCGATATCCATGTAGGCCATCCGAAGCTGCTCGCCGTCATTGACCAGCGGCAGCAGGCTGACCGGGTAGGGATAGGCAAAGCCCTCGAGATTGATGCCATAGGGCTCGCGCGGCGCCTCCGCGGCCGGGGCGATGGAGGGGACGACAGCGATCAGGGCGGCGCAGAGCGCAACAGCGAAACGGGACATTCAGGCTCCGGGAAGCAGAGGACGACGGCATCGTCGACCCTCGCGCAGTGAGCCGCGTTCGCTGCCGAGGCAAGCCTGTATCGCGCTGCCGCGATAAACAGCGTGTGATCTCAGCCGCCGCCATCCGGTCCGAACAGCGCCGCGAAGTGCTTCTCGCCGGCGCGGCTGAAATTCACGACACGGCTGCCGGGCGTCGTGTCGCGCGCGGCCCATTTCAGCTCGGTGAAGCGCTTCATCAGGGCGGCGCCCAAGGTGCCGGCGAGATGGTGCCGCCGCGCGCTCCAGTCGAGACAGGCCTTGCACACGGGGCGCCGCGGATGCGCCAGCATCTCCGGCGAGATCCTCAAGTGCCGCGCCAGGAACTGCTCGCCCTCCTCGGTGAGCACGATCTCCTGCTTGCGCCGGCGCACCAGCTTTTGCCGCGTCATGCTGTCGAGCATCTGCACGCCGAGGTCGCCCGCGAGATGGTCGTAGCAGATGCGGGCGCGGCGCAGCTCCGGCTCCTTCGGCCCGGTGCGTACCCGCATGTGGCCGGCGCGCGCCGCGAGCCCGGCGAGCTTCTCCAGCACGTCGGCGACGTCGGGATCGGCGAGCCTGTAGTAGCGGTGGCGGCCCTGCTTCTCCGGTTCGACCAGGCCGCCGGCTTCGAGCTTGGCCAGATGCGAGCTCGCGGTCTGCGGCGTCACGCCGGCCTCCTGGGCGAGCTCGGTCGCCGTCAGCGCGCGGCCCGAGAGCAGGGCGGTCAGCATGTTGGCGCGGGCGGGATCGCCGACCAGCGCGGCCACCATCGCGATGTCTGGGCCTGATTTCATAGTTCGATGTTAGCCGAAGCATTGTCGCCGGGCAAGCGGATAGTGTCGAGGATGCAAAACATACTCGAGGTTGTCATGCCCATCACCGTCTTCATCCGCTATCGCATCGATCCGTTCAAGCGCGAGCTGTTCGAGCTCTACGCGCAGCGCTGGTTGTCGATCATTCCCCGCTGCGGCGGCGATCTGCTCGGCTATTTCATGCCTCATGAAGGCACCAACGACATCGCCTACGGCCTGATCTCGTTCGACAGCCTCGCCGCCTACGAGCAATACCGGGCGACGTTGCGCGGCGATGCGGAGGGGCGGGCGAACTTCGCGCTGGCCGAGGAGCACAAGCTCATTCTCGGCGAAGAACGAACTTTCTTGCGCAATATCGTGGCGGCGCGATGAGGACAGGACTATGTTCGCGCAACCGACGATTTATGGGAGGATGACATGACCGTGACAGCTGCTGACAAGCGTGCGGCGTTTCGCAAGCTGCACGACACCGGCTGCTTCGTGCTGCCGAATCCGTTCGACATTGGCAGCGCAAAGATGCTGCAGCAGCGCGGCTTCAAGGCGTTGGCCTCGAGCAGCGCCGGCTTCGCCTGGTCGATCGGCAAGCCGGACACCGGTGTCACGGTCGACGAGGTGCTCGTCCATCTGACGGCGCTCTGCGCCGCCGTGGACATTCCGGTGAATGCGGATTTCGAGGGGGGCTTTGCCGATGCGCCCGAGGGCGTGGCGGCCAATGTCACGCGCGCGATTGCCACTGGGGTCGCCGGGCTGTCGATCGAGGATTCGACCGGAGACAAGGCCGATCCGCTGTACGAGCGCGCGCTGGCGATCGCGCGCATCCGGGCGGCGCGGCAGGCCATCGATGCGAGCGGCAGCGGCGTGCTGCTGACCGGCCGCTGCGAGGCCTATCTGTGGGGACGGACGGATCTCGCTTTGGTCATCGACCGCCTGCGGGCCTACGCGGAGGCGGGCGCCGACTGTCTCTACGCGCCGGGTCTCAAGTCTCCGGAGGATATCGCGGAGGTCGTCAGGGCCGTGGCCCCGAAGCCGGTCAATCTGTTGAACGGTGCGGGTACGTTCAGTCTCAGCCAGGCCGAGGCGCTCGGCGTGCGCCGCATCAGCATCGGTGGCGGCCTGGCGCGGATGGCCTGGGCGGGCGTGATGCGCGCCGCGGAAGACATGGCGAAGGGCAGCTTCGCGGCCCTCGCGGAACGCTACACCGGCGATCTCGACGCGATGTTCAAGGCGTAGGATGACCTGATCGCGTGGAGCGGCCTCTTGAAAAAAGGGCGCCGGGTGACTTTTCACCCGACGCCCAGGTCCTGACGGCCGAATGGCCGCCCGCGAGATCATCGCCGAACAACTACTTCGCGTTGTTGTTCTGGCCCGCCGGAGCCGGCGGCGGTGTCGTGCGATCCCCGGCTGCACCAGTCGTCACGCCGGGCGAGCTGTTCGGCGCCGGCGTCTTCGACGCGGTCTGCGAGGCGGGCGCGTTGCCGGCCTGGTCGTTGTGCATGGACATGTTGTTCAGGCCGTAGAACACCGCGCCGAGCAGGATCGCGATGCCCACGGCGTACGCCGCGATGCGGCCGCCGGACGCGCGGCCTTCGGTCAGCTCGGGATCGGGCTGCAGCCGGCTGTCCATCCGCGCTGTGCGCTCGTACTCCGCGCCGGTCAGTCCGGGCTCGGTCAGTCCGGCGCCGGTCATGCCGGCACCGGTCACGCCTGGGCGCGTGCTCATGTCCGGGCGGTTCATGCCATCGGGATAACGTTCGTTCGGAAGCCGTTCGTTGGCCATCTCATCCTCCTAGCGATTGTCTGCGGACAACCAGCGCAGGCCGAGGTCCGTTCCGCGAAACCTTACGAATTCCCCATCTTATCAGCTGCACGGCACGCTAAGGTTCCTCATGCGCATCTCGCGATTCCGGAGCTCGTCATGCGGAACCTGCCGCCGACGGATCGTCGTCTTCACGCGATC
>NZ_CAFJ01000076.1 GCF_000239795.1 Bradyrhizobium sp. STM 3809 | reverse complement strand
AAACGATCCCAGGCCGTCGGGTTGGTCGCGGGCGAGCGGAACGGTACCGAGGCCTCGACGCGGTAGATCTCGGGCATCAGCGCCGCGCACAGGCTCGTGGTAATTTCGTCCTGCATCGCGAAGAGATCGCCGAGGTCTCGATCGTAGCGGCCGGTCCACAATTGAGCGCCGCTTTCCGGGACGATCAACTCCGCCGTCACCCTGATCTTGTCATGCGAGCGCCGGACCGTCCCCTGAATGAGATAGGTCGCATCGATCTCGCGTGCGATCAGGCGCAGATTGAGGTTGCGGTCCCGGAAGCGGAAGGTCGAGGTCCGGCTCAACACGCGGAAGAACGATTGCAGCGACAGCGCGTGGATCAGGTCGTCGGCAAGCCCGTCGGCGAGATATTCGTCGGGGCCGTCCGACAGGTTGGCGAACGGCAGCACGCCGACGATCGCCGTGCGGTATTGGGCGGGAAGGCTCGTTGCGTTTCTTGGGGATCCGAACCCGCTATCGCTGTCGGGTTCCCAGGTCCAGGCCTGGATAGGCTCCTGAAATTCCCTGAATTGGAAGCTTCCGGCGAGGCTCAAGTTGACCGGCAGCTGGGGGCGGGCCTCCTCGTAGGCCCGGCCCGAGACGGCGACACCGCCAGGCGGTGCGATGGATTCGAGGTTGACGGCGACGTTGATGCCGTCTCCGTACGCCTCGCCATCGTCGATCGTGACTTCGCCCCTGTGAATGCCCAGGCGAAAGCGCATGTTGCGGTCAGCCGGCAGATGCGCGTTGCGTTCCGCCATCAGGCCTTGCATCTCGATCCCGAACTGGACCGCGCTGGCGGAGTTTGCGAATTCCAGCAGGAAGCCGTCGCCGGTGTGCTTGAGGATGCGGCCGGCATGATTGAGGATGATCGGATGGATGGCGCCGCGGTGCGCCTTGAAGGCGGCGTGCGTCCCGGCCTCGTCGATTCCCATCATGCGCGAATAGCCGGCAACGTCGGCGCAAAGGATGGCGGCGAGGCGTCTTTCCATCACGTCGTGCTCCCGCCTCGCGCATACCATGGCCCGGGCGGCCGAATCCATTGCTTTTCCCGAGCCGCACGCGCGACCTTCGAACGAGGGTGTTCTGCAGTCCCGACCCGCAGCGGCTCACGATGGCTGAAAGTTTAGATCGATAGTGTTAGGAAACGTTCAATCATGCTTGGAATTCACGATCTGCCGCTGTTTCTGGTCTCCGGATTGCTGCTCAACATCATGCCGGGTCCCGATACGGCCTACATTGTCGGCCGCAGTGCGCAGATGGGCTGGCCAGGCGGCGCGGCGGCGGCCCTGGGCATCAGTGCGGGCTGCCTGGTCCACGCATGCGCGAGTGCGATCGGACTCTCGGCGCTGCTGACCGCCTCGGCGACGGCGTTCGCGGTCGTGAAATGGGTGGGCGCTGCCTATCTGGTCTATCTCGGCGTTACGCAGATCCTGACGCGCAGGCTGGATACGTCAAACGACAGCCCGGCCGTTGCGCCGGATGTGCGGTTGCGCAAGGTGTTCTGGCAGGGCGCGCTCACCAACATCCTAAATCCGAAAGTGGCGATGTTCTTCCTGGCCTTCCTGCCGCAATTCGTCGCAGCTGACGCTTCGCATCAGGCGCTGGCTTTTCTGCTGCTCGGCATCATTTTTGTCTTCAACGGCACGATCTGGTGCCTCGGCGTCGCCGTCGCGGCCGCCCACGCTGCGCGTGGCGTACGGCGCTCTGCCGCGACGATGCTCTGGATGAATCGCGCAATCGGCGGGCTGCTGATCTATCTCGGCGTTCGGATCGCGATGCTGGAGACGCGCTGATCACCAGACCAGTTCGACGATCGCGCTGCCCGCGAGATAGAGCCCCAGGAGGATCATCGCGATCAGGAACACGCGGCGGAAGGCCTCGGCGGGCAATCTCGACCGGGCCGCCTGGCCTGCGAACATGCCGACACAGGCGCAAGCCATCGCGATCGCGCCGGGCAGGGCGGTGGCTGTGCTGAGCAGTCCGGAGCTCGTCAGGTTGACGGCCAGGGTGATGGTGGCGACCGTGAAGAACACGCCCAGCGCCTGCACCAGTTCGTCCTTCTCCAGCCCGATCGCCTGCATGTAGGGCACGGATGGGACGACTTGCACGCCGGTCGCGGCCGAGATCAGCCCGGTGATCAGGCCGACGATGCCGCCGACCCACTTTTCGTGGCGCGGCGCGACCTTGAAGGCGAAGCGGGTGAGGCCGAGCACCGCATAGACCATCAGCAGCACGCCGAGGGCGATGTTGCCATAGCGCGTGGACGTATGACTGAGCGCGCTCGCGTTGAGGCAGATCCCGATGGCGGTGCCCGCCATCAGCGGCCACAGCCGTTTCGCGATATCGCGCAGATAAGGCCCGGCGAATGTCTGCCAGATGTTGGTGATCACGGCCGGCACGATCACGATGGCAAGCGCCCGGCCGGGCGGCATGGCGACGGCGAGCAGCCCGACCGAGATGGTCGGCAGGCCGAGGCCCAGCGCGCCCTTGACGAAGCCCGCCAGGGTGAGGGCACACGCGATGAAGAGGAGGATGGGTGTGGCGTCGGTCATGGCAGCAACATTGACCTGAGAGCAGCCCCGTCACAATGTGGAGGTTACGGAGCCAGCCTTCGGCGAGGACAGAGGCATAATGACATGCGGTTTGACCTCGTCGATCTCAGGCTGTTCATCGCCGTGGCGGAGGCCCGCAGCATCACCGGCGGCGCCGACCGGGCGCATCTGGCGCTGGCGTCGGCAAGCGCCCGCATCAAAGGCCTGGAGGATGCGTTCGGCGTGGCGCTGTTCAAGCGCGGCCGTCGCGGCGTCGATCTGACAGCGGCAGGCGAAAGCCTGCTCGATCACGCCCGCATCATCCTGGCCCATGTCGAGATCATGCAGGGCGACCTGTCGGGCTTCGCGTCGGGGCAGCGGGCGAATGTGCAGCTGCTTGCGAATACGGTCGGCCTGGCCGAGCATCTGCCGAAGGCGCTGGCTGCGTTCCTGCGCGCGCATCCCGAGATCAATGTCGACGTGGAGGAGCGCGAGAGCACCGAGATCGCCGAGGCGGTGGCTTCCGGCCGCGCCGATCTCGGCTTTGCCGCCGAGCACGCGCTGCCTGAAACCATCGAGCGGTTTGCGTTCGGCGAGGACCGGCTGGTGCTGGTGGCCGGAAAACGGAGCGCGTTCGCCGGGCGCAAGCAGATCGATTTCAGCGAGACCGCGGGGCAGGACTTCATCGGTCTCACCCAGGGCACCGCGCTCAACGTCCATATCGGCCGTCACGCAGCGCGGCTCGGGATCCGCCAGCATGTCCGGGCGCGGCTGCGCGATTTCGACGCCATCTGCCAGATGGTCGCGGCGGGCATCGGCATCGCCGTGGTGCCGGAAGCGGCGGCGCGGCGCTGCGCAAAGGCGATGCAGATCAGCCTCGTCCCGTTGCGCGACGCCTGGGCCGACCGCCGCCTCGTGATCTGCGCCCGCAGCTTCAAGGCGCTGCCGCGCCCGGCCAAGCTGCTGGTCGAGCACCTGCGCGGCGCGGCCGCGCGTGTCGGCTGATCTAGGCGGCGCGGACCGTATCGAGGAAATGGCCGACTTCCAGCTTCAGGCGGTTGCTCTCCTCCGACAGCGACTGCGCCGCCGACAGCACCTGGGCCGAGGCCGAGCCGGTTTCGGCGGTGCCCTGCTGAACCTCGACGATGTTGTCGGAAACGCGCTGCGTGCCCTGCGCCGTGTGCTGCACGTTGCGCGAGATTTCCTGGGTGGCGGCGCCCTGCTGCTCGATCGCCGCCGCGATGGTCGCCGAGATATGAGACAGCCGCTCGATCGTCCCCGAGACTTCCCTGATGACGTCGACGGACTCGGCCGTCGCGGACTGGATGCTGGCGATCTGCTGGCCGATCTCGCCGGTCGCTTTCGCGGTCTGCTCGGCCAGCGCCTTCACCTCAGACGCGACGACGGCGAAGCCTCGGCCGGCGTCGCCGGCGCGCGCGGCCTCGATGGTCGCGTTCAGCGCCAGCAGATTGGTCTGACCGGCGATCGTGTTGATCAACTCGACCACGTCACCGATCCGCGTCGCCGCCTTGGACAGCTCGCTGACGCGCTCGTTGGTGCGGCGCGCCTGGCCGACCGCCTCGCCAGCGATCCGAGCCGATTCCTGCACCTGGCGGCTGATCTCGCCGACCGACGCGGAGAGCTGCTCGGTCGCCGAGGCCACCGACTGTACGCCGGCGGCGGCTTCCTCGGAGGCCGAGGCGACGGCGGTGGCGAGCGACTGGCCATGCTGGGCATTCCGCGTCAAAGTCGTCGCCGATGCTTCGAGCTCGGTGGAGGCCGATGACACGGTCTCGATGATCCGGCCGACCGCCGTCTCGAAATTGTTCGCCAGCGCCGCCATGTCCGCCTTGCGCTGCTCGGCCTGACGCTTCTCGATCTCGGCCTGCTCGGCGCGCAGCCGCTCGGCCTCGATCATGTTGGTCTTGAACACCTCGACAGCGCCGGCCATCTCGCCGATCTCGTCGCGCCGGCCGATGCCGGGGATCTGGATCGAGGCGTCGCCGCCGGCGAGGCGCGTCATGGCCTGCACCATGTGGCGTATCGCGTTGGAAATGCCGTGGCCGATCAGGAAAGACACGCAGCTGACCAGGACGAGCGAGATGCCGAGCGTCCAGAGCATGCCGCGCTTCACGGCGCCCTCGGCCTCGACATTCGCAGCCTGCGCGGCGGCATATTGCTGGGCGACCGCCTTCCCGATCTCGGCGATCAAGGGTTCGATCCCGGCAAACGCCTTCGACATCGCGGCGCTGTGGCGCGCCGCCTCCTGGAAGCCCTCGGACCAGGCGAGGAAGTCCTTCTGGTACTTGTCGAGCTTCTGGCCGATGTCCGACTTCAAGTCCGGCGAGAGGTCGGTCGCGGCGAGCGCCTTGGAGAAGTCACCGACGGCGCTCTTCAGCTGAGCGACGTATTTGGCGTCGCCACGCAGCATGAAATCCTTCTCGTGCCGCCGCAGCATCAGCATGCCGCTCATCAGCCTGGGATCGTTGATCTCCTTGAGCTTGGCCTCGATGTCATGCACGGCGTTGCGCAGCGAGCCGGAGAGCCCGAGCGTCTCGTTCAATCCGAGCCGCACCTCGGCGCGCTCGACCTCGGCAAACTCCTGCCGGTAGGCAACGAACCCCTTGCTGACGGCGTCGACCTTGTCAACCATCGGTCGGTCGCCGGTGGAGAGGCTCTTCCGGCCCAGCTCGTCGAGATCACGCTGGATTGCCGCGCTCAATTCGGCATGGCGCGCGGCGTATTTCTGGTCGTGGCGGAGCAGGAAATCCTTTTCGGCCCGCCGCGCCTCGAGCAGGTCGGTCGCGAGCTTCTGGTTGGCGTCATCGATGTCACGCGCTTGAGCGGCGATGGCGCGGGAGGCGTCCTGGGTCTTGCTCCCCGCCCAATAGATCGCACCGAAGGTCATCAGTGCAAGGATGCCCATCAGGGCGATGGCCATGATCTTGTGTGTCAGGCGGAACGAGAGACCCATCATTGCAAGCATTCCCAGTTCAGCAAAATTCGAAGTGCATTTTAGTTGCATCTGCTGAAAAGCTAGGCAATGCCCCTCAATGAGGGGTTAATAGAGCACGGTAAAGTGCTTAGTACGTAGTTCTACGGTCAGTGCGGATGATTAGCCCGCGAGCCGCTTGATCGCCGCCTCATGCACGCGCTTGTCGCCGGCGGCGATGATCCGGCCGCCGTTCTGCGCCGGGCCGCCGTCCCAGTTGGTCACGATGCCGCCGGCGCCGTTGATGATCGGGATCAGCGCCGCGATGTCGTAGGGCTTGAGCTCGGTCTCGATGACGAGATCGAGATGACCCGCCGCCAGCATGCAGTAGGAGTAGCAGTCGCCGCCATAGCGCGACAGCCGCGTCTCGGCCTCGACCTTGGCGAAGATCGCGCGATCGCTCTCGTTCATCAGCAGCGGGCTCGTCGTGTAGCACACCGCGTCCTCGAGCCGCTCGCAGCGCCGTACCGACAGCCGGCGCTCGCCGGCGGCGTTCTTGTAGTTGGCCGAGCCGTTGTCGCCGGCGAAGCGCTCGGCGATGAAGGGCTGGTGCATCATGCCGAACACCGGCGTGCCCTTGTGCAGGAGCGCGATCAGCGTGCCCCAGGTCGGAAAGCCCGCGATGAACGATTTGGTGCCGTCGATCGGATCGAGCACCCAGACATAGTCCGCATCCTCGCGCTCGTTGCCGAATTCCTCGCCGACGATGCCATGCTGGGGAAAGTTGGCCTTGATCAGCCGGCGCATCACCGCCTCGGCGGCGCGGTCGGCCTCGGTGACGGGGTCGAAATCGTGCCGGTTGCTCTTGTTGTCGACCAGCAGCGACGTCCGGAAGAACGGGAGGATGGTTTCGCCCGAGGCGGTCGCCAGGCGACCGATGAAGGCAGAGAAGTCGATGACCGTCACAACACGTCCTTCGGTGAGGGAATCGGATGGCGCGCGAACCGGCTCATGCCTAGCTCAAAGCGCTGTGGTGCGCATCCGGAGATGGAACGGCGACGTGACATCTTGGCTATCGTTCGGTGACCACCGGTGTTCGCATCGCGCGCGTTTTGCCTGGCCAGCGCTCAAGCGAAACCGAAAACGAAATGCACCAGGCTGCCTTCCACTGATCAGACTTTTTAATGAAGCCATTGACAAATCTAATGAAAATATGACGCGGGTCGCGTGGCATGCAAACCGGGCCTGTGTTTTTTGCATGGAGATTGGCAGAAAAGCCCTTGCGTTTTGTGCAGCGCATCTGCATATTGTTGCGGTGCGGTAGCGCTTCGCGTTATCGCTGCCCTCCTTGGGCGTTTCCTCCCTAGACTTGGGCCGCTTGTCATTCAAGCGGCCCTTTTTTTTGCGCCGCGTGTGCCGCGGCGATCCGCCGGCGCATCGCGCCGCGCGACGCGTCTATTCCGCGGCGGCCTGGAACGGCCCGAGATCGCCGAGCGGCACCGTGGCCAGCACCTCGGCGAGCACCGCGAGATCGGAGGCCACCTGGGCGAAGCGCGGGCCGCGCTCGCGCTTGCGCTCGTCCATGTAGATCGCGCGATTGAGCTCGATCTGGATCGCGTGCAGGCCCGAGGCCGGATTGCCGTAATGCTCGGTGATGAAGCCGCCGGCATAGGGCTTGTTGCGGCCGATCGAATAGCCGAGCCGTCCGAGCACGTCCTCGAACAGATCGGGCAGCAGCGACGCGCAGCTCGTGCCGTAGCGGTCGCCGATCACCATGTCCGGCCGCCGCGGCTCGTCGCGGGAAACGCCGACCGACGGCATCGAATGGCAGTCGACCAGCACGACGGTGCCGAACTGCTGGTGCACCCGGTTGATCAGCCGGCGCAGCGCGCGGTGATAGGGCTTGTAGAGCGTCTCGATCCGGTGCAGCGCCTCGTCGACGCTGAGGCGGTCACGATAGATCTCCTGGCCGTCGCCGACGACGCGCGGGATGGTGCCGAGGCCGCCCGCGACCCGCATCGAGCGCGTGTTGGCAAAGCTCGGCAGCCGGCCGGTGAACATCCGTGGATCGAGCTCGTAGGGCTCGCGATTGACGTCGACATAGCAGCGCGGGAAATGCACCCGCACCACCGGGAAGCCGCGCGCCAGCAGGCCCGCGATCAATTCGTCCATGAACGAATCTTCCGAGCGCCGCAGCGACGGCAGGTCGATTCGCGACGCCTGCAGGAACTCGTCAGGGTAGACCGAGCCGGAATGTGGCGAGTTGAAGATGATGGGCGCGCGCCATGCGGCTGGTTCCAAGATCTCGAACGGCGGCAATTCGCCTTCAAAGTCCGTCATCTCTGGGCGCCGTCCCCTTGGTCACGTGCTTCAATGTCACGTGGGTCGATGTCGTGGTTGGTCAATAGCAGGTCGTTTGCCGTCACGTCCGTCGATGGCACGTCCGTCGATGTCACGTCCGTCGATGTCAGCTCGTCCATCTCACGTCGGTCGGGTCCGTCGATGTGCCGGTATCCTCCGGCCGTGGAGCGAAGGACAACGCAGGCACGGTTCGCTCGCCACCCGGCATCTTCGATAATCCGGGCCGTTCTGCCAAGCGAAAAGCAATGAAAAAGATCATGTCCGGCTTGGAACAACTCTGAGCATGCCTGCAGCTTTTGGGCGAATGGCGCACATTCGGCCCTCAAATTGCCTTGCCGATGTCGGATCAAAGCTTGCAATCTTTCACCCGAAATTTACCGCCTGTCAGGCTTAGTGGCGGCAACGCTCCGCCTCTCACCCGGACCAGACTGCTCCCCACCATGCACAAGATCCTGCTCGCCGAAGACGACAACGACATGCGCCGCTTCCTGGTCAAGGCATTGGAAAATGCCGGGTTCCAGGTCTCGCCCCACGACAACGGCATGTCGGCCTATCAGCGGCTGCGCGAGGAGCCGTTCGAAATGCTGCTCACCGACATCGTGATGCCGGAGATGGACGGAATCGAGCTGGCGCGTCGCGCCTCCGAGCTCGATCCGGACATCAAGATCATGTTCATCACCGGCTTTGCGGCGGTCGCCCTGAACTCCGATTCGGAGGCCCCCAAGAACGCCAAGGTGCTGTCCAAGCCGGTGCACCTGCGTGAGCTCGTGAGCGAAGTCAACAAGATGCTGGCGGCCTGAGGCGCCAGGCGCTGGTACGTCGGCGCCCGGGGCTCCGCAGCCCGGCGCCTGGAACCGGTCGCTCCGGGGCCCGCGGATTATTCCCAGTTTCGGCATTTTGCGTCCTTGCCTGCCTGCGTGGGAGCCGATATAGGGACGCCCACCCGAACGGACTCGACGGATTAGGGCACGTAGCTCAGCGGGAGAGCACTACCTTGACATGGTAGGGGTCACAGGTTCGATCCCTGTCGTGCCCACCATCGGCCGAAACGGCCGATGACCCAGCCTGGTCCCATCTCTCAATCATTGAAGATCCTCCGTTGTGAACGCGCGGCGCTTCGTGTGGCGCCGGAGGCTCGCACGGCGACGGCCATGCCAAACGCACGCGCAGCGCCTGCTGCCGCCCGGGCGCCGTGACCTGGGCAGGCCCGCGCTTGAACCGGCGATCCATGCCTGACCGCTTCGGTCATTCTCACCTTCTCCGTCATTGCGAGGAGCACTTGCGACGAAGCAATCCAGAGTCGCGTGCGTGCTCCTGGCTTGCTTCCGCGGTCGCCCTTCGGGCTTTGGCGGACAGGTCGCTTCGCTCGCAAAGACGGCGGCCAGAGTGTGACGACAGGGTCGGAGCATGGCTTCGCTGCCTCGCAGCGCGCTCTCGCGCCCGAGCTTTGTGGATCGATGTCCCCCTCCTTGGAAGAGGGCACGGGGAATGCCGGGCGCTGGCCGCACCCATGGCCCGCCTGCAGAAAAAATGCAGGCGGCAGTCACCACAGGTTCAGCCGAGAACACCCGGCATTCCCCGCGCGATGGTTTTCACGGCTGCTTCGCGCTCTCCCCGGTGCGCCGGGCTTTCTGGCCACCGTTGCCCGCGCGGCGTGTGAGCGCCGGCGCAGGCGTGACATCAGCATCGGGATGCCAGGACCACGCGACTTGACCGTGCGCATGTCCGTCGTTCGTCTGCGTGGCAAACCACGCTGCGACAGCCACACGCCCACCGCATCCCGCCTCGACGTTCGTGAAGCGCCCCTCGTGTGAGACGGGACGGCAGCACTAGAGCATGATTTCTGGAAAAAAGAAAGAGAAATGTCGTCGCGGTGCCGGCCTGGTCCTTGGCTGGCCTGACCCGCGAACGTACATCGTCCAGGGCGGCTGATCCGGGCTTGTGTCGTCGTGATCGGGCCGCTGCTTCTGACCCCAAAGAGACGGGGGATGTCGAGGAACCGCCCGCCCGAGCATCCGCCTTTCGTGAAGGCTCGCGACGCGGCGGAACATTGCGGACCGGCATCGGTTCGCCCAAGTTCCACACGCATGTCGCCGACAGACGTTACTCTTACGAAGGTACTCTAACGAAGGTCCGCTGATGTCACCGCCCGATCCCGCCAGGAGTGCTCACGATGGCCGCCAACGCAGGCTGCTGATCGTGCTGGTTCTGGGATTTGTTGCCTTTGGCGCCGCTGCGGCTGGCCTGTTCTACGTCTTGCAGCCCGACACGCTCCGGATCGCCGTGGGACCGGCAGGAAGCGACGATCAGCGGGTGGTTCAAGCGATGGCCGACGCCTTCGCTGACGAAAGCAGGACCGTCAGGCTCGCTCCGATCACGACCGGGGGAGCCGCTGAATCGCTTGCTTTGCTGGCCGCCGACAAGACCGACCTCGCCATCGGCCGCGGCGACCTCGGCATGCCGTCCGACGCGCAAACGCTCGCCGTCCTGCGCAAGAACTATGTGGTGCTGTGGTCGTCCTCGGGACGTCGGGGCGACGAGCCCAGGAAGAAGGCCAACGGCAAGATCGCCGAGATCGCCCAGTTGGCTGGCCACAAGGTCGGCATCGTCGGCAGGACCGGCGCAAACGTCGCCGTCCTCCGGACCATTCTGGAAGGCTCCGGCGTGCCGCCGGACAAGGTCGCCACGGCGCAATTCGGGACGGACGAGATCGAAAAGCTCGCGCAGGACTCCACGCTCGACGCGTATCTCGCCATCGGCCCGCTCGACAGCAAGATCACAGCCGATGCCATCGCCGCGACGGCCCGGGCGCGCGGCGCTCCCACCTTCCTTCCCATCGATGCATCCGAAGCCATTGCACTGAAGCACCCGCGCTACGAGGCGGAGGAAATTCCGGGCAGCGTCTTCAGCGCCAAGCCGGCCTGGCCGGAGGACAAGGTCGACACGATCAGCGTGAACCACCTGATCCTGGCCAAGAAGGAATTGTCCGAAACCAGGGCGGCGGCCTTCTTCCGGCAACTGTTCGCGGTGCGCGACACGATCACGCAAGGCCTTGCCGGCGCGGCCCACATCGCGAAGCCCGACACGGAGAAGGAGACCGAACCGTCCGTGCATCGCGGTGCCGCGGCGGTGATCAACGGCACGGAGCGAACCTTCCTGGACAAATACAGCGACTACTTCTGGTTTGCCCTGCTCGTTCTCTCCGGCATCGGTTCGGCCGCCGAATGGCTGCGCCGCTATCTGAACCGGGACGAGCCGGACGACGACACCAGCCGCCGCAGCCGCGTTCTCGCCGCGCTGTCGGAGGTTCGCAAGGCCCCATCTGAACAGGATCTCTCGCAATGGCAGCGGGAGGTCGACGCGATCATCGTCGAGACTCTCAAGGACTATGACGATGGCGCCATCGACCAGGACGACCTGGCCGCGTTCGGCCTGGTCCTCGAATTGTTCAACCACGCCGTTGCCGAAAGGCGCGAGGCGCTGCAGAGCGGCGCTGCCGATCAGCCGCTGACGGTGGGTCCAACCCTCGCCTCCCGGCGGTAGGGATGCGACCGCATGAACCGCATCGGCGCGCTGACCTGCAAACTGCGTTGAGATTGTCGGCCTTCGAGCGGCGATCGGGCGTGACGTGCCGAGCGGCTTGGGGCATCTTTCGACCCGATGCGGACGTCGGCGCCAACACAAATAGCCGTGTTTCCACAGTTGGCCCTGCAGCGATCGCGGCCTATTGTTGGTATCTAAGCATCACGAGCAGAAACCGGACGACTGGGCACGATTGGAAGCAGGCGCATGCGCACATCGATCGGGATAACAATCCTCACAGGTGCGATGCTCGCAGGTTCCATCGCTACCAGCGCTGAAGAGCGCACTGAAGATCAGTGCGCCGCGCTTCATCCCCAGGCCACCTCTCCCGTTGAGATGGCAACCTGCACCTCTGATCTCGATGGGTCAAAGAAGCTGCTCAACCGTGCTTACGGGGGACTCGCCAAGCTATTGCAGGGCGACCGGCTCTCGGCGTTGGAGAAAGCACAGCATCTGTGGGTCGAGTATCGGACGGCCGAATGCCAATTGGAAACCGGAGGTATGCCAG
The DNA here is from genome assembly GCF_000239795.1 of Bradyrhizobium sp. STM 3809. Taxonomy (GTDB): domain Bacteria; phylum Pseudomonadota; class Alphaproteobacteria; order Rhizobiales; family Xanthobacteraceae; genus Bradyrhizobium. Next base: position 3,768 of record NZ_CAFJ01000076.1, on the reverse strand, counting down.
GCAGCACTGGCTACGATTCTGGCGTGATTTCGTGCACGGCCAACATGAATAGGCGCAGGGCTGGCGAACTTCAGAAAATGGCCGAATCTTTCAAGTGAAATGCCTGTGAGTTGCTTGTGACGCGGTACAAATGCCGTTGTCGATATCAAGACAGATCACCGCGCCACCTTTCACGTCCGATCTCGCTGATGCAAATTGAAGCGCGAAACAACTTAGCTGGGGACGGCCGAATGCTAACAGTCGTTGATGCAGATCTGTTGGTGCGAAAGTATTTGGGTGATACGCCAAGGGCCGATCACTCGCGGTTCGTAGCCCACGTCCTGAGGATGCTTGCGCCAAGCTTCTCCGCCTCTCCTGATCTTTGGGAGGTCGTTGGCCTGTGCCATGACCTCGACTATTTCCATACATCCGACAATTGGAGCCAGCACGGTCTGGTAACGGTCCGCTGGCTTGGCGACAACATCCCCGCGGAAGCTCAAGATGCTATCTCTGCGCACGATCACCGCACGGGAATTCAAGCGGATACGATACTCGCCGACATGCTGAAGGCGGCGGATGCGATTGCAATCATTGACGAGAGACTGGGGCGCACCATGCTCTGTGACACGGATCGCGAACAGCCTTACGCGACGCTGCGCAGTCGGCTCGTTGATCGCTCTTATCTGAGCGATATTTTGGAGCTTTACTCAGAAAAACACGGCATCTCCTTTGACCGCATGGTCGAGATCATTGCCTTTGCCCCAGAGCAATAGGAGTCGTCCCGGAACCGGATTGGCAGGAGATCCTGCCTGCGCATACCTATTACGGATCTTCCGCCAACTACCCTCAGCGTCCGCCGTCCCGGTGCAATCGGATATCGGCGACTATGGACGGCCAAGGCGGCTTTGACCCGGAGCAGACTTTTTCGCGCAGCCCCCCGATCGCCGGCTTTTGACCCCAGCCGCACTCGGACTATTTTTTCGGAGCCGCGAACCGTTTCTCATGTTCCAGGCCTCTATGTCTCCAGGAGCGTCAGAAACGACGCTGCAATGGCAGGAGGCTATTATGCTGTACAAGAAGAACGTGGCAGGCTGGGAAAGTTGGGTCCGGCTCTTGGCCGGCGCGATGATGATTGCTTGTGGACTACTCGGTCTCAAAGGGTTGGCTGTCGGATACCTGATCGCCGGTGTCGGGGTCATGACCGCGCTGACAGGCGTTTTCGGATACTGTCCTGCATGCGCGGTCGCAGGTCGAAAGCTGCGCGCCGAACCATGAGCAGCCCGTTCTCGTTGCCGAGCACGACGGAAGCGGCGATAGGCGGGGACGCTGACGCCATCCTGACGCTGCTCAAAATGTCGCAGCCCGACATACGCCGGTACGCGCGACGGACCTGTCGCACGACGAGCGATGTGGAGGACGCGGTTCAGGAAACGTTATGGATCGTGTACCGGCGTATTGGTCGTCTCCAACGTGCCGGAGCTTTTTCCATCTGGCTCTTTCAGATCGTCCATCGAACCTGCCTGCGATTGGCAAAGCAGCATATTGGCCTTCCCGATGACGTCTCTTCCTTGGAAAATGACCTGCAGCTCGCGAAGAGGCCAGAATCAGAACTTCGCATCGATATCGCTGCCGCGATCCAGTCGCTGCCGAGCCACTACCGCCAGGTGCTCATTTTGCGGGATGTGGACGAATTGACGATCAGCGAAATAGCGCAATCCTTGGGGCTGACCCGAGAAACTGTGAAGGCGCGACTGCATCGCGGTCGAGCGCTCGTGCGTGAATATATGATGCGCTGAGGAGTCAAAATGTTTGTCAGCGGTTCACTCGCCGAGCATCTCATCCGGGGTCTTGTCGGAATTGCGGCTCTCTCGACGGCAGTTTGGATCGGGACGGACGCAGGCTGGCCCGCAGTGCTAGGTTCGGTTGCTCTGGGGGGCGTGTCGTTGATCGCCTTTCGAGGCTGCCCGGTCTGCTGGTCGATCGGCCTGGTTTCCATGGCACGCCGGTCGTCGCGCTCGCCGTAATCGGGTTCACGTTTGGCTTTGGCCTATCTCGAAGATTCAAGTCGGAGCCGGCTATATCCGCTATCGAGGTTCAACCGGAAGCATGCCGTCATACTCCTAGACGGCCGCTTTCGACCCAGAGCGGACTCAAGGTCGGCACGCACATGGTACACCTCCCTCTTGACCAAGATAGGGTACCCCCCTATCTTATCGCTATGGCGCATACGATCAAGAACAAGTCGAAGCTCCTCGGCCGAGTGAAACGGATCAAGGGTCAATTGGAGGCCGTGGAGCGCGCGTTGGAGGCTGAACTCGGATGTACCGACGTATTGATGCTCGTCGCCTCGGTCCGCGGGGCCGTCACTGGGCTGACCACTGAACTGCTCGAAGACCACATCCGGCATCACGTCGTTGACCCCGCCACCGAGAAGGATCCGTACAAGGCCAAAGGCGCCGCGGACCTGATCGACGTGGTGCGAACCTACTTGAAGTGAACACATGACCAACTTGGCTTCCCTGCTCGAACAGAGCAGCGCACATGCATGGCTCTTCATCCCCAGCGCCATCCTGCTTGGCGCGCTGCACGGGCTCGAACCCGGCCATTCGAAGACAATGATGGCCGCCTTCATCGTTGCAATCCGCGGGACGGTCTTCCAAGCCGTGCTGCTCGGGTTGTCGGCGACGATCTCGCACACCGCCGTCGTCTGGGCCGTAGCACTTCTCGGTCTGTATTTCGGCCATGACCTCTCGGGCGAACGCAGTGAAGCATATCTGCAACTCGCCTCCGCCGTGATCATCATCGGTGTCGCCGCCTGGATGATCTGGCGCACATGGCGCGAGCAGAACGAAGAGCACGATCACGGCCATCATCACCACGACGAGCCGCGGGTGGTCGTGCTTGCGGACCGTACGCTGTCGATCGAGGTTTTCGAGGACGGCGTTCCGCCGCGCTGGCGGATCCAAAGCCAAACCGGAAGCCTGCCGGCCGCCGCCGACGCCCGCGTCACGACGATCCGTCCGGACGGCTCGGAGCACACGTTCGCCTTCGTTCAGCGCGAGGGATATCTGGAGAGCGTCGAAGAGATTTCCGAGCCGCACGCCTTCAAGGCCCGCGTTGAGCTCATCGGCGACAGCACCGAAGTTCTGTTCGAGGAGCACGACCACGACCACATGAATCTTGGCGAGGAAGACGACGCGCATGCGCGCGCCCACGCCGCGGACATTCGCAAGCGCTTCGCCGGACGCACCGTGACGACGCCCCAGATCGTTCTGTTCGGTCTGACGGGCGGACTGATCCCGTGCCCAGCGGCGATCACCGTGCTGCTGCTCTGCATCCAATTAAGGCAGTTCAGTCTCGGCTTCGCTTTGGTGATTTGCTTCGGCATCGGCCTCGCGATCACCATGGTCTCGGCCGGCGTCGCTGCCGCCCTCAGCCTTCGCCACATCGAGCGGCGCTGGAGCGGCTTCAGCCGCATCGCACACCGTGCGCCCTACCTCTCCGCTGTGTTGATCGTGCTCGTCGGTCTCTACACTGGCTGGTCGGGGTGGCACGAACTGATGATTTGATTCCGCTTCCGCCCCGTCGCGACGACTGCGCTGGTCGCATGACCGCGCTTTGTCCCGATGGTGTTGATAACCGGAACGGCGCCGCGGTCCCGAAAGCCGCTAGCTAATATTGTTGTGTTGGCCTTCTTCATCAGCGCTGCTGACGCTTGTCGCGCGGCCGGTCCTCTATGCCCGATACGCGATCTCGGCCGATGAGGTCGATCGCGGCGACGTCGTTGCG
>NZ_CAFJ01000077.1 GCF_000239795.1 Bradyrhizobium sp. STM 3809 | reverse complement strand
TATCGGGCGCGGTGCCGTGGCAGGGTTGGAAGACGGCGTGCCGATCACCGATATCGGCCGAGGGCGCCATGCCCATGCCGCCGACCAGGCCGGCGGCGAGGTCGGACAGGATGTCGCCGAACATGTTCTCGGTGACCAGGACGTCGAAATCCCACGGGCGCTTGACCAGCATCAGCGCGCAGGCATCGATGTAGAGACGGTCCGTCTTCACATCCGGATGAAGCTGAGCGACCTCGTCGAAAATCTTGCGGAAGTAGGCGAAGGCCTTGAACACATTGGCCTTGTCGACACAGCCTAAGGTGCCGGAGCGGCCGCGCGCCTTGCGCCGCTCGGCGAGCTTGAAGGAGAAGTTGAACAGCCGCTCGGAGGTCTTGCGGGTGATGACGAGGGTCTCGCGCGCCTCCTCATGTGTCACCTGACCTTTGCCCATCGAGGCGAACAGGCCCTCGGTCGATTCGCGGATCACGACGAAATCGATGCCGCGCTCGGCGGCGCCGACGATCGGACTCGGCACGCCCGGGATCAGCCGGGCGGGCCGCACCCCGGCATAGAGGTCGAAATGGAAGCGCAGCTCGATCTGCGGCGCGATTTCGGTGTTGTCGGGATAGCGCACCGACGGCAGCCCGCAGGCCCCGAGCAGGATCGCGTCGGCCTCCTCGCACAGCCGGATCGTGGAGTCCGCGATCGACGCGCCGGTGGCGAGATAATTGTTGGCGCCGGCCTGAGCCTCGGTGAAGCGGAACGACAGGCCGGCCCTGGCCTCCACTTGACGCAATACTTCAAGGGCCGGCGCCATCACCTCGGGGCCGATGCCGTCGCCGGGGAGGACTGCGATGTGGAGGGCGTTGGTCGAGGGCATGGGGCGAGGCTTTCTAGATCAAGAAGCAAAACTGTGTCATGCCCGGGCTCGACCCGGGCATCCATCACTCCAAGCAATGCGGCGCCAAAGACGTGGATGGCCGGGTCAAGCCCGGCCATGACGAGGAGAGAGCGCGGACTACGGCGTCAGCACGGCGCGGCCGACCAGTTGGCCCTTCTGCAGCTCGTGCAAGGCATCATTGGCCCGGGCGAGCGGCATCGGGGTCACCGGGATCGGCGCGATATTCTTGGCGCGGACGAGGTCGAGCAGTTCCTTGGTCTCGCGGAGATTGCCGACATAGCTGCCCTGGATCGTCACCGCCTTGATCGGGATGAGCGGCAACGCCCAGGGCGCGCCGCCACCGAACAGGCCGACGATGACGAGCTTGCCGCCCTTGGTCAGGCAGTCGAAGCCGAGCTGCGCGGTGGCGGCATTGCCGACCAGGTCGATCACCGCGCGGATCGGCTCGCCCGCGGCCTTGTTGAGCTGCTCCAGCGCATCCGGCGCCTTGCCGTCGACGGCGGCCAGCGCGCCCGCCGCCAGCGCCGCCTCGCGCTTGCGCGCGTCGATGTCGACGACGATGGCGCCCTTGCCGCCCATCGCCTTGAGCAGCGACAGCGCCATCAGGCCGAGGCCGCCGGCGCCGAAGATCACGATCGGCGTGTCGAAATCCTTCTCGACCTTCTTCAGCGCGCTGTAGGTCGTCACGCCCGAGCAGGCATAGGGCGCGGTGGTCACCGGATCGAGGCCCTTGAGATCGATCAGGTGGCGCGGATGCGGCACCGTCATGTGGTCGGCATAGCCGCCGTCGCAATAGACGCCGAGCGAGGCCGGCTTCAGGCACATGTTCTCGTCGCCCGCGAGGCAGGTCGCGCATGTGCCGCAGCCGATCCAGGGATAGACCAGCGCGACGTCGCCGACCTTCAACCCGCCCTTCTCGGCCTCGGTGACATCAGGGCCGAACGCGACGATCTCGCCCGCGCTCTCGTGGCCCATGGTCCGCGGCAGCGAGACGCCGCGATCCTTCAGCGACAGCGGCTTGCGGCCATGGCCGAGATCGTAGCCGCCTTCCCAGATGTGCAGATCGCTGTGGCACACCCCGGCGGCCTTCACCTTGATCAGCACCTGCTTGCCGAACGGCTGCGGCGTCGGCTCGTCGACCTCGCTCAGCGGCGCGTTGAAATCGGTGACCTTGAAGCTCTTCATGGTTTCACTCCCGTGGTCCGGTTGCTGGCGGGACCGGACGGCATCATGACGGGACAGGCGGGCGACGGCTCGCGCTGACGCGAGCGGGCCCAGGCATCTCCTCCCGGCACGGATGCGTCCGGCGGATCCGGACTGTTCTTGCGATGTCGGAGACATTGGCCGGAAACGGGCGGAGCAGCAAGGCCGCCCGCATGGCGCGTGCTCATGGCTGCCCTGCAGCCTTTTGCCTCAGCGCAGTCAGCCATTCTCCCGCACGCCCGCAGCCACCTCGCGCAGCACATCGGTCGTGTGTTCGCCCAGGCTCGCGGCGCGCGGACCGGCCGCGACCTTCGCCTCCGACATCCGGAACGGCAGGTTGACGACCTTGAAGCGGCCCGCGTCGTCTTCGACCTCCGCCAGCGCGCCGCGATGCGCGATCTGCGGATCGGCCAACGCCTCGGCGACGCTGCGATAGGCCGAGCTCGGCACGCCGCCGGCGTTCAAGGCCTCGACGCATTGCGCGACGCTGAGCCGGGCCGACCAGGCCTCGACCCCATCCATCAGAGCCCCCCAATTGGCCCGCCGGTCGGAATATTTCGCGAACCGGGCATCGCTCGTCCATTCGGGATGGCCGATGACGACCATCAGGTTCTGGAACGTCTTCTCGCTGGCGATCGCGATCATCACATAGCCGTCGCGGCACGCCGCCGGGCCGAAGGTCGGCCGGGACGGCTGGACAACCGGGAATTGCGACCATTGGATCTCGTTCAAGGTCAGGCTCAGCATCGATTCCAGCATCGAGCAGTCGATGTGCTGGCCGCGGCCGGTGCGCTCGCGCTGGTACAGCGCGGAGGCGATGGCGCCGAAGGCGTAGGTCCCGGTGACGACGTCGGCATGATAGATGCCGCAATAGTCCGGCCGCTCGCGCCCCGGCTGGTAGGCGAGATGCGCCATGTCGTAGCCCGAGGCCGCGTGGATCACCGGCGCGTAGGCCGGCAGTTCCGCCGACGGGCCGGTCTGGCCGTAGCCCGAGATCGAGCAGTAGATCAGCCGCGGGTTGAGCGCGCCGAGGGCGGCGTAGTCGAGCCCGAGCCGCTGCATCACGCCAGGCCGGAAGTTCTCGACCAGGATGTCCGCGTCCGCGACCAGCCGCCGCACCGCCTCGACGCCGTCAGGCGACTTGAGATCGAGCACGACACTCTTCTTGCCGACGTTGAGCTGACCGAAAGCGGTGGAGCAGCCATGCCGCATCGGCGGCCGGGTGCGCATGGTTTCACCTTCGGCTGACTCGATCTTGATCACCTCCGCCCCCATATCGGCAAGCATGCGGGCACAGTGCGGACCGGCGATGGTGGTCGAAAAATCCAGCACGCGCAGGCCGTCGAAGGATCCTGTCAAACGGCCCTCATGCTCTCGGTCTAGACTCACGCGCGCAGCTCCCTGTTGTCAGCGTTTCTTCTGTGGCGGACGTGGCCAAAATCGACAGAAGGCCACCTCGTCCGCGCGGATTAACGAAGCGTAAGCCATCGGACGCCGTGCCCGTCTTGTCCAGATCGAACCATTCGATACCGAGCGCGTTTGGCCTTTCGCCGCGATGCGGCATCGCTTTTTGTTGATGGCTGAATTTGGACCCTTTCTTGCATAGGACGAACATGGGGCTTGATCGAGGACATCTCTTGCGGGTTCTGTTCGTTACGACCGAAATGGACGATTTCGTCCGGGTGGGCGGACTGGCTGCGGTTTCCGCGGCACTTCCCCGGGCACTGCGCTCACATACCGACGTCAGGATCATGCTGCCCGGCTATCGGGACGTGATCGAGCAACTCACACATATCGAGATCGTCGGCCGCTGCGATCCCCTGGCGGAGATGCCGGGATGCGCGCTCGGCCGATCATCCACCCGCGACGGCCTGCCGGTCTACGTCCTGCTCTGCGACGAGCTGTACGACCGGCCGGGCAATCCCTACGGCGACGAGAGCGGCCAGGACTGGGCCGACAACGACATCCGCTTCGGCCGGCTCGCCGCGGCGGCCGCCGAGCTGGCCGCCGGCACGCTCGACAAGAGCTGGGCGGCGGACCTGGTTCACGCCAATGACTGGCAGGCGGCGCTGGTCCCGGCCTATCTGGCGTGGCGCGGGGTCGACGTGCCCTCGATCCTGACCATCCACAATTTGGCCTATCAGGGCCTGTTCCCGCGCGAGTCGCTGCGCCGGATCGGCGCACCGGAATCCTCGTTCCACATCGACGGGCTCGAGTTCTACGACAAGCTCTCGTTCCTCAAGGGCGGCCTGGTCTATGCGTCGCACCTGACGACGGTCAGCTCGACCTATGCCAAGGAGATCACGACGTCCGAGCTCGGGTGCGGCCTGGAAGGCCTGCTGCGGCAGCGCTCCAATGCGCATGAGCTGACCGGCATCCTCAATGGCATCGACGAGAGCTGGGATCCCCGCTACTGCCAGCAGTTGGCGCAGCCCTTCGGCGCCGGCGACTGGGACGGCAAGAAGGCCAATGCCGACTACGTCCGCAAGCAGTTCGGCCTTGCGGTGTCGCGCGGCCCGATGTTCGGCATCGTCGCACGGCTGGTGCATCAGAAGGGCATCGACCTCGTGCTGGAGGCGGCCGACGAGATCGTCGGCGCCGGCGGCCAGATCGTCGTCACCGGCACCGGTGAGCCCGCGATCGAGCGCGCCCTGATGGACGCCCACCGCCGCCGCCCGGATTCGATCGGCGTCGCGATCGGCTTCAACGACGCCCAGGCGCGTCGCATCTTCGCCGGCAGCGACTTCACCCTGATGCCGTCGCGCTTCGAGCCGTGCGGCCTCAGCCAGATGTATGCGCAGCGCTTCGGCTCGCTGCCGATCGGCCATCAGACCGGCGGCCTGGCCGAGACCATCACCGACGGCGAGACCGGCTTCCTGTTCGAGAAGCCGTCGGCGGAATCGTTCCTCGGCGGGGTCAAACGCGCCTTCTCGGCCTTCCGGCGCACCGAGCAATTGAACGCGATGCGGCTGTCGGCGATGGCGCGCTCGTTCAGCTGGAACCTCTCGGCCGCCTGCTACAATGCGCTGTATCGCAAGATGCTGGCGTCCTAGCGACGCGTAGCCCGGATGAGCGCAGCGACATCCGGGTTCTCACGAGCTGTGGAGATGAACCCGGATATCGCTGCGCTCATCCGGGCTACGGTCAAACAACAAACGTCAAACAGCAAAAAGCCCGGACGAGGTCCGGGCTTTGTCATGGCGCAGAGCGGCTGAGGTTACGCCGCGCGCACCGCTTCGAGGAAATTGCCGACCTCGCGCTTGAGGCGATTGGAGTCGCCGGCAAGCGATTTGG
>NZ_CAFJ01000078.1 GCF_000239795.1 Bradyrhizobium sp. STM 3809 | reverse complement strand
ATCCGCTGGCAATGCTCACGCTGCTCTCCGACTGATCTTCCGCGATGACCGCCGCGTTATTGCTCTGCAGGCGGCCGACCGCCGCGCAGGAGACATTCGCCATGCAGCGTATCGCGCCCGGGCCGGGACAGGAATCAGTCTGGGACTATCCGCGGCCGCCGCGGCTGGAGCGCTGGGTGGAGCGGCTGCGCGTGGTGTTCGCCGGCGTCACCATCGCCGACACCGACGCGGGCTTTCGCGTCCTGGAGACCAGCCACCCGCCAGTCTACTACATCCCGCAACGGCATATCGCGATGCAATGGCTTCGGCCGGCCGCAGGCCGCTCGTTCTGCGAGTTCAAGGGCTTTGCCAGCTACTGGACGATCGAGGTCGACGGCCGCGTCGCCGAGCAGGCGGCCTGGAGCTATCAGCAGCCGACGCCATCGTTCGCGCCGATCGCCGGCCATCTCGCCTTCTATGCCTCCCGCGTCGACGCCTGCTTCGTCGGCGACGAGCGTGTTGCGGCGCAAGATGGCGATTTCTACGGCGGCTGGATCACCTCGCGCGTGGTCGGCCCGTTCAAGGGCGCGCCCGGCACCCGGCACTGGTAGACGGCGTGATCGGATGAACCGCGGCGGCCGATTGATCGTATAGTACAGTATGATCGGCGGCTGCGTTTTTGCGCCGCGATCATGGACGGGACCAGCGCCATGCCGGACGTCCGCTCCGACGTCCCAATTCGCCATGCCCGGGGGGCAACGCCATGCGACGGCTGATGAAGTTCCTGCACACGATGGGCGCGATCGGCATGATGGGCGCGATGGCCTGCCTCGTCGTACTGCTCGGCCTGATCCCGCAGCCCTCGGTGTCGCTGTCGCACTACGCCGAGATGCGCGCGGCGATGGGCGCGATCGTCCGCTACGTGTTCTTCCCCTCGCTCGGCCTCACGTTGGTCGCCGGCCTGCTCGCCATCGCCGTCAACCGCGCGCTGCACAGCGCCGGCTGGGCGCTCGCCAAGCTCGCCTCGGGCATCCTCGTCTTCGAATGGGGCTTCGCCGCCGTACAGGGCCCGATGCAGGAAGCCGCCGACGAAGCCGCCCGCGCCGTCGCCGGCCAGATCGACCCCGCAACGCTCACCCCGAATTTCGGCACCGAGCAGGGCGCCATCTGGGTCATGCTCGGCGTCGCCACGGTGAACGTGATTTTGGGCGTGTGGCGGCCGCGGTTCACGAACCTGCCGGATTGAATGCGGCTGAGCTCGTCCGACTTCGTTCACTGTCAGCTTCCGGCATCCTGCGCCGCGAACGCCGTCGTCTCGTCTCCCCTCCCCGCAAGGGGGAGGGGAGCGCACTGCCATTACGGGATGCTCTTTCCGATCTCCCGAAATTGTCTATTGCGATTTTTCAGAAATCGTGCTTTGATGTCTCCCATCCCGCCTCGAGCAGAGGGACGGACGCGTCGTCACGAACGTGGGGTGGGCTGCGATGGACGTGGTGGCGGTGCTT
>NZ_CAFJ01000079.1 GCF_000239795.1 Bradyrhizobium sp. STM 3809 | reverse complement strand
CGAGGAGAGACCGAGCGTATCCATCCGGGCGATCGCGCGAGCGGATGCGGCAATGGTCGAGCTTGGCGCATGGGTGCTCGGCTGCGCGCGAGGAACTACATACCTTGATCTCGATCAATCTCCGTGCTATTCGTGAACCATGATCAACGTCGTGCGCCGCTCCAACCGCAAACATACGACTCGCTGCAGCCGGGCCGTGGGAGGAGTCGTGCGCTAGGATTTCGACGACACGATCATTCCACCAGGCCCCGCCGGCATCGGACGGGGCCTTTTGTTTGGCCACGCTCCCTGCCGGCATCACCCAGCAGGAGCGACCGATGCCACCTCAGACCCACCTCACTGCCGAGATCGCGCGCAATGCCGCGCTGCTCGGCCTCGATCGTCCGATTGCCGTCGCGACCAGCGCCGCGCGCGACGTGCCAGCCGCGCCGCGTCCAGTTGCGTCCATCACGGTGCTGCGCGACGCCATATCCGAGAAGGACGCCGCCGCGCCGCCGGGCGCGCCAGGTCGGCCGGGCCTGTTCGCGCGACTCTGGCAGGCGTTTCAGGACGGCCGCCGGCTGCGGCGCATGCGGATCCAATTGGTCGATCTGAGCGAGGCGCAGCTGATCGATATCGGCGTCGATCGCGCCGACATCGAGCACATCGCCGCGTATCGCGCACTCGAGAAGCTGAAGGACAACACGGCGCAGCTGATGATGTCGCGCGGCGTGATGTGATTGCGACGTGCTGGATGTCCGGTGGCCGTCGCCGGGGCGGATCTGCATGATCTGCTCTGGCGCGGCCTGCTGAGATCACGCGCGTCTTTGGAGGGCTCGCTGGCTGCCACAGCGTCATTGCGAGCGCAGCGAAGCAATCCAGGATCTTTCCGCGGGAGAGACTCTGGATTGCTTCGCTGCAATCGCAATGACGGAGGAGAGATCCGGCGCGTCTCTCCACCACCATGTGCGCAGGCGGATCGGTGCGGCGGTGATCGCGCGCGTCGCAAATGGCGGCTCACGCCGAGTCGCGTTTCGCGCTATCATGCACGACACCCAAGGGAGCATGAGGCGCGAGGATGAGGCGGCGCATGACGCAGCATATCGGCATCGTCGGCTGCTCGGCCGAGGGCGCGGCACTTTGCTATCGCACGATCTGCAAGGAGGGGACCGACCGGCTCGGGCCGCACGCCCATCCCGAAGTGTCGATGCACACGCCGTCGCTCGCCGACTACGTCGCCTGCCTGGATCGCGGCGATCTCGCAGGGGTCGCCGAGCTGATGCTGACCTCGGCGCGCAAGCTCGCCGCGGCGGGAGCCGACTTCCTGATCTGTCCCGACAACACCATCCATCAGGCCCTGCCGCTCGTCCTGCCGCACTCGCCCTTGCCATGGCTGCACATCGCCGACGAGGTCGCGAAGGAGGCGGTCAGACGGGGCTTCCGACGGATCGGCATCACCGGCACGAAATGGCTGATCGACAGCAATGTCTATCCCGACAGCCTCCGTGCGCACGGCCTGAATTTCGAGCGTCCTGACGATTCCGACCGGATCGCGGCGAACCGCATCATCATGGACGAGCTCGTCCAGGGCCGCTTCGCGCCGTCATCGATCGCCGCGTTTCAGGCGGTCATCGCGCGGCTCGCGGCGCGGGGCTGCGACGCCGTCGCGCTCGGCTGCACCGAGATCCCCCTGATCATCGACGACGCCAACTCGCCCCTGCCGACGCTCGACTCGACGCGATTGCTGGCCCGCGCCGCGCTGTCACGGGCGATGGCGTCCTAGTCCTCCGCGCAGAGACTGCGTGATCGGAACGCGATCATGCCGGAACTGCCCGCCGCCGCCGGCGTTTGTCCCGGGCCCAAGGAGGAGCCCCGATGACCAAGCTGATGTTTGCCGTTGCCGTGTCGCTGACCGTTCTGCCGTCGCTCGCTCTGGCCCAGGGCCATATGGGTACGCCGCAGGAGCAGAAGGCGTGCGCGCCCGACGCCAAGCGCTTCTGCCGCAGTCAGCTCGGCGACGATTTCGCGGTCCAGAACTGCCTGACGCAGAACCGGCAGAAGCTGAGCAAGCGCTGCTCGGCGGTGTTCCAGAGCCATGGCATGTAGTGCGTCGCGCGCCCTTACGCGGCGCGGACCTTGCGCAGGAACTTCTCCAGCTCATCCTTGAGATGATCGCTCTCGCGTGACAGCGAGTGCGCCGACGCGAGCACCTGCGAGGAGGCCGAGCCGGTGGCGTCGGCACCCTTGCTGACCTCGCCGATATTGCCGGCGACGCGGGCGGTGCCGCCCGCGACTTCATGCACGTTGCGCGAGATCTGGCCGGTGGCGGCGCCCTGCTGCTCGACGGCGGCGGCGATGCCCGCCGCAATCTCCGAGATCTGCTGGATGGTGCCGCCGATCTGCTTGATCGACGCGACGGAGGCCTGCGTCGCGTTCTGGATGCCCTCGATCTGCTGGCCGATCTCCTCGGTCGCCTTGGCGGTCTGCGAGGCCAGCGCCTTGACCTCGGAGGCGACCACCGCGAAGCCGCGGCCGGCTTCGCCGGCGCGCGCCGCCTCGATGGTGGCGTTCAGCGCGAGCAAATTGGTCTGCGCGGCGATCGAGGTGATCAGCTTCAGCACGTCGCCGATGCGCTCGGCGGTGCGCGACAGCTCGCTGATTCCGTCGTCGGTCTGCTCGATCTGGCGGACCGCTTCCTTGGCGATGCTGGTGGATTCCGTGACGCGGCGGCCGATCTCGTGGACGGAGGACGTCATCTCGCCCGCGGCCGATGCGACCGACTGCACGGTCGCCGAGACCTGGCCGGAGGCGGCGGCGGCGCCGGTCGACAGCTGCTGGGTCTGCTCGGCGGTCCTGCTCAGCGTGTTTGCCGAGACCTCGAGCGTGCGTGCGTCGGCATGCACCTTGTTGATGATCTGCCCGACGGTGGATTCGAACTCGTCGGCCATGCGCTGCATGACGACGTGCTGCTCGGTCTTGGCGGCGTCGAGATACACCGAAAGCGCCAGATCCATGTCGATCATCGCCGCCTTGGTGATCGCCGCCTGCAACGCCGCCTTCTTCTCGCGCGCGGCCTGGCCGGCGAACCAGCCGTCCGGCAGCTCGGTCTCGATGGCCTGCTGCAAGCCGGTCACGATCAGCGAATAGCCGGCGATGTACCAGCGCGGTTCCAGCCCCATCCGGTTGTGGGCCTGGCCGATCCGCGTCACCGACTTTACGTAGTCGCCGTCGAACTTGGCCGTCGCCAGCGACATCCAGTGGTCGAGCTGGGCCTTGTGGGCGTGCCGCATCGCGGCCTGGCTGGCGAACATCTTCGCCAGCGACGGCACCTTGCCGACATGGGCATAGAACTTGTCGAGCAGGCCGGGCAGCACCTTGCCGATCAGCGGCCGCAGCTCGCGCAGATGCTCCCGGGTCGCGGTGTCGATGCCGATGAAGTCGAGACGGGATTGGAGTGTCGTCAGATCGGTCATCGCTGGTCCGCCGGTCAATCTACGCAAGGGGAGGCCGCGCTGCGGGGTGCCTCGTTACCCCAGGATTGCACGGGTTTGGTTGATGGTTCCTTACGGCGGGAACCCGAATTTCAACTGGGCGGAGAATGTTACCGGAGGGCCGTCGATCGGGGGAAAGCCAGTCCTGGCCAATAAAAAACGGGGCCGAAACGGCCCCGTCGAAGTCGTATCGTCCGCGATCTTGATTCAGCGCTTACTTGATCTTGGCTTCGCGGAATTCGACGTGCTTGCGCGCGACCGGGTCATACTTCTTCTTGACCATCTTCTCGGTCATGGTGCGCGAATTCTTCTTGGCGACGTAATAAAAGCCGGTGTCGGCCGACGACACGAGCTTGACCTTGATGGTGACCGCTTTGGCCATGTCTTGAACCTCTGCAATGGAATCGGGGGTGGACGCCGGCCAAAGAGGGGGCGCCGTTGGCCGGCAACCTACCCAGCCAGCCCCCAAAGTCAAGGTTGCCGGGCCAGATTCTAAGACTGCCTGGCCGGGAAGAAGCGGTTTTCCGGCCGGGGCAGGCCGAGATTGTCGCGCAAGGTGGGGCCCTCGTACTCGGTCCGGAAGATCCCGCGGCGCTGCAGCTCGGGAATCACCTTGTCGACGAAGTCGCCGAGGCCGGCGGGCAGGAACGGGAACATGATGTTGAAGCCGTCGCAGCCGCGGCTCTCCAGCCAGTCCTGCATCTGGTCGGCGATGGTTTTCGCCGAGCCCACGAAGGCGAGCCCGCCATAGCCGCCGACGCGCTGCGCCAGCTGCCGGACCGTCAGCTTGTCGCGCGCGGCGACGTCGACGAGGCGCTGCCGGCCGCTCTTGGAGGCATTGGTCTCGGGAATCGGCGGCAGCTGGCCGTCCGGATCGAAGCCGGAGGCATCGGTGCCGAGGATGACCGAGAGCGAGGCGATGGCGCTGTCGTAGTGCACCTTGCTATCCAGCAAAGCGCGCTTCTCCTTGGCCTCCGCGTCGCTGTCGCCGACCACGACGAAGGCGCCGGGCAGGATCTTCAGATGCTCCGGGTTGCGGCCGACCGTCTCCATGCGGCCCTTGATGTCGGCATAGAGCTTCTGTCCATCCGCGAGGCTGCCGCCGCCGGTGAACACGGCCTCCGCCGTCTCGGCCGCGAGCTGCTTGCCGTCCTCCGACGCGCCGGCCTGCACGATCACCGGCCAGCCTTGCACCGGGCGGGCGATGTTCAGCGGTCCGCGCACTTTGAGATATTTGCCCTTGTGGTCGAGCACATGCATCTTGTCGGGATCGAAGAACAGCCCGCTCTCGACGTCGCGCACGAAGGCGTCGTCGGCGAAGGAATCCCACAGGCCGGTGACGACGTCGTAGAACTCGCGGGCGCGCCTGTAGCGCTCGGCATGCTCCATGTGATCGTCGAGGCCGAAATTCAGCGCCGCATCCGGATTCGAGGTGGTGACGATGTTCCAGCCCGCGCGGCCGCCGGAGATGTGGTCGAGCGAGGCGAAGCGGCGGGCGACGTGATAGGGCTCGTCGAAGGTGGTCGATCCCGTCGCGATCAGGCCGATGTTCTCGGTCACCGCCGACAGCGCCGACAGCAGCGTGAACGGCTCGAACGACGTCACGGTGTGGCTGCGCTTGAGCGCATTGATCGGCATGTTCAGCACGGCCAGATGATCGGCCATGAAGAAGGCGTCGAACTTGCCGGCCTCGAGCTTGCGGATCAGTTGCTTCAGGTGGCCGAAATTGAAGTTCGCATCCGGCCAGGCGCCGGGATAGCGCCACGCGCCGGTGTGGATCGAGACCGGGCGCATGAACGCGCCGAGCTTGAGTTGACGAGGGGCCATGAGGGGCATCCGAGGATGGTTGATCTCCTGAGCAGATAGGAACTCGCGCGATCCGCGTCAGCACGCGGCGGCAGAACACGATTTCGTTTTTGGAGCCGTGCGTAGCACGCTCATTCTGTCATGAGGCAACGCAGGTCACCCAGCAAGGGGTGTCGTCCCGGCCTTGAGCCGGGACCCATACTCCGTGAAGGACGTTTGAGGCAGCAAAGTCTCGACTATCGGGGCCAAAGAGAGATTCCGCGACATGGGTCCCGGCTTTCGCCGGGACGACTCCGCTTGTAGGAACGACACCGCTTGTAGGAGCCCCACCGCGCGTCTCATGACCTGCCGAACGGACTAATGCCCCCGTGCACGTGCGTCGAAGGCGGAGAGCACGGCAAGCGTCATCGCGGTGACGCCGGTCTCGATCGTCGGCTTCGGCACCGGTGCGAACAGTGGCGAGTGGTTTGAGGGCAGCGGAGGGCCGCCATTGCGGGCGGCGGCGACGCGGTCAGAATCGTAGACACCAATGTTGAAGAACATCGAGGGCACGCCGGCCTTGACGTATTCCGAATAGTCCTCGCTCGCCGTGCCCGGCGGCGACGTCCTGAACTTGTCGCCGAACGCGGCCTTCAGCACCGGCTCGGCCGCGGAGACGACCGCCGCATCATTCATGACGGCCTTGGCGCCCTCGGCGAGATCGATGTCGGGCGGCGCCGCGCCGGCCATCATGGCCACTGCTTTCGCCGTCCGCTCGACGCCGGCGAGGATCTTGGCCCGCACTTCCGGCTTGAAGCTCCGGATCGTGCCGACCACGACGGCGTCGTCCGGGATGATGTTGCCGGCGGTGCCGCTGTGGATCGCGCCGACGGTGACGACGCCGAACTCGGTCGGGTCCTTCTCGCGGCTGATCACGCTCTGCACGTCGACGACGAAGCGGGCGGCCATCATCACCGGATCGATCGTGGTCTGCGGCGCCGAGCCGTGGCCGCCGCGGCCATGGAAGCGAATGAGCAGGCCGTCCTGATTGGATGAGCCGATACCGACGCGATACGAGACGTAGCCATGGCCGAAGCCGCCATCATGCAGGGCGAAGCCGACGTCGGGCTTCGGAAAGCGGGTGAACAGCCCGTCGTCGATCATGGCCTTGGCGCCTGCCACCGTCTCCTCGGCCGGCTGCGCGATGAACATCAGCGTGCCCTTCCACTTGTCCTTCAGGCCGACGAGCGTCCTGGCCGTGCCGATCCAGCTCGCCATGTGGACGTCATGGCCGCAGCTATGCGCCACGAAGGTCTCGCGCCCGTTCCAGTTGGCCTTGTCGCGACTCGCATAGGGCAGGCCGGTCTTCTCCTCCATCGGCAGCGCATCGAGCTCGGTGCGCACCATGATCGTCGGGCCATCGCCGTTGCGATAGAGCGCGACGAGGCCGGTCTTGCCGACCTTTTCCGTCACGTCGAACCCGAGCGCGCGCATCTCCTCGGCAAGCTTGGCCGCCGTCTTCACCTCCTGAAACGCAAGCTCGGGATGGGCGTGCAGATCCTTGTAGAGCACGTCGAGCGCGGGATAGTCGCGTTCGAGCGACGCGGCGATGCTGCTCTTCAGGGTGGGGACGTCGAGCTCGGCATGAGCCGGCATTGTGGGAAGAGCGAGCAGAGCAAGCGACGCGAGCAGACGACTGAAAGACCGCTTCATGGATTGGCTCCCAATGACGCAGTCAGTCTAATACCGTTTGCCTCATCCGCCCAGCACGTCCTTCTGCATCTTGCCGCCGTAGAAGTGGAAGAACGGCACCGGGGCGTCGTGGCGCAGCGGGCCGGTGGCCAAGCGCTTGTCGAGTTCGTGGAGCACGTTCTTGGTCATCGGGTGCAGGTCGGCGAGCGGCTTGGAGCCGAGCTCGACCCAGACCAGTTCGACCAGCTCGGCATCGGCATGAATGACGCCGTCGACGCGGTGGGTGATGGCGGAGGCATCGGCCGTGAAGAAGCGGGTGTCGAAGCGCTTGATGCGGCCGGGCGGGGTGATGGCGCGGGCGATCAGGAACAGGCCGGAGGGATCGGGCAGCAGGCCCGCTTCAGCAAAGGGCGTCCAGGGCCCCTCCAGCTTCGGGGCGGGGCCGTCGACCTTGCGTCCGAGGCAGAGGCCGGTTTCCTCGCAGGCCTCGCGGATCGCAGCGACGGCCAGCGATTTCGCGCGCGACGCCGATGTCTGCGGCTTGCCCTTGAACAGGTTGGCTTCGAGCTCGGCCGGCATCGGAGCGGCGACGGGGATGCGGTGATCTGATTTGTCGACGCGGCCGCCGGGGAAGACGAACTTGCCGGGCATGAACACCACCTTGTCGTGGCGCTTGCCGACCAGCACCTTCGGCACCGCGCCGCTGCGATCGACCAGGATCAGGGTCGCGGCATCGCGCGGCTTGGTGTAGGGGTGGTGGTCCGCTTCCTTCTCGGCGGGCTTGCCCGCCGGCGCGCTGGTCGTCTGTGCCGTCTCGCTCATGTCCTCCCCGCTTTTTCTTGTTAGTTGCGTCCGATTGATCGCTTACACCGGCGGAATGCCTTCGGCCGGGGTGTCGTCGAAGCCGTGCATGCGCAGCGCCCATTGCAGCCCGACGACGGCGCCCTTGACCGGCTGGATCAAGGCCAGCGAGGAGATCAACGTCACCGGCAGATACACCGCGAGCTGCAGCGCGATCGGCGGCGCGTAGTTGGTTTCCACCGACAGCACCAGCGGCACGATGATATGGCCGACGATGACGATGACGAGATAGGCCGGCAGATCGTCGGCGCGATGGCCGGAGAAATCCTGGCCGCAGCAGTTGCACTTGTCAGCGACCTTGAGGAAGGCGCGGAACAGCTTGCCCTCGCCGCAGCGCGGGCAACGCCCGAGCATGCCGCGCTTCATCGCGGTCCACACGTCGCGCTTCTCGGCGAGGCCGGTGTCGCGCGTCCAGGTTTGCGGCAATACGCGGGGCGTTGGGCTCATGGCGTCCATGATTGGCCTTTCTTAGAGGTACCGGGCTTGCGTTTTGCGCTTGCCTTCTGGCTTTTCTGGCGGCTTTTTTCTTTATGCTTGGGACGAGCCTCGGATTTGGCCCGCGTTGCCTTGGCTTTCGCCTTGACGGTATTCTTGCGCCTCGGCCCCGCGCCGCGCGGATGCCGCGACACCAGCACGTCGGCCTGTGTCAGCAGCTCGAACCGCAGCGCGCCGGCCACCGGCTGAGCTTCTACCAGACGCACGTCGACGACGTCACCCAGCCGGTGCATGGCACCGCTGCGCTGGCCGATCAGCGCGTGCCTGACCTCGTCATAGTCGAAATATTCCGTGCCGAGGGTTCGGATCGGAACCAGGCCGTCGGCGCCGGTGTCGTCGAGCTTGATGAACAGGCCGGCGCGCGTGACGCCGGAAATGCGGCCCTGGAAGGTGGCGCCGACGCGGTCGGCGAGGTGATGGGCGATCAGCCGGTCGGCGGTCTCACGCTCGGCCTTCATCGCCCGCCGCTCGGTCACCGAGATCTGCGCCGCGACTTCCGCCAGATGATCCGGCGTCTCGCTGTCGGGCAGGGCGCCGTCGCCGAGGTTGAGCGCTCGCAGCAGGCCGCGATGCACGACGAGGTCGGCATAGCGGCGGATCGGCGAGGTGAAGTGCGCGTAGCGGCGCAGATTGAGGCCGAAATGCCCGTAATTCTCCGAGGAATACTCGGCCTGCGCCTGCGAGCGCAGCACGACCTCGTTGACGAGTTGCTCGTAGTCCTGGCCGGCGACCAAGGTCAGCACGCGGTTGAACAGCGACGGCCGCAGCGCGCCCGACTTGGCGAAGGGCACGTCGAGCGTCTTCAGGAAGTCCTGCAGCGCATGCACCTTCTCCACCGTCGGCTCGTCATGCACGCGGTAGATCAAGGGCAATGCCTTCTTCTCCAGCGCCTCCGCCGCGGCGACGTTGGCGAGGATCATGAACTCCTCGATCAGCCGGTGCGCATCGAGCCGCTCCGGCACGACGACGCGGTCGACGGTGCCGTCCGGCTTCAGCAGGATCTTGCGCTCGGGAAGGTCGAGGTCGAGCGGATCGCGCGCATCGCGGCCGCGCTTGGCGACCTCATAGGCGGCGTAGAGCGGCTTGAGGATCGGCTCGAGCAGGGGACCCGTCACGTCATCCGGCTTGCCGTCGATGGCCGCCTGCGCCTGCGCGTAGGAGAGCTTGGCGGCCGAGCGCATCAGCACGCGATGGAACGAGTGCGAGCGCTTGCGGCCATCGGCGCCCATCACCATGCGCACCGCGAGCGCGCCGCGCGCCTCGCCCGGCACCAGCGAACACAGATTGTTGGAGATGCGCTCGGGCAGCATCGGCACGACGCGGTCGGGGAAGTACACAGAATTGCCGCGGATCAGCGCGTCGCGATCGAGCGCCGATCCCGGCCGCACGTAATAGGCGACGTCGGCGATCGCGACGTGGAGGATGAAGCCCCCGACATTGTTCGGATCGGGATCCGGCTCGGCATGAACCGCGTCGTCGTGGTCCTTGGCATCGGGCGGATCGATCGTGACCAGCGGCAGCTCGCGCCAGTCCTCGCGGCCCTTCAAGGTCGCGGGCTGCGCCGCTTCGGCTTCGGCGATCGCAGCCTGTGAGAACGCCATCGGGATCTCGTGGGCGTGGATCGCGATCAGGCTGATCGCCTTTTCGGTCGCGACCGAGCCGTGGCGCTCCTTCACGCGGCCCGCGGCCAGGCCGTAGCCGCGGCCGCGCACGAGGTCGACGCTGATGAGATCGCCGTCCTTCGCCTCCTTGGTGTCGCCAGGGGCGATCGACAGCTCACGTCCCGCCTGCTTCTTGTCGACGGGGATCAGGCGGCCGCCGCCGTTGGGCGTGCTCTTGAAAATGCCGAGCACGCGGTTGCGCGCCTGGTCGAGCACCTTCAGCACGCGGCCGCGATAGGCGATGCCCTCGGCATCACTGATCGGCTCGACGCGGATGAGCGCGCGATCGCCGACGCCGGCGGTGGCGCCGGGCCGGGCGTGACGCGGGGTGTGGATGCGGATGCGCGGCGGCTCGGACTGCTCGGCCTCGTCCCACTCGGCGGGTTTTGCGATCAGCTCGCCATCGCTGTCGCGGCCGGTGATGTCGGCGACCAGGGTCGCCGGCAGGGTTGCGGGCTCGACGACCTTCTTGAGGCCGCTCTTCTTGACGGTGCCGTCGGCGACGAGCTCGCGCAGCAACTGCTTGAGGGCTGCGCGATCGGCGTTCTTCAGGCCGAATTCGCGGGCGATGTCCTGGGTGCCAACCTTGCCCGGATTGGCGCGGATGAAGGCGACGATGGCCTCCCGCGGAGGGAAGCCGATGTCGCGCTTTTTGGTCATTTTCTCATCCGCGGGCCTTGCCGGCGCTCTTCTTGGGCGTGGCCTTGGTCGCTGGCTTCGCCGATGTCTTGGCGGCCTTGGCAACCGGCGCACGCGCCTTGCTGGTGGAGTCTGATTTCGGCTTGGCCGCGGCCTTCTTCGCAACGGCCTTCTTCGCCGGCTTCGGCGAGTCGTCGTCGCCGCCGGCCTTCGGCTTGGCGGCGGCCTTGGGCTTGGCTGCCTTCTTTGCCGCCTTTGGCTTACCGCCGCCCTTGCTTCCCGTCTTGGCGGCGCGCTCGTCGATCAGCGCGATCGCCTCCGCAAGCGTGATCGTGTCCTTTTCCTTGTCGCCGGGAATGGTGGCATTGACTCCACCAGCGGTGACATAGGCGCCGTAGCGGCCGGCCTTCACGGCGACCGGGCCGAGCGACGGATGGTCGCCGAGCGCCTTGCCGGGATCGGCACCAAAGCGCTTGCTGGGACCCTTGGCGACCTTCTCGGCGATCAGCGTGACCGCGCGGTTGAGGCCGATGTCGAAGACTTCGTCGCCGGCTTCCAGGCTCGCATAGGTCTTGTCGTGCTTGACGAACGGCCCGAAGCGGCCGAGGCCGGCGGTGATCGGCAGGCCCGTCTCCGGATGCTTGCCGATCTCGCGCGGCAGCGACAGCAGCTTCAGCGCCAGATCGAGATCGACGTCGGAGGGCTGCGTGCCCTTCGGAATGCCGGCGCGCTTCGGTTTCTCGCCTTCGGCATAGTCCTTCTGCTCGCCGAGCTGGATGTAGGGCCCGAACCGTCCGGCCTTGACGGCGACCTCGAGGCCCGACTCCGGATCCTGGCCGAGCATGCGATCGGCCGCGGCCTCGCTGTCGGCGGCGAGCGGCCGGGTGTAGCGGCACTCCGGATAGTTGGAGCAGCCGACGAAGGCGCCGAACTTGCCGGCCTTGAGATTGAGCCGGCCGGTGCCGCAGGTCGGGCACTGCCGGACGTCACCACCGTCTTCGCGCGGCGGATAGATGTGCGGACCGAGCATTTCGTCGAGCGCGTCGAGCACCTGCGCCACGCGCAGATCCTTGATCTCGTCGACGGCGCCGATGAAGCCGGTCCAGAAATCCTTCAGGACCTGCTGCCAGGCGATCTCGTTGTTGGAGATGCGGTCGAGCTGCTCTTCGAGATCCGCCGTGAAATCATACTCGACATAGCGGCGGAAGAAGTTTTCCAGGAAGGCGATGACGACGCGGCCCTTGTCCTCGCCATGCAGCCGCTTCTTCTCGAGCTTCACATAGCCGCGTGCCTTCAGCACATCGAGGATCGAGGCATAGGTCGAGGGCCGGCCGATGCCGAGCTCCTCCATGCGCTTGACCAGCGAGGCCTCGGAGAAGCGCGGCGGCGGCTCGGTGAAGTGCTGGGTGACCGCGAGGTTCTGGCGCTTCAAGGCCTCGCCCTGGCTCATCTGCGGCAGGCGGCGGCTGTCCTCGTCCTCCTCGTCGTCGCGGCCCTCCTGGTAGAGCGCGAGGAAGCCGTCGAACTTGACCACCTGGCCGGTGGCGCGCAGCTCCAGCGTGCGGCCGCCCGCCTTGGCGACGATGTCGACGGTGGTGCGCTCCAGCTCGGCGGACTCCATCTGGCTCGCGATGGTGCGGGTCCAGATCAGCTCGTAGAGCTTGGCCTGGTCGTCATCGAGCCGCTTGCGCAGCTCGGCCGGCTTGCGCGACAGGTCGGTCGGGCGGATCGCCTCGTGGGCCTCCTGCGCGTTCTTGGCCTTGGTCTGGTACTGGCGCGGGCTGTCCGGCACGTATCTGTTGCCGTAGATCTCGCCGATCACCTTGCGCGCCTGGGTGATCGCCTCGGGCGCGATCTGCACGCCGTCGGTTCGCATATAAGTAATGAGTCCGGTGGTCTCGCCGCCGATGTCGATGCCCTCATAGAGCCGCTGCGCGATGCGCATCGTATGCGCGGGGGCGAAGCCGAGCTTGCGGCTCGCCTCCTGCTGCAGGGTCGAGGTCGTGAACGGCGCCTGCGGATTGCGCCGCGCCGGCTTGGCGTCGACGGTCGCGACCGAGTAGGTCGCGGCGTTCAGCGCGTTCTTGAAGTCTTCGGCTTCCGCGCCGGTGCCGATGTCGAGCCGCTGGATCTTCTTGCCGTCGGCGCCGACGAGGCGGGCGTCGAAGGTGTCGCCGCGTGGCGTCGCCAATGTCGCAATCAGCGACCAGTATTCGCGCGGGACGAACTTCTCGATCTCGAGCTCGCGATCGCAGACGAGGCGCAGCGCCACCGATTGCACGCGGCCGGCCGAGCGCGCGCCCGGCAGCTTGCGCCATAACACCGGAGAGAGGGTGAAGCCCACGAGGTAATCGAGGGCGCGGCGCGCCATGTAGGCGTCGACCAGTGCGCCGTCGATCTGGCGCGGGTTCTTCATCGCCTCGGAGACGGCCTGTTTGGTGATGGCGTTGAAGACGACGCGCTCGATCTTCTGATCCTTGAGCGCGCGCTTCTCCTTCATGACCTCCAGCACGTGCCAGGAGATCGCCTCGCCCTCGCGATCAGGGTCGGTGGCGAGAATCAGGCGGTCGGCGCCCTTGAGCGACTTGGCGATGTCGTTGAGTCGGCCGGCCGCCTTGGGGTCGACCTCCCAGATCATCCGGAAATTTTCTTCCGGATCGACGGAACCGTTCTTCGCCGGGAGGTCGCGGACATGGCCGAAAGAGGCCAGAAC
>NZ_CAFJ01000080.1 GCF_000239795.1 Bradyrhizobium sp. STM 3809 | reverse complement strand
GCGAGGGCGAAACGACCGCCATGACCCGGACGCCATCGCGCCGCGGGACCATCGTCTCGCGCCTCGGCCACACGGGTCACGCCGGAACGGACCGGCAACAGATCTGGATTTGCGGGAGAGACGGTGGTGCGCTCGGAGCGGCGGAGAAGACATGCCTGTGATCAGCAAGTTGATCGAGTGGAATCCATTTTGAGGCGCTTTGCAGGGCCGTCGTGCCTTTCAGCCGAGAACTGGTCCTGCTGCTCCACCAAGCGGCGTCGACATCCAGAGCTGCGAAACAACAGGCGGGATCAGGTTCGCGCCGCTTCGATTCCCATGGTGACAGGATCTGCGCCAGATCTTGCGTGGCGTTCCTGTATCGGCTGCGACCAAGCGCAAAGCGATGAAAAGTCGCGCTGGCCTGGGCACGTCCCTCGACCCGCTCGCAATCCTGTGGCAGAGCGGATGCAGCCGGTCTGCCACCGTCGGGTGTCGTGATGTCGTCGAATCGAGATTGGACGGACGCTTTCCCGCCGCTGCGGCAGCTGCCGGCGGAGATTTTTTCTCAGCTGCGTGAGGCGAGCCTCATTGTCGAGCTTCCCGAAGGCAGCCGTATCTTCGGGCCCGGCCAGGCGCCGGAATCGTTCCTGCTGCTGCTGGACGGCACCATTCGCGTGCAGCAGACGTCGGAGTCCGGGCGCGAGATCGTGCTGTACCGCGTCCAGGCCGGGGAGAGCTGCGCGCTCACCACCGCCTGCCTGATGGGCTATGAGGAATACCAGGCCGAGGGCATCGCCGAGACGCCGATCCGCGCCGTGGCGATTCCACGTGCGCTGTTCGACCGGCTGATCGCCACCTCGCGCGACTTTCGCCAGTTCGTGTTCACCGCCTTCAGCCGCCGGGTCACGAACCTGTTTCGCGTCATCGAGGAGGTGGCGTTCGAACGGATCGACGTCCGGCTGGCGCAGAAACTGCTGGAGCTTGCCGGCGCGAAACAGCAGGTGGTCGCCACCCACCAGGATCTGGCCAACGAGCTCGGCAGCGCCCGCGAGGTGATCAGCCGCCAGCTCAACGAATTCGCCAGGCGCGGCTGGTTGCGAGTGGCTCGCGGAGTGGTCGAGATCACCGACAGGCCGGCGCTCGCGCGGCTGGCCCAGCACGGCTAGAAATTCGACTGTCTCGGTGACTTAGTTACAGACCCTCGTCCGCCTGCCGCTTACGTTTGCTCCATCGCAACGCCAGAGGGGAGCGTCACATGACACGGAATGTTGGCAAGATCGACCGGCTGCTCAGGATCATCGTCGGACTGGCCGTTCTCAGTCTGATGTTCGTCGGCCCGCAGACGATGTGGGGCCTGCTCGGCCTGATCCCGCTCGGCACCGCGCTGATCGGCTGGTGTCCGCCCTACGCCTTGCTCGGCATCAACACCTGCGGAACGAAGTCGAGCCCGACGTCTTAGACCCGCAGGATGACAGAGGGCACGGGGGCGGCGATGCCGCCCCGGAGCTTCATCGTGGAGCAGCAGCCATGTCCTATCCGATCGATCTCCGCGTGCGGCCCAAGGTGGCCGGCTTCTTCGATCCGGACACCAGCACGATCAGCTATGTGGTGAAGGATCCGTCATCGCCGTCCTGTGCGATCATCGATCCCGTCCTCGACATCGACTATGCGGCCGGCCGGATCGGCACCCGGTCGGCGGACACGCTGATCGACTACATCAGGATGAACAATCTGCGGCCGGAATGGCTGATCGAGACGCATGCGCATGCCGATCATCTTTCGGCAGCGCCCTACATCCAGGACAGGCTCGGCGGCAAGATCGGCATCGGCGAGCACATCCTCATTGTGCAGGAAACGTTCGGGAAGGTCTTCAACGAAGGCACCGAGTTTCGCCGCGACGGCAGCCAGTTCGACCGGCTGTTCAAGGACGGCGACACCTATCAGGTCGGGCAGATGACCGCCTTCGTGATGCACACGCCCGGCCACACGCCGGCCTGCGCGACGCATGTGATGGGCGATGCGGCGTTCGTCGGCGACACGCTGTTCATGCCCGACGGCGGCACCGCTCGCGCGGATTTCCCCGGCGGCGACGCGCGGACGCTGTTCCGGTCGATCCGCAGGATCCTCGAGACGCTGCCGCGCGAGACCCGGCTGTTCATGTGCCACGACTACGGTCCTGACGGACGTGAGGTGCGCTGGGAGACCACCGTCGGCGACGAGCGCCTCCACAACATCCACGCCCGCGACGGCATGACGGAGGACGCGTTCGTCACCCTGCGCGAGGCCCGCGACAAGACGCTGGGCATGCCGCGGCTGATCATTCCTTCGCTGCAGGTGAACATCCGCGCTGGACATTTTCCTCCCGCCGACGAAAGTGGAAAGACCTTTCTGAAAGTGCCCATCAACGCGCTGTGACCTCGGTTGCGCGATCGCGGCGTCACGAAGATGTCAGTTGCCAAACAAGAGCGGTCCGCGCGACCTGTTTGCGCCGGAGAAGAAGGCCAAAGATGAGGCGATCAGGTTTCAAGGTGCCCGTGCTGACTCGTCGCCTCGTGGCGGCGCTGGTCGCGGTCGCCATGAGCCTGGTTCCGCTGCTCGGCACGCTCGATGCTGCAACGGCCGACGGCGTCCATGCGCAGCAATGGTCGTCGACGACGACATCCGCGCCGAAGCCGTGCAGGAAGGCCGTGCTCCCCGGGACCATCAACCTCTGTCCCTTCGCCGCAGCGGGCCTCACCGCGCTCCCCGCGGATGACGGCGCGACGGCGCAGCCGCTGCCCGCCTCCCGGACGCTGTCGTGGCATCCCCGGCATGACGCGCTGACGACGCAATGCCACGCGTCCTCCCCCTACCGTCCTCCCTGTCGCCGCTCCTGATCATCGTTTCGCGCGCGGCGTAACGCTGCGGCTGGAGCGAACGAAATTCCATCATCGATCGCGCATCGAACGGATCGAGCAACGCGGCCTCGTCTTTGGCCGCCTTGTGTCGAACCGCGCGGCACGACCGCTGGCGACATGCGCCGACGGCGCAGGGAGATCATCATGTCCATCCGCCATCTTCGCTGGCTCGGCCTCCTGCTGGGCGCGCTTCTTGCTGCGACGACGGCCGCGAGCGCCGGCGCGTCGCGGCCTCAACCGAACCTCGCCACGCGCCTCGTGGTCGGCGACGTCGCTCGCGCGGACGGCGGTGTGACGACGGCCTGGGCGGGCCTCGACGTCGGGCTCGACGCCGGCTGGCATACGTATTGGCGCTCCGCGGGCGACGCCGGCGCGCCACCGGAGTTCGACTGGACCGGGTCCGCCAATGTCGCTGATGTCACGGTCGAATGGCCGGCGCCACGCCGCTTCAGCGAGCAGGACATCGACACGTTCGGCTATGAGGAGCACGTCCTGCTTCCGTTGCGGGTGCGCTTTCAGGATCAAGCTGCGCCCGCGCATCTCAAGCTGAAGGCAGTGCTGTTCGTCTGCTCGATCATCTGCACCCAGCAGGAGACGCAGCTCGAAGCCGACATCCCGGCAATGTCGCATCAGCTGAACGAACAGGCCCTGATCGAGCGATGGCGGCAGAGCGTGCCGCGCGAGACCGCGCCCGGCCTCTCCGTCACCGCGCTACGCATCGAGCGCCAGCCCAAACCGGAGCTGCGTCTCGAGGCCCGGGCCACGCCACCGCTGCGCGCACCCGACGTCTTCGTCGACGGCAATGAGGCGGTGTCCGGCGGTCGTGCTCAAGTCAGCAACAGCTCAGGTGGCGCCGTCACGATCCATGTGCCGTTGCGAGGCCTCGATCAGGCCGCCGCCGGACAAATGCTACGCGTCACGCTGGTCGATGGCGACCGCGCGATCGAAGCCACGCTGCCCGTGGACGCTGATGCTGTCGCCGCCAAGTCAGCACCGGCAAGGCCGAAGGCCGCTGCGGCATCGATCTGGAGCATCCTCGGCGTGGCGCTGCTCGGCGGCTTCATCCTCAACTTTATGCCCTGCGTGTTTCCGGTGCTGTCGCTGAAGCTCGTTTCCCTGGTCGATCACAATCCCGCCCACGCGCCATCACGGCGTCCGGCCTTCCTGGCGACGGCCGCGGGGATCATCGCGTCCTTCGTGGCTCTCGCCGTGGTCCTCTCCGGCCTCAAAGCCGCGGGCGCGGATGTCGGCTGGGGGCTGCAGTTTCAGCAACCGGCTTTCCTCGTCGCAATGATCGTCGTGCTCGCCGCCTTCGGCGCCAACCTGCTCGGCCTGTTCGAGATCCGCCTACCCTGGTCAATCGCCGGCCGCATCGGCGGCGCCACAGGCCGCAACACGATGGCGGGTCACGCCGTCAACGGCTTTGTCATGACGCTGCTCGCGACGCCCTGCTCGGCGCCGTTCGTCGGCACCGCCGTCACGTTCGCGCTGTCACAGGCGGCGCCGCAGATCCTGCTAGTGTTCACCGCCCTCGGGCTCGGCATGGCCGCCCCCTATCTCGGCCTTGCGGCGGCGCCGTGCCTGGCCGCGCTGTTTCCTCGGCCGGGGCGCTGGATGCTGACGCTACGCGCCATTGCGGCCCTCGCGATGATCGCCACGGCATCGTGGCTGCTACGGGTGCTCGCGGACATCAGCGGCGTTGCGACCGCGGCCGTGCTCGCCGTCGTCCTGCTGGTGCTCGCGCTGATCCTGACGATGCTGCGCTTTCCGGCGCGGCGAACGGCTGCCGGTGCGGGCGTCATCGTCGCGATCGGGCTTATGCTGATCGCCGCCACCGTGATCAGTCCGCCGGACAGCCCTGGACAATCGGGCGAAATCGCCTGGCGGCCGCTGGTGCCGACAGACGTCGCGGCCCAGGTCCGCGCCGGCCATACCGTGTTCGTCGACATCGGCGCCAGCTGGTGCGTGACCTGCAAGGTCAATAAGAAGCTCGTGATCGACAGCACCGCCGTGCGCAGCCGTCTCACGTCTGACGTCGTTGCCGTCAGGGCGGACTGGACCTCGCACGACGATAGGATCGCGGCCTACCTGCAATCCTTCGGCCGCTACGGCCTGCCCTTCAACGTCGTGTTCGGCCCCGGCGCGCCCGCCGGCATCGTGCTGCCCGAATTGCTCACACGGCAGATCGTGCTCGACGCCATCGACACCGCATCGACCATCCCGCCAAAGGAGACCGACAAGACATGATGACCAGGAAGACCTTTGCCGCATCGCTCGCGACGCTGATGCTGCTCAGCGCTGCCATGCTGCCGCTCCAGGCCTGCGCCGAGGATGACGACGGCGACATTCTGAGCGAGGCGCGCATTCTGCGCGATCCCGCCATTCCAGTCCTCGGCAACGCCGACGGCGACATCACGATCGTCGAGTATTTCGACTACCAATGTCCGTATTGCCGCAAGATCAGCCCGGAGCTCGCGAAGGTGGTGCGCGACGACGGTCACGTCCGCCTGATCTTCAAGGACTGGCCGATCTTCGGCGGCCCATCGATCTACGCAGCCCGCATGACGCTTGCGGCGAAGTACCAGGACAAGTTCGCCGAAGCCCACGAGGCGCTGATCTCGCTCAAGGACAAGCTCTCCGAGGCGAACGCCGACGCAGCGCTCTCTGCGGCGGGGATCGACCTCGCGCACGCCAAGGCCGATCTCGCCGCCAAAGACAGCGAGATCGATGCCATCCTCGCCCGTAACCACGAGCAGGCCATGGGCCTGGGCTTCCAAGGCACCCCGGCCTTCATCATCGGCCGCTTCCGCGTGCCCGGAGCGCCCAACGCCCAGGCGTTCAAGCAAGCCATCGCCGACGCGCGAAAGGCGGCGCGGAAGTGACGGCCGTCGTCAAGCACGCTGCTGGCGTGATGTTCAACAGATCCGGACCGACCGCCTAGGCGACCGGACCGCCCTGTGCGCGCCAGCGGCTCATGCCGCCGGCGTAGTGGCGGATGTTCTGCCGCCCCGCCGCCATCGCTCGCCGCAATGCCGTGGCCGAACGGCCGCCGGCCTGGCAGATCAGGACCACCGGCTTGTCGTGCACGAGGCTGTCCGGATCGAAACGCGACAGCGGATGGTTGATCGCACCCGGAATATGGCCGCCCTTGAACTCGTGCGGCTCACGGACGTCGACGATGACGCAGCTGCGCTGTTGATGCGCCGTGACCAGCTCGTCATGCTCGATGGCCGGCACGCTGGTCGATCCCGTCAGCTTGTTGAACAATCCTGCCAGCATGGGATGAACCTTTCGACTGTTGATGATGGGCAGACCGGGCAGAGCGGCCTGACCTTGCGCGCGCCTCGCCTTGGCCTCCGAAGCCTCGACCCAGAAGAAGAACGCGCCGGCGCCGATCGCGAGCGCGGCGAACCAGACACCATCCGGCACGCCGGTGATATCGGGCAGCCGCACCTTGCCGAGCGCCCAGACATTGAGGATGTGAGCCTTCACCCAGTCAAAGCTGAGCGCATACAGGATGGCGCCGACGATCATGCCGAAGGCTCCGACCGCCGCGTGGACGCTGCCACTGGCGATGGCGCCGAGAGCGGTGCCTGGGCAGTAGCCGTAGACCACCATGCCGATGCCGAACAAGGCCGCGCCGAGGGCGACCGCCAGCATGTTGGCATCCTTGACGTAGTATTTGGTGTTGCCGGTGTCGACCAGCAGCAGCACGCCGATGCCGCCGACCACGATCGCGGTGCCCATCACCTTCAGGACGGTGAAATCGCGCAGCCGGAACTGGTTCTCGATCACGTTGCAGCTTGTGACCTTGCCCTGCTGCAGCAGATAGCCGAACACGGCGCCCATCAGGATCGGGCCGGCGATGCTCATCAAAGATGTCATGACCTCTCTCCCTCTCAAACCTTGCGGAACATCAGGCGCGACACGACAAGGCCGGTCGCGAACATCACCGCCAGGAACAGCCAGCTCGACAGCGCCAATTGCAGCCCGCCGGAAATACCGTGTCCGCTGGTGCAGCCTCCGGCCAGCCGCGCGCCATACATGATGACGATGCCGCCGACAAAGGCGGCGACGAAGCGCTTGAACACCGAGGGACCGAAGCGCTGCTTCCAGACCTCTGGCACCAGCTCGAGGCGCCACGTTCCCGAGATGACCGCAGACAGGAATGCGCCGAGGGGGATGCCGACCAGGAACCAAACGCCGTAGTCCCATTTCAGCGGCATCGACTTCCAATAGCTGTTGGCGGCGACGACGTCGGATCCGACCACCGGCGCGGCAAACAGCGAGGCCACGCGGGAAAACGCCGTCGTCACGCCGAGCGGATCGCCGAACCCGGCAAAGGCCACCCAGCTGAGGACGCCGATACCGGCCCCGACCAGATAAGGCGACCAATCGATCCGTGTGGACTTCCTTGCATCTCCGACTGCGACGTCGGTCATGATCGTCATGACGCCTGTCCTCCCTGCTGGCGCGCGGCGCACACCGCACTGATGCCGCGCATTATATACGTACATTCGCACGTGTGAATATAAATCATGATGGCGTCGCCGCGCTCGGCATCACCTCGCCTTGCACCTGTTTGGCACCAAGCAGCCAGCGGTCGACGACGAAATCGGTCACTGCTGCGCCGATCCACATGCCGCCGAGCACGATCCAGGCGGTCAGCGCGAATACCGACGCTCCAGTCACGCCGGCGCCAACGGCGCAGCCTCCGGCCAGCATCGCGCCGAACCCCATGAGGACGGCGCCGATCAGATAGCGCCGCATGCCACGCCCGTCGGAGAAGCCTTCGAGATTAAGCTCGCGGGCTAGCGCCGCGGCAGTGAACGAGCCGAGGAAGACGCCTGGGATGATGCCGAGGTCGAAGCCCGGCTTCAACCGCGGGCTGGTCAGCACCTGCATCAGGAGCTCGGCGGACGGGCCGCTGAAGGTCAAACTCTTGAGCGGCACCGGCGCGAACGAGGCCTGGCCGAGCTGATAGGTCAGCAGCCAGCCCGCGGCGACTGCCGCGCCCGCGGCCACGGCCGCACCTAAGACCTTCGCGCCGACTTGAAACTTCGACACTGCAGCGAGGCCGGCCACGAACCACAGCATGCCGAAGCCGAGCTTCTCCGGCGTGCCGCCGCCGAACAGGCTCATGATGTCGCGCGACGGTCCGCCGTCGACGAGCCAGAGATTGGTGAGCCACTCGCGCGCCGGCGCGAGCAGGCCATGATAGGCGGATTGCGCGGTCACCGCAAAAATCAGGCCCGACAGCAGTGCTCGCAGATTGCCGTTGGCCGAGAGCACGAGGAGCCGGCTGGCACAGCCGCGCGCCAGGATCATGCCGCAGCCGAACAGGGTGCCGCCGATCATCGCGCCGGAGATACTTCCCTGCTGCGCCAGCTGGCGCGCTTCGGAGACGTCGAGCAGACCCATCGCCACCAGCGCCTGGGTGCCGAGCAACGCCGAGGCGAAAGTGAGGAGCCACACCGCCAGACGCGGCCCGCCCTGCCCGCGCGCGAACTCGATCGTCGCCGCCCGCAAGCAGAAGCGGCTGCGCTGGGCGAAGAAGCCGAACGCGCCGCCGACCGCAAGCCCGCACAGCAGCGACACCAGCTCCTCACCCAACAGGTCGATCAATGCGGTGAGCACGGGCGCTCTCGTCGTTCTGTCTGCCGCTCAACGCGCCGGGCGGCATCGGCTGAGACATACGCGCCCGTCACGGGCGCAGATAGGCATATCCGCTCTGTTGCAGCTCGGTGAGGCGCACCACCCCGCCCTTCTCCGCCACCGCGAAGCCGGGCAAGAGATCGTCGAGCTTTACTCCCTGCGCCTTCATCGTGTTGGCACAGGCATCGAAGCCGACACCGGCTTTCATGAGACGCTCCGCCAGCGTCGCAATGGTCTGGTCGGCCGAGATCGCGTGGAAGGCCCGCAAGCCCGGACCGTGGATCACCAGCCGGATGTCGGCGCGACCGGGCCCTCCGGTGCCGTCGACATGGTTCTGGATGTTGCCGAGCACGAACATCGCGCGATCCTGGTCGGCGAGATGATAGGCGACGCGCTGGCGCGGAGACTCCGTCGCGGCGCGGGCGCCGCCGACACCCAAAAGTCCGAACAGGCTGGCAAGCCCGGCTTGCATCAAGGATCGTCGTTCCATGGTCACTCCTAACGCGCGGCTGCAATGAATCCTGCGATGTGATCAGCGGCATCCTCGGCGGCGAGATCGCGAAAGAAGTGATCGGCGTCGTCGATCGTCTCCAAAAGGACACGGCTGGCGGCGCGAGCGGCGAGCGGCGCGAACGACGCGGCCACGTCCGGCACGGTGTTGTCTTGCGCGGCCGCCAGCACCAGAATTGGGACACTGACGTCCGCGATCAGTGCCGCCGTGTCCTGGCGCCGGTCGGCGCGATAGAACGCGGCGAAGGCGCGCGCGGTCACCTTGGCATTGCGGCAATAGATGAAGCCCGGCACCGACATCCAGTCGCCGCCCCGCCCTGTAGATACAGCGGCTTCGGCCTTGTCGAGCACCGGCGCCAACGGCTGTCCGTAACTCTCCGCGTAGGCTGCCTTGAGGCTGGTCTCGATACCTGCCGTCGCCGGCGCCAGCAGGATCGCGCCCTCGATGGCCGCTTTCGGGTTGGCGACCAGATAGCGCGCGAGCTGATTGGCGCCACGGGAATGCCCGAGCACGAAGATCCGCGACGCGGTCTTGCGCGCCTCGGCGAGCCAGGCGGCGATCTCCTCGATCGCATCATCCGGCGCGTAGTCATGCGGCTGGGCACAGTCGTACATGCCGGTGCGGCGGTCGAGCCCGAGCACGAGGTTGTGCGCCAGCGAGGCGATGCCGCGCTCGGCCAGCGCCTTGGACAAGCCCTGGATCGTCTCCATGTCCTTGTGCGCCAGCGTGCCGTGCGTCATCAGAACCAGAGGCATATCCGGCCTCGATTGAGCCGGCAGCCTGAGCGTGGCGAGCGCCGTGCGGCCACCGATCAGGAGTTCACGCGGCTCCTCAGCGGCCAGCGTGACCGACGCAACGAGACAGACGACGAGAGCGAGCCACCACCGCATCGCAAATTCCTTCACGGACGCACGATCGTCCAGTTCTTCTCCGACAGCTCCAGCAGGGTCGCGACGCCGGTCTTGACGACGGTGACGCCGTCGAGCAGAGGCGGCTGCCGGCCCTCCTTGCTCGCGAGCGTCTCCAAGGTGTTGCCGCAGGCGATGAAGCTCACATTGGGCATCGACTTGGCGAAGCCGAGCACGCGCTCCTTCACCGGCGAGCGGTCGGCCAGCAGCATGTCGAGCCCGCCGTTGAACGCGACCACCACGATCTCGACCTCGTCGCCCTCGCCCGAATAGTGCCGGGACACATTGGCGGCGACGTCGAGCACCGCGCGCATCTTGGCCGGATCCTCATCGCTGATCTGCAGCGCGAGCCGGTGCGGCTCCGCTGCCGCGGCAATGGAAACGGCCCCGCTTGCGGCAAGCGTGACGGATGCGGCCGCCAGCAGCATCTGGCGGCGGCTGCATCCGGCCATCGTCACTCGACGCCTCGCGGCTTGCCGTCCTTGTCCTCGGGCGTGACATCGACGGCGGTTGCCCGTCCGGTGATCTTCACCGGCGCGATGCAGTTCTTCATGCAAGGATCCTTCTGCCAGAACGCTTTCTCGCTGGTCGCCCGGTCGTCCATAATGAAGCCGCCCTCGTTCGGCATCCTGATGGTGGCGAGATTCTTGTCGGTCAGCTCGAAGTTCTGATCGGTGATGACATCGTTCAGATAGAGCACATAGGCGACCAGGGCGTAGTATTCGTCGACCTTCAGCGACTGCGGGCTGCCGAACGGCATCGCGTGGCGGACATAGTCGAACAAGGTCGAGGCGTAGGGCCAGTACGAGCCGACCGTCTTGACCGGATTGTCCGAGGTCAGCGAGCCCTTGCCGCCGGCCAGCACCGGCCAGCGGCCAGCGCCCTCGCCGAACTCGCCATGGCAGCTGGCGCAATTGTCCATGAACAGCTTCTCGCCCTGGGCGACGCTGCCCTTGCCGATCGGCAGGCCCTGACCGTCCGGCCGCACGTCGATATCCCAGCCGCGGATCTCCTTGACCGTCGGCGCGCGGCCGATGTTGAAGCGCTGCGGCGCATTGGCTTCCGTCTTCGCCTCGGTCTTGGCCTCGGTCTTGGCCGCGATTTTCTCCTGCGGACCACCGGCGAGCGCAACCGAGCCCGCGAAGGTGGCTAACGCGACTGCAATAATCAGCTTAGGCGACCTCGACATTCTCGACCTCACCGTTTGCCTGCACATGCCAGGTCTGGATGCCATTGTTGTGATAGATGGAGTTGTAGCCGCGCACCTTGCGCAGCTCAGCCTTGGACGGCTGGACGTAGCCGGTCTCGTCCTGCACTCGGGACTGCAGCAGCAGTGGCTCGCCGTTCCAGTCGAACTCGTAGTAGAAGCGGGTCAGCGCCTTGTCGAGCACAGGGCCATCGATCCGCGCCGGCCACCAATTGCGGCCGCCGTCGAGCGACACATCCACGCGCTTGACCTTGCCGTTGCCGGACCACGCCAGGCCCGAGACGATCGTAAAGCCCTTGCCGTGCTTGATCGGCGCCTGCGGGCTCGGGCTCGTGATCACGGACTTTGCGTCCATCGACCAGGTGAAACGGCGCGCCTTGCCGTTCGGCAGCAGGTCCGTGTACTTCGACGTCTCCTCGCGGGTGTGCCAGGGCTGATCGCCGACCTCGATGCGGCGCAGCCACTTGACCCAGAGATTGCCCTGCCATCCCGGCACGACCAGGCGCATCGGATAGCCCTGTTCGGGATACAGCGCCTCGCCGTTCATCTTGTAGGCGATGATGCAGTCGTCGAGCGCCTTCTCGATCGGCAGGCTGCGATCCATCGACGCGGAGTCGGCGCCCTCGACCAGCAGCCACTTGCCGCTCGGCTTGACGCCGGTC
This sequence comes from Bradyrhizobium sp. STM 3809, assembly GCF_000239795.1. Taxonomy (GTDB): domain Bacteria; phylum Pseudomonadota; class Alphaproteobacteria; order Rhizobiales; family Xanthobacteraceae; genus Bradyrhizobium. Next base: position 14,950 of record NZ_CAFJ01000080.1, on the reverse strand, counting down.
TCCTCCAGCAGCGTGCGCAGCGAGACGCCGGTGTACTGCACGCAGTGGATCATGCCATGGGTGAACTGGCAGCCGTTGAGCTGGGCGCCGCGCCACTCCATTCCGGAATTGGCCGCGCATTCCATGAAATGGATGCGGTTGACGCGCGGGTAGCGCTTGAGCTCGTCGAGCGACAGCAGCAGCGGCCGCTCGACCAGGCCATGGATCATCAGCCGGTGATCGGCCGGATCGACCTCGGCGACGCCGCCGTGGTGACGCTCGAAGCACAGTCCGTTCGGCGTGATGATGCCTTCCAGCTCATGCAGCGGCGTGAAGCTGACGGAGGATTCGCGCGACGCCGTCAGCCATTCGACGTCGCGGCGGATGACGTCCTTCTCGAATTTCGACGGCTTGCCGTAGGGGCGAACCGCGACGCCCTCGCCGAGCGTGCGGGTCCATTCCGGCACGTTCGGCGGCTGATTGGCAGGATTGCCGGCGCCGGCACGCGCTTGCGACGCCAGCGCCGTGGCCGCGAGGCCGCCTGCCGCGGTCAGGAAGCCGCGCCGCGACGCGCGTGGGGCTGAGGAAAGCGATTTGTCCTTGGACATCGTCGTCACACTCCGGAGACTTTGACGGCCCGGTTGGGCTCGAGACGCACGGTTTTCTGGCGCTGCAGATAGCTCGACACGACCTCCCAGATCGGCGGTCCCTGCGTACCCTCATTGACGCTGGCCCAGCCCGCGACCTGATATTCGCGCGCCGGATCGATCGCCGCGCCGGTCTTGATCAGGCGCATGTCGGAGATGCGCTGCCCCTGCGGCTTGTTGACATCGATCGCATAGGACATGCCGCCGATGCGGACCATGTCGCCGCCCTGCTGGTAGTAAGGGTCGACGTTGAACAGATTGTCGGCGACATCCTCGATGATCTCCTTGAGACGCGTGCCGGTCATGCCCATGCGATACACTGCGGGATAGGTGATGGCGGTGGCGTTGGTGACGTCCTCGAAGGTGATGTCCTGGCCCGGCATCACGCTGGTGCCCCAGCGGAAGCCCGGCGACAGAGCGATCTCGGCATCGCGCTCCTGCAGCAGCGCCTGGCAGATCAGGTCGTCGAACGTGCCGTTGAAATTGCCGCGGCGGTACAGCAGCGTCTCGGTCCGCCCGAGCGCACGCGCGAGATCCGCGGCGAACGGTTTGCGCACCTCGGCGATCTTGGCAGCCATCGCTGGATCGGGCTTGATCACGTCGGAGAACAGCGGGATCAGCTTGTAGCGATAGCCTTTCACCTCGCCGTCTCTGACGTCGAGATCGAGCCGTGAGACGAACTTGCCCGAGGAGCCCGACGCGATCAGCAAGGTCTTGCCGACCTTGACCGCTTCAGGCAGCGCATCATGGGTGTGACCGGTGAGGATGACGTCGAGGCCCTTGACCCGGCTGGCCAGCTTGCGGTCGACGTCGAAGCCGTTGTGCGACAGCAGCACCACGAGGCCGGCGCCGTCCTTGCGCGCCTTGTCGACCTGGGTCTGAACATCCTCCTCGCGAACGCCGAACGACCAGTTCGGAATCATCCAGCGCGGATTGGCGACCGGCGTATACGGGAAGGCCTGGCCGAGCACCGCGATCTTGACCCCGCCACGCTCGATCATCGTCGAAGCCTCGAACGCCGGCTCGTTCCACTCGGTGTCGCGGATGTTGAGGCCGAGGAACGGAAAGCCGAGCGCGTCCACCGCCTGCTTGACGCGCTCGGTGCCGTAAGTGAACTCCCAATGCCCGGTCATCGCATCCGGCTTCAGCAGCGCCATGCAGTCGATCATGTCCTGGCCGCTGGTCTTCAACGACGACCATGATCCCTGCCACGTATCACCGCCATCGAGCAGGACCACCTTGTCGCCGCGCTCGGCGCGGATCGCCTTGATGACAGTCGCGGCGCGGTCGAGCCCCCCGATGCGCCCATAGGTCTTGGCCAGCGCCTCGAAATCCTCCGAGGTCAGCGCATAGGCCGCCGACGAGCCCGGCGCGATGCCGAAGCGGGTGAGGAAGTCCTTGCCGGTGATATGCGGCGGCTGGCCCTTGGCGTCGCCGACGCCGAGATTGGTCGACGGCTCGCGGAAATACAGCGGCATCAGCTGGCCGTGGATGTCGGTGACATGCACCAGCGTGACATTGCCGACCGGCTCGAAGGCCAGAAGCTCCTTCTCGGTCAGCTTTTGTTGGGCAAAGGCCCGGGACGTGCCGCCCGTCAAGGCAGCCGCCGCCAATGCGACCTGAACGAATTCGCGACGCGATATCATGATGTCTATCCTTGTGTCCGCCGCTAGTTGCGGACCGACGGTGTCTCGACAGGCAGGCCGATGCCGCGCCAGGCGACGTAGATCTCGAGCGCGAGGAACTCGTCCGACAGCGGCTTATAGGGCACGCCGCGAACGTCGAACATGCAGCCCTCGAAGCGCTCGTGCAGCGGGACCAGGCGCTGATCACGCAGCCGGTAGGTCGGAAAGCCGTTCGTCTGACCCTGGCTGAGGAAATCGGCTCGCATGAACTTGCCGTTGTTCTTCTCATGGCAGGAAGCGCAGGCGAGATCGAGTTGGCCGACCCTGGTGTAGTAGATCTCCTTGCCCCTCTCGAACCAGGGCGACATCGGACCGTCGGTCTTCACCGCCACCGGCATGCCGCGCGATTGGAAGCGGACGAAGGTCGTCATGTCCGTCAACTCCTTGGACTTGAACGGCCAGGGCTGCGCCTTCATGTGCTCACTGCGGCAGATGTTGATCTGCTGCTCGAGATTGACCGGCTTGTTGAGCTTCTCGCTCCATTTGGGCATGGCAGCACCAACGCCCTTCATGGTCGTCTCGGCCTCGCCATGGCAGCTCATGCACGACTTGCCTTCGCTGCCGTCAACCGTCTTCCACATGTCGGCGGCCCGCTCCACCGCGAGGAAGCCCGGGTTCTCCAGGTCGTCGTCCTGGAGAGCGCGCGTTTCCTTGGTGCGGAATTGGTAGCCCGAGATGATGGTCTTGAAGACGTGGCCGGGAGGCGCCGGAATGCCCATCCGTTCCGCCTCCTGGCCGAACACCGCGATGGCCGAGAGGGTCAGCGCGGCCGTGGCCAGGACAGCAAGAGAACCGTAGCGAATGGACATCCGTCACTTCCCGTAGCGATCACACGATGCCGGTCAGGCCTTCAACGCGATCTTTTCCTCGGCCGTCACCACCGAGCCGTCGTCATCCGTCCAGGCGAACCTGAACGTGCCTTCCTCGTCGATCCGGGCGTCGAACTGGATGTAAGGGTTGGCCGAGATGGCCGGCTCCAGCGCACAGGAGAACACCGGCTTGCTGTTGAACTCGCAGCTGAACTTGTTGATGATCTTGCGTGGGATCGGCTTGCCCTGCGCGTCCTTGCGCTGGCCCGACTCCATCAGATGCGAGACCAGCGTCTTGATCTGGATGATCTCGCCCTTCTTCGCTTCCTTCGGAAGCTTGATCCGCGGCTTGTCTGCCATGTCTTTCTCTCCCCTGTCTCAGCCGCCGCAGCCGCCGATGGTGACCTTGACCGTCTTGCGCTCGGTGAACAGCGAGCCGTCGCTCATCTTGGCTACCGCGATCACGTTCTGGGTCTGAGCTAAGCGGATGCGGATGGACGCCTCGGCCTTGCCGGACATCGGCGTGAACATCAGCGTCGCGACGCCGGCGTTGGGATTGCCATCGGCCACGAACAGCACTTCCTTGACGTAGTTTTCGGCCGTCATCGGGCTTTCGACCGTGAGCGCGAGCGGCACAGTGTTTCCGTTCTCGGCGATCTCAGGCAGATCGAACGTGATCTTGCCCTTCGTGGCTTCCTTGCCGCCGGTGAACTTCTTGATCAGCTCGGCCGCATCGTTGCTCGGTTCGGCGTTGGCGGCCATCGGCAGCACCGTCAACGCGACGAAACCGCCGCCGAGAAGGAACGCCTGTCGTCTGTTGATTGCGCCCATGCATCATCCTCCAGAGGCGGTTATTTCAATGTTTCGAGATAGGCTACGACGTCCTCGACCTGCGCGGCGGTGAGAACCGGCTTGCCGACAAACTCGGGACGCACGCGATTGAGGCCGTCGTTCTTGTAGAAAGCGGGCATCACCGTGTCGGTGAAGATCCGCTTGGGATCGGCAACGATCAGGCGCAACTGCGCCGCGTTGTAGCGGGTCGCGACGCCGTCGAGCGACGGACCGAACTCGCCGTGAAACTCCTCGGACTTCAACGCCGAGACCTGATGACAGGCGAGACAATTGCCGAGCGTCCGCGTCAAAAAAACGTTCTTGCCGGCATCGGCATTGCCGGGCGCGCCCGTCAGGGATTTTGGAATTGCATAGTCGACGACGTCAAGCCTGATCGGCTCGTCACCTCGCGCTGTTGCCGAGAACAACGCGCAGAACAAGGCGGCCGGAATCAAACGGCGCATGTTTCCACCCTGACCGACGAGGCTTCCCCTCGCCTGCTGATGCGACGAGCTTACGGCCCTTCATATTCATAGATTATGATTTGATAATATGATGAGTGTCAACCGAATTCGATGCGGCGGCGCACTCAACCTTTGGAGGCGGCGAGATAGTCGCGGAACGTGCCGCGCTCATACGCCCTTTCGCGCACGAAACGAAACATCGCGAGGAAGTGCGGCGGCTTCAGATAGCCCGGCGCGCGCGCGACCTCGCGCGCGAGCGGCTCCTTACCGGCGACGCCGTCCGCTGAGGGCGGAAAGAACTGGAAAGTCGGCGTGAACCTGATGGCGTAGCGCTCGGCGAGCTCCTTCTCGGTGAGCTCCTCGCCGTCGAAGTCGGTCACTTTGCGGGCGCCTAGCAGATTGAGCTGCATCACCTCGAAGTTTGCCCGGATGTAGTCGGCGATGGCAGCATCGGCGAAGTTCACCAGATGCGTCTCTCGGCAATACGGACAGCCGCGCAGCTCCCACATGATCGCGAGCCGCTTGCCTTCCGATGCCGCGCTGTCGAGATCTTCGCGGAGATCGAGGAAGCTGTTGAGGAACCACGACTGATGATACAGCCCATCGTCGCCGAGCACCGCGTCCGCTCGCGCCAGCGTCGGCAAAGCGCCGAGCACGGTCGCGGCAGACAGCCCGGCAATCAGGCCGCGCCGCGTCATCATTGAATTCGAGGTCATGAGCCTGCTCGCGCGCTTTGCCAAATCGGCTGAAGTTCGCTACACCATATTCGAATAATAGAATGTGAAAAGGACATTCGATGCTGCGCCGCGCCATCATTCTGTCCCTTGTGCTGTCGTGTCTCGCCCCGAGCGTCCATCCGCAGGCCGCAGAGAACGCGGACATCACCGCGCTGATCCCGGCGGCGATGGCCAGCCTGCGCACCGCTGCGAGCTATGCGCGCACCGGCAATATCGGCCTTGCGCAGATCGAACTCGACGATGCCCGTCGGGCCTGGGCAAAGCTCGGCGGACTGACCGCGCGCGCGGCGGCCCCCTATCCGGGCACATCGCTTGCGGAGCTGATCGCCAGCGGCAACGATCGCCTCAGCAAAGCCGACGAAGCGCTGACCGCCGGTGATGGCGCCCGTGCCGCGGCGGACATCGCCGCGCTGCGCCGGTCGATCCACGCCATGAGACGCGATGCCGGCGTGATGGAGCTCAGCGACTGCGTGTTCGAGCTCGCCCCGGCCATGAACGGGCTGCGCGACGTCGCGGCGCGGTTCGCCTCGACCAAGGCTGGGCCTGGCGAGGTCGTCGAGGCGGGTGCCGCGTTGCGTATGCAATTGCAGCGCTGCAACAGCCTCGCTGCATCCGACATCGCAAGCCAGGCCGAATTCCGCCGCCTGATCGACGGTGCCACCGCGAGCGCCCAGGAGATCGGCCGCGCCGCGCGCGAGGGCGATGCCGGCCTTGTGCATCGCTACGAGATCGAGCTGCAATCCTTCGTCAACCTGCTCGACTTCGGCTATGGCTGATCAGCCGATCGTGGCGAGCGAGGGAAAGCGCTCGAAGATCCATTGCGACATCTCCGGAATGACACCGGCGAGAAAGGCGGCTCCGGTAAGGACGAGAAAGCCGCCCATCGTCTTCTCGACCAGAGGCAGATGCGGCTTGATCCCCTTCAGCATCGTCATGAACTGTCCGGTGAAGGCGGCCGCGATCAGAAACGGGATGCCCGTTCCAAGCGAATAAGCCGCGAGCAGCAGCGCGCCCTTCCCCACTGTGGCTTCCGCGCCGGCCATCATCAGCACGGCCGCGAGCACCGGCCCCGCGCAGGGCGTCCAGCCGAACGCGAAGGCGAGCCCCATCACGAAAGCGCCGAGCAGGCCGGCGGGCTTGCGGCCGACATCGATCGTCGCGCTGCGGTACAGCAGGGGTATCCTGAGCACCCCGAGAAAATGCAGCCCCATGGCGACGATGACGAGCCCGGCGACGATGCCGAGCTGGCCGAGATGACCAGCGATGAAGCGCCCGAAGACGGAAGCTGTCGCCCCCAGGCCGACGAACACCAGCGAGAATCCGGCGACGAAGCACAGCGCCGTCAGCACCGTCCGCCGCCGCTGAACCACGCCGCCCTCGGTGATGGTATCGGCTGCCGAGACGCCGGCCATGTAGCACAGGAACGGCGGGACCAGCGGCAGAATGCAGGGGGACAGGAACGACAGGAGGCCGGCGGCAAGGGCTGCGCCGAGCGTAACGTCGAGATCCATCTGTCCTCCCCGCGCCCAGTGCTGCGGACCCGCCTGCACGGCAGGATTCGGAATTCACGCACTGGTACATATTCGAATTTAATGATAACTCGGAAGGCGTGTCCAGAGAGGATGGCGGCATGTCCGGTCAATTCACGCTTCGCAGGCTCGCAACGCTGGCCCCGGCGGCGATTGCTCTGCTGTGCCTGTCCTCGCCGCTGCTCGCCTCCGAGCTCGTGATGTTCGAGCGCCCCGGCTGCGGCTGGTGCGCCCGGTTCAATGCCGAGATCGCCCCGATTTACGCCAAGACCGACGAAGGGCGGGCCCTTCCCCTGCGGCGGGTCGACCTCACCCAGAAGCTGCCGGCGGATCTCGCCGGCATCGACCCCGGCGCCTTCACGCCGACCTTCGTGGTGCTCGACCAGGGCCACGAGATCGGCCGGATCCGCGGCTATCCGGGCGACGCGTTCTTCTTTGGGCTGCTCGGCCGCATCATCAATGCTACAAGCGGGACGCCGGGCCGCTCCTGACGAACAATCGAGGATCCCAAATTCATGCCGCTGCCGAAGTTGAAGGACATCGAAACCTCCGCCGAGCTCGAGCAGATGATCGAGAAGGCGCGCGAGGCCAGCGAGATGCTGAAGGCGCTGTCCCACGAGTCCCGGCTGCTGCTGTTGTGCATCCTGTCCGAGGGCGAAAAATCCGTCACCGAACTCGAGCAGTTCCTGGGCGAGCGGCAATCGACGGTGTCGCAGCAGCTCGCCCGGCTCAGGCTCGACCGGCTGGTCACGACGCGGCGCGACGGCAAGACGATCTATTACAGTCTTGCCAGCGAGGACGTGCGCAAGATCCTGACCGCGATCTATGACGTCTTCTGCGAGCCGGTCCGCAAGCGCCGCCGCTGACCCATCTTTCTGCGCTGCGATATCCTCAGACGCGCACGCAACGAACAAACGCGAACGCCGGCAGCGGCCTTCGCAAGAGGTCTGGCTTCGCTGTCAATCCTGGCGCACAATCGCCTGGACGAGAACAAGGACATCGGGAGGAATGCTCAGTCCGTCAGCAATGACGTTCCTGTGCGGGCTGCTGGCGGGCGCCGTGCTCGGTGTCGCCGGCCGTGCGGGTCGCTTCTGCACGCTCGCGATGCTCGAGGATGCTTTCTTCGGCGCCGATACGCGGCGGCTCAAATCATTCGCCCTGGCCGCGGCGGTCGCGCTGGTTGCGACGCAATTGCTTGCCAGCTTCGGACTCGTCGATCTCTCCCGCTCGATCTACCTGACCGCCTCCATTCCGCTCGGCGGCGCCATCCTCGGCGGCCTGCTGTTCGGGATTGGCATGGCGCTGGTCGGCACCTGCGGCTTTGGGACCCTGGTCCGCATCGGCGGCGGTGACCTACGCGCGATCGTCGTCTTTCTCGTGCTCGGCGTCTCGGCGCTGGCGGCGATGCGTGGCCTCACTGGATTCGTGCGCGTCGGTTTGATCGAGCCACTGTCGGTACATCTGCCGGAGGCGATCAACCAGGGCATGGACACGCTGATGTCCGCAGCCATCGGCTCCTACGCGCGGCCTGTCATCGTCTCGCTCGTCGCGGTGGCGCTTGCGGCGTGGGCCCTGGCTGATGGCCAGCTGGTGAGATCACCACGTCTGCTGCTGTCAGGTCTCGCCGTCGGCGGCGCGGTCGCCTTCGGCTGGTTTGCAACCGGCTGGCTCGGCCATGATGATTTCGACCCCGAGCGGGTGGCCTCCCTCACCTTCGTCGCTCCGCTCGGCAACACCGTGCTCTACATCGCCACGCTCTCCGGCAGCCACGCCGACTTCGCGATCGGCTCGGTCGCCGGCGTCATCCTTGGCTCGTTCGTGGCAGCCATGTTCTCGCGCGTCTTCCGCTGGGAGGCCTGCGACGATGCCCGCGAGCTGAAGCGCCACATGATCGGCGCGCTGCTGATGGGCACCGGCGGCATCATGTCCATGGGCTGCACCATCGGCCAGGGCCTGTCCGCCTTCTCGACATTGGCGCTGTCCGCACCACTGACGATGCTCGCGATCAGCTGCGGCGCGCGGCTTGGGTTGGAGTACACAATGACCGGCGAATGGCGACCGGCCGTGCGGAATCTGCTGCGCATGCAGTGGTGAAGGCTGGGATTGAGTTGGTCTGGAGATGGAGCTTCCGCGACCATTCCTTGCCGTATCATATTCAATAGCTCCGGCGTCCTGGTTGACCTACGGTCGCCAAGACGAAATGGCTCGCCCCGAGTGAGCGCCAGCAGCCAGCAACAATGCCACGGCCATAGGTCGAAGACGCAGACGACCGACAGGATGAGAATCCGGACCAGCTCTTCCAGCTTTGTCGCCGGTATGAAGACAAGTTCGGCAAGATATCGTGCTGGAACGTGGTCGGGGCGTGGTCGCTCGCGGCGCGATTCCGTGTCGTCTGACCTGCTCTCACACCAGATAACGGCGCCCATGAGCGGGAAGCGAGCTGGAAGGCGAGCTGGACGGCAAGATAAAACGACCTCTCCGCATCGTAGATCCGGCAGTCGTAAGCGCTTGTTCTGACTATCAGCGCCTTGGCACCCAAGAAGATCCTTGTTGCTTTTTCAAAGTCAAATAGCGAGGTAGCCACCCAAACCGCCACTCTACGAGCCCGCCCTCGCCTTGTGCGCGGCGATCTGCTGCAGCGCCCATCTTGCATTCTTGCGCACGTCGGGATCGAGATCATCGGCGACCAGAGCGAGGAACGGCTCGCCGTCGGGAGCCGCGATCTCGCCGAGTGCAGCCGCCGCCTCTTTGCGCAGATTGGCTTGCTCGTGGGTGATGCAATGGCCGATCGGCCGTACCGCGTGCAACACCTTCATACGCCCGAGACTGCGTATCGCCTTCAGACGCACCTGCCAGAATTCATCCGCCAGACAGGCCACCAATGCATCAGCTGCGACGGCGCCGTTGACGTTGAGTCCGAGTGTCTCCGCCGCCATCTCGCGCACCATCCAATCGGAGTCCTTGAGCGCCCTAGTGATGGTCTCCGCGGCGATCTTCATATGAGAAAAGGCCAGCGCGCTAACGGCAGCGCGACGGACATGCGCATCGGAATCGCCGATCAGCGCGGTCAGCGCCGGGATCGACTCCTCGAGCTTGAGGAAGCCGATCACGCCGATCGCCTGCACCCGCACCGCTGCGTCGCCGTCCTGCAGCGCCTCCAGCGCCGGCTTCAGCGTGTCCTTGCGCCGCAGCTCCTTGAGCGCGCGCAGCGCCCCCATGCGCACGAAGGCATGGCCGTGCTTGACCAGCGGCAGGATGGCATCCGCCGATGCCGGATCCTTGAACTCGGCGAGGCTGTCGGCGGCCGCCGAGGCCACGATGCGCTCCGGATCGACCAGCAGCGCCACCAGCGCGGCCGCCGCCTCCGGCCCGTCGAACTCGCCGAGCGCCATCGCGACCTGCTGGCGCACCCCGGCATCGGGATCGGTGACCATGCGCGCGAGATGGGCAACCGCCGCCGGATCGCCGGAATGGCCGAGCGCGATGATCGCGACCCGCCGCTCCGCCGGATCGGCAGCCTGCAGCCGCTCGTCGGCATCGTCGAGATCGTCGTAGGATTCGAACGGGCTCGACATGATCACCTCAGGAGATAGGGGATGTTGACGGTGACGGCGCCGGTCGGGCAGTCCGCCTCGCAGGGCATGCAGTACCAGCACTCGTCATAGGCCATGTAGGCCTTGCCGGTCAGGTCGCTGATCCGGAGCACGTCGAGAGGGCAGACGTCGACGCAGACCGTGCAGCCCTTGTCGGCAATGCACTTGGCGTCGTCGACGACGACGGGTACCGACGTCTGATAGGTCGCGAGAGGCATGTCTGTTTCTCCTTGTTGTCGGTCAGGCGCTGGCGCGGATGCGCTGCTTGTCGTAGAGGTCCTTCTCGTCGTCGGCGATCGGGACGACATAGGGCTGCACCGCGCGCTTTTCGCTGGTCATGCGGCCGTCCCGCTTGCTGAGCAGCGTGTGGCAGAACCAGTTCTCGTCGTCCTTCTCCGGGAAGTCGGTGCGCCAGTGATAGAGGCCCCAGCGGCTCTCCTCGCGATACAGCGAGGCATGGGCCGCCATGTCGGCGCAGTCCATGATCGACTGCACTTCGAGCGCACGCAACAGCTCGTGGGCGTTGCGCGCGATCATGCGCTCCTGCATGTCCTCGCGCACCTCGGCGAGCCGGCGCATGCCGAGCTCGTATTTCCGCGTCACCTTCGGCGGCTGCAGATAGTCGTTGACCAGCCGGCGCGTCTTGTACTCGATCTGGTTCGGCGGGATGCCGTCTTCGCGCTTCGTCGGCGCCAGCACACGCTCCCGCTCCAGCGCGATCTCGGCGGCGTCGATCTCGCCGAAATCGTGGTTGTCGGCGAACTCCATCGCGTCGAGCCCGGCGAACGAGCCGTTGGTGAAGGCGCCCAGCATGTAGTTGTGCGGCACGCTCGCCATGTCGCCGGCGGCATAGAGCCCGGGGACGGTGGTGCGGGCATTGTCGTCGACGAACACGCCCGATGCGCTGTGGCCCGAACAGAATCCGATCTCGGAGATGTGCATCTCGATCGACTCCCTACGATAGTCGACGCCGCGTCCCTGCTGGAACAGTCCGCGGGTCGGCCGCTCGACCTTGTGCAGGGTCTGCTCGATCTCCTCGATCGTCTTGTCGTGCAGATGCTTGAGCTGCAGGAAAACCGGTCCCTTGCCGGACAGAAGCTCGTTGTAGAACTCCAGCATCATCTGGCCGGACCAGTAGTCGCATTCGATGAAGCGACGGTCCTCGTTGTTGGCGGTATACGCGCCGAAGGGTCCGGCGACATAGGCGCAGGCCGGGCCGTTATAGTCCTTGATCAGCGGGTTGATCTGGAAGCACTCGAGATTGGCGAGCGCGGCGCCGGCATGATAGGCCATCGCATAGCCGTCGCCGGAGTTCGCTGCGTTCTCGTAGGTGCCGAACATGTAGCCCGAGGTCGGCAGGCCGAGCCGGCCGGCGGCGCCCATGCACAGGATCACGGCCTTGGCCTTGATCACCAGGAGCTCGGCGGTGCGGGTGTTGACGCTGATCGCACCGGCGATGCGGCCGTCGCTCGACGTCAGGAGCCGCGTCGCCATGTAGCGGTTGGAGATCAGGATGCGGGCGCGGCGCAGCTGGCGATACAGCGCCTTCTTGACGGTCTCGCCATTGGGCATCGGCAGCACATAGGTTCCGATATGGTGGACCTTCTTGACGGCATAGTCGCCGTTCTCGTTCTTGAGGAACCTGATGCCGAAGCTGTCGAGCTCCTCGATGATCGAGTAGCAGCTCTGAGCGTATTTATACACCGCCTTCTGATCGACGATGCCGTCATTGGCGATCGTGATCTCCTTGGTATATTGCTCCGGCGTCGCGTAGCCCGGGATGACGGCGTTGTTCAGGCCGTCCATGCCCATCGAGATCGCGCCGGATCGCTTGACGTTCGCCTTCTCCAGCAGAACGACGTTGGCCTTGGGATTCTTCATCTTGGCCTTGAGGGCCGCCATCGGGCCGGCGGTGCCGCCGCCGATCACCAGCACGTCGCAGGACACCTCCGAAAGTCCGTCGACGATCTCATCCATTGCCATTCTATGCTCCTGCTTGGCCGGCTGGGCGCCGGTTCGGGTCAGACTTGTTCAGCTCGGTGTCCGGCGATAGCAATTAGTTGTCGCCGGACCACGATTTCCCTCCCCCCGGAGGTCAGCGCTCGACAAAGGCCTTCTCGACGACGAAATGGCCGGGCGTGCTGTGGTTGCCTTCGGTGAAGCCGCGCTGCTCGAGCAGGGCCTGGAGCTCGGCGAGCATGGCCGGGCTGCCGCACAGCATCACCCGGTCGGTGTCGCGGTCGAGATCCGGTCCGCCGATGTCGGCGAACATCTGCCCGGTGGCGATCAGGTCGGTGATGCGGCCGCGGTTGCGGAACGGCTCGCGGGTGACGGTGGGGTAATACAGCAGCTTGTCGCGCACCAGCGGCCCGAACAGCTCGTGATCCCGCAGTTTGTCGACGAGCTGCTCGCCATAGGCGAGCTCGGAGACCTGGCGGCAGCCATGCGCCAGCACGATGCTCTCATAGCTGTCGTAGATGTCGGGATCCTTGATCAGGCTGGCGAACGGCGCGAGGCCGGTGCCGGTCGACAACAGCAATAGCCGCCTGCCGGGAATGAGATTGCCGGCGATCAGCGTGCCGGTCGCCTTGCGTCCGACCAGGATCTGGTCGCCCTGCCTGATCTGCTGCAGCCGCGAGGTCAGCGGCCCGTCGGCGACCTTGATGCTGAAGAACTCCAGCTCCTCCTCATGGTTGGCGCTCGCCATGCTGTAGGCCCGCACCAGCGGCCTGCCGTCGACCTCGAGGCCGATCATGGCGAATTGTCCGTTCTGGAACCGGAAGCCGGGATCGCGGGTGGCGGTGAAGCTGAACAGCGAATCGGTCCAGTGCCGGACCGACAGCACCGTCGCGGTCTGAAAGGCGCTCATCATCATCTCCTGGCGGCGCGCGAACGCGCCCTGCATCGTCGATGAGGACGATGTCGCGGAAACGATCGGGTTCGGCAATTTCGAACGCGCGCCGCCGGTGGATTAGTTGCAAACTTTGTCGCGCGGATCGCAAGCGCCGGGCCCGGCCGCCCTGCTCCGACGGCTTTCGGTCGATCCAGGCAATTAGTTGCTGGCCCAGTCCGAGCCGCTGCCGCTAGTCTGCATCGGGCGTCTCGTCACAACCAGGAGGTCCCATGATCGCTGCCGACATCGCCGACGGCGAGATCAGCGCCGATCTCTCGTCATTGCTGCTGCGAACCACGGATGGGGCGAGCGTCGTGGTCTCCGCGGAACGGCTGCGGCTGTCCTGCCGCTGCGCGCATTGCCAGCGCGCCCGCTTCGACGGCCGGTTTCCGGCACGATTCCCCGGCATCGGCATCATCGGCGTCGGCAATCTCGGCTACGGCTTCAACATCGCCTTCTCCGACGGCCACAATCGCGGCATCTTCCCGGCATCTTACCTGCGGGAACTCGCCGGCGTCTGAGCTGGCGCCTGCTGCGGCTGGGTGGCACGAACATTGCTCCGCTTTCGGTCAGGTTGATCAATGCGGAGGCAGACCATGTTGCTGCAGGCGGCCAAATCGGCTGCGGATGGCGTTCCGTCCTCTCTGACATCAGCGCGTGCGGTCACGACGTCGTCGCTGCTGCTCACCGAGAGCCAGCAGTCGATCGGGGGGCCGCCATCGCTGATCGAGCGGCTCAGCCTGCGGGAGCGCGAGCTCGTGCTCAAGCAGGGCCGCCGCAAGGTGCTCAATCGCGGCCAGACGCTGTTCAGCCAGGGCGCCAGGCATGACGGCATCTTCCTGATCGAGAGCGGCCGCATCCGCGTGTTCTACACCTCGCCGCAGGGCCGCGAGATCACCCTCGCCTACTGGTATGCCGGCAATTTCGTCGGCGGCCCGGAAGTGTTCGACACCGGCGTACATCAGTGGTCCGGCGTCGCGGCCAGCAATGCCAGCGTGGTCCAGCTTCCTGGCAGGGAGCTGCGATCGCTGGTCGCCGAGATTCCCAATCTCGCGGTCGGCCTGATCGAGGGACTGAGCTTCAAGGGCAAATGCTATTCGGCGCTGGCGCAGATGCTGGGGACGCGCTCGATCACCCAGCGTCTCGCCCATCTGCTGCTGCATCTCGTCGATCTCTACGGTGTCGACGATCCCGAGGGCAAGGTGATCGCGGCCGCCTTCACCCACGCCGACATCGCCCACATGGTCGGCGCGACCCGGCAATGGGTGACGATCAGCCTGAAGCGGATGCAGGAGAAGCATATCGTTGTGACCCGCCGCTCGCAGATCGTCGTCTGCCGTCCCGACATCCTTGAGGAGATGCGCGGCCAGGCGGCCGATTGACTGGCCTGCTCATGCAAGCGGCTGTCATGAGCAAAATTGCACAAGGAGTACGCAACCGGATTTTGACGGCAACTAATCCACCTGTGCCTGAAGTCCGTATTTGCGCTCGCGGACGCGGCAACCATCATGGCGCCATCAGCCATCCAACCGAACGGGGATGAGAATGGTCCGCCGCACGCAAGCGCTCTTATTGTCCGTCACCTGTCTGTCCTGGATCGCGGCGCAGCCAGCCGCGGCAGAAACCGTCACCATCGGGATCGGGACCCAGGACACCACCACCAACACCGTGACCGCCGGCACCGTGGTGCGGCAGCTTCACCTGCTCGAGAAATACCTGCCCAAGGACGGCAAATACGCCAATATCAAGTTCGAGCTCGAGTGGCAGAACTTCACCTCCGGCC
>NZ_CAFJ01000081.1 GCF_000239795.1 Bradyrhizobium sp. STM 3809 | reverse complement strand
AGCCCCGAGCAGACACTCTGCTCGGACGATGACGTTGCAAGAGCGCCAGGAGGAGTTTTCCTTCTGGCTCTCTCACGAGAGATGCACGATCCAGACCTGACCGACCGCGCCGCCGCTCGTTGGAAGAATTCCAGGGAGAGGCGGGAACCGGCCCCGAGATCGGGGCAACTTCTTGTCCGGACCGTGTGTCGAAACCTAAGCCGACAACCAATGTTGCAAGGATGCCACGACTGAAATCAACGGGTTAAAACGTTTCTACGCGTTTCCGTGCCCCGGCTGCGACACCAGGCGCATGCCCGAACATCATCATGTTTGGGGACTCGGCGACGCTTCTTTTGGCCCCATTGGAGCAAATAATTCCCAAGTGCTCTGAGGCCGCGACATTTCGCCCGCTCCGAGAGGAGTGAACGAGGCGTCGCCGCCCGATCAACGCCCGCGTGCTGCCGAAACCGCCAGGCAGCCGACGCCGGGTTGAAACTTGGGGAGATGATCTGATGGCAGCCAATACCTTCAACCCGACGGCGCTGGCGAATGGCACGTCCAATCTGCTGGTTCGCGCGTCCGCGTTGAACCTGTCGACCGACCTCGTCCAGGCCGGTGTCGTGTTCAACGACGCCGTCCGCATTTCAACGGGGCTGTTCTCGACGCCGCAGAACAGCGGCAACTCCAATCCGTTTCTCGGCAGCTACACCACCGACCTGCATGCCGTGCAGAACGACATCGCGGCGATGCTGGCCAATCCCGGCCAGGTGACGCTGGGCGGCAAGGCGTTCACGCTCAACGCCACGGACACCGCCGTGCTGACCCAGGTGCAGAACGAGATCACGACGCTGATCAACGCGGCGCCGAACACGACCAACCCGGCGACGCTCGCCGACGCCGACCAGACCATCCACAACGTGCAGATGCAGATCCTGCAGCAGATCCAGGGCGACGCGCATCTGTCATCCGCGCTGAACAACGTGCAATTCCTGGCCAACACCGGCGCAATGGACGTTGCCTTCCAAAGCCTGCCGGCAGGCAACGACAGCGCGGCGAACATTGCCGCGGCCCAGGGCGGTGACCTGGCGGCGATCGGTCAGGTCTTCAATGCCGCGGCCGACCTTTCACTCGGCGGTATCAGCACCAACAACCTTGGCCAGATCACAGCTGACTTCAATGCCGCCAAGCAGGGCCTGATGGCCATCCTCAACGATCCCGCCAAGCTCGCGGCGCTGGAGGCCGGACAAACAGCGGTCGACGCTCAGACGACCACGCTCCACTTGCAGACGCTGGTCGGTCAGATCGATCTGCAGGTCAACAAGTACAACGCGGCGGAGACGCAGGCCAACCCGACGGCCCTGCGCGGCACCGCCGATAACGTGCTCGACATGATCGACGTGTTCCAGAACGACGCGGTGCTCAACGCCGCAGCCGGCGGCACGGGCATGCCCGGTCATGGCGGCGGCTTCTCGGAAATGCCGGGCGGGCTGACCGGAACGGTCACCAAGTTCCAGGACAACCAGGTCCAGACCAACTTCTGGGCCTCGTTCCTGGCGGAAGCCAACACGCTCGGCGCCAAGTTGAACGCCGTGGCGAACGGGACCGCCAACGCCACGCAGGACATCATCACCCAGATCGCCAACTACCAGAACTTCGGCGTCAAGTTCGACCAGGCGCAGGGAGCGGTTTTCCAGGGCCGCTTCGACAACGAGCTCGTCGCCGGCGCGCTGCAGGC
>NZ_CAFJ01000082.1 GCF_000239795.1 Bradyrhizobium sp. STM 3809 | reverse complement strand
ACTCCATAGCCACAGGCCGTCATTGGCGAAAACGGCGCGCCGTTGCGTCGACCTTGTCCCCCGCGCAGCGATCGGGGTTATGGATTCCGGGCTCGCGCTGGCGCGCGCCCCGGAATGACGTGAGAGTCTTTGGGCGGCCTTCGCGCTTCAGCCTGCCTTCACCGGCCGCCCCTTCTTCCCGCCCTTGCCTTCGTTCTCCAGCGCCTTGCGCACGGCCTTGAACTCCTCGCGTGAGGCTGCGTCGACGCGCGGGAACTGCAGATCGAGGCTTTCCAGCGCGGCGACGATGGTCGAGCCGATGACGACGCGGGCGAACCATTTGTGGTCGGCCGGGACGACGTACCACGGCGCATGCGGCGTCGAGGTGTGGCGCACGATGTCCTGATAGACTGCCTGGTAGCGCTGCCACTTGGCGCGCTCGGTAACGTCGCCCATCGAGAACTTCCAGTTCTTCGCCGGCTCCTCGAGCCGGTCAAGGAAGCGCTCGCGCTGCTCTTCCTTGGAGATGTTGAGGAAGAACTTCAGGATCACGGTGCCGTTTCGGGTGAGATAGCGCTCGAAGGCGGAGATGTCCTGGAAACGCTCATGCCAGATGGCCTTGGTGACGAGCCTGGGCGGCAGCTTCTCGGCCTTGAGAACCTCCGGATGCACGCGTGTGACCAGGCATTCCTCGTAGTAGGAGCGATTGAAGATGCCGATGCGGCCGCGCTCGGGCAGCGCGAGAACCGTGCGCCACATGAAGTCGTGGTCGAGCTCCTTGGAGGTCGGCTGCTTGAACGAGGTCACCTCGCAGCCTTGCGGATTGACGCCCTCGAAGATGCTCTTGATGGCGCTGTCCTTGCCGGAGGCGTCCATGCCCTGCAGCAGCACCAGCACCGACCAGCGGTCCTGGGCGTAGAGCTTCTCCTGGAAGTCGGCGAGCCGCTTGCGGTTGGCCTCGATGATCGCCTCGCCCTGCTCCTTGTCGAGCCCGCCCTTCACCTTGGTCTTGTGCGACTTGAGGCGAAACTTTTCGCCGCCGTCGATCCGGAACGGCGAGACGAAGGGCTCGAGCTCCGACGCAAGCGTGCGGGCTTTCTTGTTCATGAGGACGGCTCTCCGCTGAACTGGGTCTCGAGGAAGGCGGTGACGAAGCGCGGCATCGCCGCGGTCAGGTCCGCCCTGCTTCGAACCAGCCGGACGCCTGCGAGTTCCGGCTCGTCCTGCGCGGCGAGATTGGCCTCGATGCGGCGCTGCAGGACCTCGCCGGTCTCGGCCGCGTCGAGCACGCGCATCAGCGCGATCGAGGCGCCGGTGACGACGCAGTCCCAATGCGCCGAGGCGCGATAGTCCGATGGCGTGAGCCCGGTCTCCTCCTCGACCTCACGGGCGACGTTCGATGCGAGATCGAGCGTGGCGCCATCGACGTCGTCGAGGTCCGGCGTTCCGGCCGGGAAATACAGCCGGCCCGCGTTGGCCGTATGCGCGCCCATCTCGCCGAGCACGAAGGCGCCGTCGCTGGCGCGCAGCGCGCCCATGCCGAAGCCGTTGAAGGCGCTGCGGTCGGGAAAGCCCCAGTCCCGCCACGCCAGCAGGCTGGCGAAGTCGGTCTCGAAATAGCGCGCCGAGAACCGGTCGCCGTCGAAGCGGGCGTCACGTCCGAGCAGGATGCGGCCGTTCCACAGCCCGGGCTTCTCGCGCTGCCGCTCGGCGAAATGCGCCGCGATCTCGTCGCGGCGCTCCCTCGCAAACGGCCAGTCCCACGGCTCGACCTGGAGGTCGAGCGCGGTGACGCGATGGATGACGACGTCGGTCATCCGCTATTTCACAGCCGTGCCATTGGTGCTCTTGGCCTGCTCGACGAACTTGTTGGTGAAGGTCTTGCTGACGTCGATATTGGCCTTGGCGACGTCGGGGGAGCCGGTCGAGAACACGGCGAGCACGGCATCCGCGCCCTTCGGGTCCATCTTGCCGGTCTGCGAATACATCGGAATGGTGTTCTTCAGGGCGGCGAGATAGAGCGCCTTGTCCTTGCCGACCAGTTCCTCCGGCATCTTGGCCATGATCTCCTCGGGCGCGTGCGAATGGATCCAGGCGATCGTCGCAAGGATGGCGTTGGTCAGCGCCTGCGTCTCCTTCTCGTGACCGGCGATCCAGGCCACCGTCGAATACAGCGCGCCGCCGGGATATTCGCCGCCGAACACCTCGAGCGTGTCGTGCTGGGTGCGGGTGTCGGAGAGGATCTTGAGGTCCGGATGCGTGCCCTGCAGCACCGTCACCGAGGGATCGAGCATCACGGCCGCATCGATCTGGCCCTGCTCCATCGCCGCGACCGCGGTCGCGCCGAGGCCGACGCCGATCACCGCCGTGCCGGCGGGATCGAGGCCGTTCTTCTTCAGCATGTATTTCAGGAAGAAGTCGGTCGAGGAGCCCGGCGCGCTGACGCCGACCTTCTTGCCGGCGAGATCCTTGATCGAGTTGATCTCCTTGTTGTGCGACGGCGCCACGACGAGCACCAGGCCGGGATAACGGTCGTACACGACGAAGGACTGCATCTCCTGCTTCTTGGCGGCGAGATTGATGCAGTGATCGAAATAGCCGGAGACCACGTCGGCGCTGCCGCCGAGCACCGCCTTCAGCGCGTCCGAGCCGCCCTTCAGGTCGACCAGCTCGACGTCGAGCCCGGCCTTCTCATATTCGCCGAGCTGCTTCGCCAGCACCGTCGGCAGATAGCACAGGCAGGCGCCGCCGCCGACCGCGATCGTCACCTTGGTCGCCGCGCTCGCCAGCCCCGTGCTCAACGTCAGCGCCAGCAGCGCACCGGTCACCCGGCCGATGATCTTGTTCATGTGTTTCCTCCGTTCGTGTCGATCAGATTAGGCGTGTCGATGTGGCTTGAGAAGGCCGCCACAAACTCCGCTGTCGTCCCTGCGAACGCAGGGACCCATACCGCGTGATGTTGCGGTGAGAAACGACTGGTCGTTCCGCCTGCCCCAAACCACTCCCTGGGGTTATGGGTCCCGGCGTTCGCGGGGGACGACAGCGGTGGGTGGCGCGGCACCGCGCTCATCATCTCCCCTCCGCCGCATCCGGGCGCCACACCAGGAGCCGCCGTTCCACCAGCGTGACGCAGATGTCGATCAGGATGACGAAGGCCGACAGCACGAACATGCCGGCGAACACGCCGGCGACGTCGAACACGCCTTCGGCCTGCTGGATGAGATAGCCGAGGCCGGCGGCCGAACCGAGATATTCGCCGACCACGGCGCCGACCACCGCGAAGCCGACCGAGGTGTGCAGCGAGGAGAACATCCAGGACAGCGCCGATGGCCAGTAGACGTGGCGCATCAGCTGCCGCTCGCTCATCCCCAGCATGCGCGCGTTGTCGCGCACCACGGTCGAGACCTCCTTGACGCCCTGATAGACGTTGAAGAACACGATGAAGAACACCAGCGTCACGCCGAGCGCGACCTTGGACCAGATCCCCAGGCCCAGCCAGAGCGTGAAGATCGGCGCCAGCACCACGCGCGGCAGCGCGTTGGCCATCTTGACGTAGGGGTCGAACACGGCGGCGACCAGCGGCTTGCGCGCGAACCAGAACCCGACCAGCACGCCGCCGAGCGAGCCGATCGCGAACGCCAGGATCGATTCCCACAAGGTGATCGCGAGATGCTTCCAGATAGCGCCGGTCGAGAACCATTTCACGACCTGGCTGAACACGTCGACCGGATTCGAGAAGAAGAACGGCGGCAACAGAATCCGGCCGAACACCGGTACGGTGGCGAAGAACTGCCACAGCGCGATCGCGACGATCGCGACCAGCAGCTGCAGCGCGAGCAGACCGAGGCGCGACATCACGCTGCTCCCGCCTGCAGGATGGACGCGAGACCGCAGCCCCGCGCACTGCTGCGCCCCCCCTCCCCCCGCGCGAAGCGAAGCTTCGCTAGGCGGGGAGGGGTCGGGGGTGGGGGTGCCACGAGCACCAGTCTTTGCTGGGACCCCCACCCCCAACCCCTCCCCGCAGGGGGGAGGGGAGCTCGACCTGAGCCCTCGGCGGATAGCCAGACTTGAATCCGCCATCACACCGCCTCCGCCTGCTTGTAGGTCTTCTCGACTTCGGCCTTCAGCGTCTGCCAGATCTCGCGATGCAGCTCGTGGAACTCGTGCTTCATGCGCACCTCGAAGATGTCACGCGGGCGCGCCAGGGTGACGCGCCAGTCGCCGATGATGCGCGAGGCGGGGCCGGCCGACATGATGACGACGCGGTCGGCGAGCGCGATCGCCTCCTCCAAATCATGCGTCACGAACAGCACCGCCTTGCGGTCGGCGTTCCAGAGATCGAGCAAGAGATTGCCCATGATCTGCCGGGTCTGCGCGTCGAGCGGGCCGAACGGCTCGTCCATCAGGATGATGCGGGGATTGCGGATCAAGACCTGGGCGAGGCCGACGCGCTTGCGCTGGCCGCCCGAGAGCATGTGCGGATAACGGTTGCCGAAGGCGCCGAGGCCCACCGATGTGAGCCATTGCTGCGCCTTGGCGGCCGCCTCGCGCGCCGGCGTGCCCGCGACCTCGAGACCGATGGCGACGTTCTCCAGCGCGGTCTTCCACGGAAACAGCGCATCGGCCTGGAACAGGTAGCCGGCCTCGCGATTGAGGCCGGCGAGCGGCTGGCCGAAGATGCGTACGCTGCCCGCGGCCGGCTTTAGCAGCCCCGCCGCGACGTTGAGCAGAGTGGACTTGCCGCAGCCTGTGGGACCGACGATCGCGACGAACTCGCCGTCTTCGACGCTCAGCTGCGCCGTCTCCACGGCGGTATAGGTGCGTCCGCCGGCGAGCCGGAATGCGACCGTGGTCCCGTCGAGCGAGACGGCGGCGGCCGTTGATGGCGTCACGTCCAAGTTCCTCCCCGAAAATGGCCGGGACGGCTTAGCCGCTTGCGCGGCGAAGTTCAACGCAGGCCCTGGACGTGCTAGGTCTGACACCGAGGCCCCCCGCCCTGAAAGGCCGCATGCCGCGCACCTCCCTCATCAGCTATGATCGTGTCCGCAAGACCTTCCCCGGCCCGGTGGTCGCGGTGGACGACGTCTCGCTCGCCATCGCCGAGGGCGAGTTCCTGGCGATCGTCGGCGGCTCGGGCTCGGGCAAGACCACCCTGCTGCGGCTGACGAACCGCCTGATCGCGCTGGACGGCGGCACGATCCGGATCGGAGGAGAGGACATCGCCGGCCTCGAACCGGTCGCTCTCCGCCGCCGCATCGGCACCGTGTTCCAGAACGGCGCGCTGTTTCCACACATGACGGTTGCGGCCAATATCGGCATCACCCCGAGGCTGCTGGGCACGCCGGCGAACGAGATCGCCGTGCGCGTCGACGAGCTGCTCGATCTCGTCCAGCTCGACCGCAAGGCCTATCGCGACCGGCTGCCCGACGCGCTCTCCGGCGGCCAGCGCCAGCGCGTCGGCGTCGCCCGCGCGCTCGCCGCGCGGCCGCGCATCGTGCTGATGGACGAGCCGTTCGGCGCGCTCGATCCGCTGACCCGCGATGCGCTGGGCCGCGACTACCGCGCGCTGCACGACACGCTCGCGCTGACGACGCTGATGATCACCCACGACATCACCGAGGCGCTGCTGCTCGCCGACCGCATCGCGGTGATGCGCGGTGGACGCCTGATCGCGATCGGCACGCCGGCCGAGCTCGCGGCGAGCCGCGAGCCCTATGTGGCGGAGCTGATGACGACGCCGCGCCGGCAGGCCGCGCGGCTGGCGGCGCTGCTGCCCGAGAGCGGCGCGGCATGAATCTGCTCTCTGATCCACGCGTCGACGAGGCGCTGTCGCATCTTGCCGACTATCTCGGCAGCCACCTGCGCGTCAGCATCGCCGCGCTCGCGCTCGGCCTTGTCGTCAGTTTTCCGCTGGCGCTTGCGGCGCGCAACTCGCCGTCGCTGCGCAATCTCCTGCTCGGCCTCGCCAGCGTGGTGCAGACCGTGCCGGGTCTGGCGCTGCTCGCTCTGTTCTATCCGCTGCTGCTGGCGCTCGCCGCGCTGAGCCTGCGCTGGTTCGGGCTATCGTTCTCGGCGTTCGGCTTCCTGCCGGCTGTCTTGGCGCTGGCGCTGTATTCGATGCTGCCGGTGCTGCGCAACACCATCACCGGGCTGAACGGCGTCGACGCGAGCCTGATCGAGGCCGCCAAGGGCGTCGGCATGACCGAGCGGCAGGCGCTGACCATGGTCGAGCTGCCGCTGGCGCTCCCGGTGATCATGGCCGGCATCCGCACCGCCGCGGTGTGGGTGATCGGCACCGCGACCTTGTCGACGCCGATCGGGCAGACCTCGCTCGGCAACTACATCTTTGCCGGATTGCAGACCCAGAACTGGGTGCTGGTCGTGTTCGGCTGCGTCGCCGCCGCGGTGCTGGCGCTCGCGGTCGACCAGTTGCTGGCGCTGATCGAGAACGGCCTGCGCAGGCGCAGCCGCGCCCGCATCGGGATCGGCACGGCGACGATCGCGCTGATGGTCGGCGCGAGCCTCCTGCCCTCGCTCGCCGGCAGCTCCGCGCGCTACGTGATCGGCGCAAAAACCTTCACCGAGCAATATGTGCTGGCGGCGCTGCTCGGCGAGCGGCTGCAGGCGGCGGGGCTTTCGGCCACATCGCGCGCGGGGCTCGGCTCCAGCGTGATCTACGAGGCGCTGAAGAACGGCGACATCGACGCCTATGTCGACTATTCCGGCACGCTGTGGGCCAACCAGGCTCACCACACCGAGCAGCTGCCGCGCGCGGCGCTGCTCGACGCGCTGAAGCAGGATCTCGCCAGGGACAAGGTCACGCTGCTCGGCGAGCTCGGCTTCGAGAACGCCTATGCGCTGGTGATGCCGCGCAAGACAGCCGAGACGCTCGGCATCCGCTCGATCGCGGACCTCGCGCGCCACACGCGCGAGATGTCGATCGCCGGCGACTACGAATTCTTCTCGCGCCCGGAATGGGCGGCGCTGCGCGACGCCTATGGCCTCGCCTTCCGCGCCCAGCGCCAGATGCAGCCCGACTTCATGTATGCGGCGGTGGCCTCCGGCGAGGTCGACGTCATCGCCGGCTACACCAGCGACGGGCTGATCGCGAAATACGACCTCGTCGTGCTCGACGATCCCAGGCATGCGATCCCGCCCTATGACGCGATCCTGCTGCTGGCGCCTAAACGCAGTGGCGACCGCGCGCTGCAGGACGCGCTACGGCCGCTACTCGGCAGGATCGACATCGCGACGATGCAGCAGGCGAATCTGCGGGCGTCGGGCAGTGATGCTGAGTCGTCGCCGCAAGCCGTGGCGCGCTGGCTGTGGAGCAGGATTTCCAAGTAAGCCCGCCTGCTTCAACACGTCATTGCGAGCACAGCGAAGCAATCCAGGGGCTAAAATGCACTTTGTCTGCGTTGCCCCTGGATCGCTTCGCTCGCGATGACGGCGGAGGTTGGCGCAACCACCAACCGCACGAGCGAGCTCCTTGCGCTTACATTCCCGGCTCGATCGGCTTCTCCACGGCGCCGCCATGGTCGGCCCAGTCCTTGAAGCCGCCGATATTGAAGACCTTGTCGTAGCCGAGGTCCTTGAGCGCCTTCCCGGCCAGGGCGGCGCGGCCGCCGGAGGCGCAATACAGAATGACGCTCTTGTCCTTCGCAAAGGCCTTGTCGTGATAGGGCGAGTCCGGATCGGCGCGGAATTCGAGCATGCCGCGCGAGACGTGATGGGCGCCCTCGATCTTGCCGCTCTTCTCGACCTCCGGCGCATCGCGCACGTCGAGCACCAGCGTGTTGCCCTTGGCGATCATCGCCTGCGCCTCGGCCGGCGTGATCTTCGGCACCACGGCGTTGGCGGCGGCCAGCAGCTCCTTGACGGATGTGGACATATCGGACCTCCCTGTCTGATGACGGACACCGGTAGCCCAGCCCCGCGGCGGCGGCAATGCTCCGCTGGCATGGGAGATCGCAATGTCGTGAGGTCGTGGCCCTACAGTCCCCGGATCATGTCGGCATCGATCAGCATGCGATTGAGGCGGCGGGCCTCGGCGCCGTCGCCGCAGGCGTAGAACACGCCCTTGCAGCGCTGCATGATGTCCTTCTGCTCGGCGAAGGACGGATCGAGCGGAATGCCGGCGGCCTCGAGCGTGACCAGCGGCAGATAGGCGGCATCGATCCTGTCCATCACGGCGCTGCTCTGGCGCGGTTCGAAATTCACGGCGTCGATGGCGTAATAGGTCTGATAATAGCGCGGATCATAGGTCTCGAGCTTCTCGCCGATGCCGGCCTCGTCGAGCTTGGGATCGAGGATGTGCGGCGAGAACTCCGGCTGGTGGTCGCCATAGCGCACGATCAGGAACGGCTGGTCGCCGAACCGTTTCTTCAGATTGGCCAGGAAGCGCTGATAGTCCGACGCGCTCATCGCCTGCCGCCGCAGATATTCGTCGATCGCAGGCGCATTGCCGGGCGCGCGCCAGGACGGCGTCAGGTCGGGCCGGAACGTGGTCTCCCAGGGAAAATGGTTGGCGGCGAGGTAGACGAACATGAACAGCGGCTTGCCCGGCTTGCGCTGCTGCATCAGGTCGAGCGCGGCGTCGTAGAAGAAGCCGTCGGGCTCGACGCCCTTGGCGCCGAGGTCGCGCGCATCGAGGAAGCGGTCGACGCCGACCGTGGTCTGGAAGCTGCGCGCGCTCATGAAGGCGCCATGCGCGGGATACAGCGACAAAGTGTCGTAGCCGCAATTTCGCAGCGAAAGCGGCAGGCCACGCTCGACGCGACCCGACGCGACGCGCGTCACGAAATAGGCGAAGCGGCCGAACGAGCGCGACGACAGGCCGGCGAGCACGTTGTATTCGGTGAACCAGCTCGGCCCGCCATTGCTCTCCGCCATGAACTGGCGCGCCTTGCCGTCATAGGACTTGAAGTGGCTGCCGTAGCCGTCCGGCACCTTGATGCCGGCGGCCGCGCGGATGTCGAAGCTCGACTCGTCGTGGATCAGCACGATGTTCGGGCGCCGTCCGGCGGGATGGCAGGAATCCGGAACGAAGGCGGCCAGCTTGCGGTCGGCCGTGGCATCCGACTCCATGAAGCCGTTGGCGAGGAAATCCGATACCGCCGTGACGCCGGAGCGCGCGAATTTGGAGAGATAGCCGTCGTCGTAGTAGCCGCGCCAGGCCTCGTCGCGCCAGTTCAGCGAATACAAGGTCAGCGCCGCGAGGCAGGCGAGCTTGCCGGCCAGCGCCGGCAGCCGCGCCACGCGGAACGGATCGGCCCACCACAGCAGAGCCATCAGCGGCAGCACGACGGCTGCGGCCACCAGCACCGACAGCTTGAGGTTCGGAAAGATCGTGAACAGGAACGCCGCGCTGTCGTGGTCGATCAGCATGACGTCGACGAAATTCGCGGTCATCTGGACCACGGCATGCTTGAGCTGCGACAGCAGCACCAGCACCACCACCATGGTCAGCGCCAGCGCGCCCGACACCGCCGGCCGCCGCAGCAGCACCAGCCAGAACCCGTTCAGGATGCCCCATGCCAGCACGAAGCCGAGCCGGGAGCCGAAATCGGTCTCGGTGTGCAGCATCAAGGCCAGCGCGGCGACGTGGGGCGCAGCGACAGCCGACAGCCGCGCCATGTTCGAGCGCGTCGCGCTGGCCGCCGTGAGCGTCGGGATGGGGTCGTGGTTCGGACTGAGTGACATCAGGCGGTCGATAGGAGATGCCCCTCGCCGGCGCATGCCGGCGATCGAGGACACCGATCCTGTCATGTGACCGTAATGAAATCGTCACAAATAACAACAGTCCGGATTTGCCCGGAGCAGCGCCAGCGTCTGGCATCGCAGCAGCGATGCGATCGGCCATCAAGCGTTGCGGCTGTTGTCAGACGTTCATCATCCGCCGCTGCGGCCGCACCGCGCCGCGCGCGGCCTGCGGTGCTGCACCGCCGGATGTCCCGGCCCTGAGACGCTGCGGCATCCGCCGGATGAACGGCCATCCGAACCACAGCGCGCCACAGAGCGGCAGCAGGGGCAGCAGCAGATTGGAGCCGCGATCACGCTCCACGATCGCGAAGGGCGACGCATCGTCGCCGCGATAGCGCACCATGACCCGGTCGCCGACGCGATAACGCGGCGAGCTGCCGCCGAAATCCTCGAAGCGCACCAGCGCCCCGGACGCGCTCGCGAACTCGATCACGGGATAGTAGGTCGGCTCCCGGCCGGGGTCATAGCCATCCACCCGGATCGTGACGACCTCGCCCTCGGTCCGCAGCCCCGGCAATTCCAGCCAGATGACGTACATCGCCAGGGCGATGGCGGTCGCCAGCAGAACGGCCGCAAGACCGCCGGCGAGACGCGCCGGTGCCCGCGACGCGCGACGGCGCGGTGCCTTCGCTGCGGCGGCCGTGAACAGCAATGCGATCTGGCCGTCAACCGCTAGCCCAAGAAAGTGATAATCGAACATTCCGATGCCCCCGCAGGAAGCTGCATCGAAAAAACCAATCGTGTGTAAAATACGACGTTCGATTTCCGCACAACCACCGGGTCGCGCCTGCGACCGATCCAATAGCCTCGACAATTCCACGGCTTACGCGCCATCCCATGCCGCACAAAATTTCCATGGCGATGGCGGCTTGCCGGCCGCTTGTTGCTCCGCTTCCACACGCGCGCAACGAGCGGCAAATGTTGATTCTCGTGAGTGCGGCCCGACGCTGCTTAGGGACCGGCGGTCATCGCAACACGAAGCGGTGCGATCGCCAATCCGCTCGCCATGCGCGCAGCCCCTTCTGCTCGGTGTCGGTCAGGCCGAGCGCTGCGCCTGCGTCGCGACTGGGCGCAGCGATGCGAAGGTCTGCCATGCGCGTCTCCCCAAGGGTATTGCGTAAAGGATGGTGCGGAGCATCGACGCTGGACGAGCCGGCCCGCCACCGAACCGGACGGCGTCCCGACGCGCGGCGGGAAAATCTCACGACGCCGCGGGTGGGGTCGCGATGGCGGCCCGCGCGCCGCATGCGGTCCGGAGCAGCTACTCCGGATGGCCCGCGATCGGGGGGGTGGACGGCTCGACCTCCGGTTCGAGGTGAAACTCCCGCCCGAGCCGGCGCTGCACGCTCATCACGGCGCGGTCGACATCGCTGATCAGGCTGTCGCCAAGAACGACGTGCGGGATCTCCCAGTTGCGGCCGCTGCGAACGTCGAGCGCCTGGACGGCGGGCACGCGCGCGGTTTCGCAGCCCGGCTGGGCGCGGATGGCCTCCTCGACCAGCCGGGTGAGCTCCGCCTGGGTCTTGCCGGTCGTCGCGACCACGGACATCAGGCCTTGGTCCCCGGCACGAGGCCGAGCCGCTTGGCGATGATGCCGTCGACGGTCCGCTTGGGCAGCATCCGGACGATCGATTGCCGCAGCGGATCCGGCGCGATCTCATAGCGGACCTTGGGCGCGGCCGCCGTGAGCGCCTCGAACACCCGCTCGCCGATGGTCTCGGCCGGCAGCCCGGTCTTGGCCAGACTCAGCATGAAGCCGCGCACCTTCTGCAACGCCGGAAAGAACGGCGAGCTCTGGTAGGGCGACAGGTCGACCTCCTCGGCCTTGGCCCAGATCGGCGTCTTCACCGCCCCCGGCGCAATGATGATGACGTCGATGCCGAACAGCATCAGCTCGCGTCGCAGGCTCTCGGACAGACCCTCGACCGCGTGCTTGGAGGTCGAATACGGCGCCATCAGCGGATTGCCGTTGCGGCCCGCCACCGAGCTGATCATGACGATCCGCCCGCGCGGCCCGGTCATCGCCGGATCGGCACCGAGCAGCGGCGCGAACGCCTGGGTGGCGATGACGGGGCCGATGACGTTGACCTCCATCTGGTGGCGGAACTGCGCGACCGGCAGCTCGGTGACCGGCCCGGCGACGGCAATGCCGGCATTGTTCACCAGCCCGGCGAGCGCCTCGCCGTTGAGCGCCGCGCGCACCTCGCCGGCCGCGGCCTTCACCGCCGCCTCATCGGTCACGTCGAACAGCAGCGGCGTGAAATGGGGACCGAGCTCGCCGCGCAGCCGCTCGGCATCATCGGGCTTGCGAACGCTCCCGAACACGCGGAAGCCGCGTGCCAGCAGGAGCTTCGAACAGGCGTAGCCGATGCCGGTGGATGCCCCGGTGATGACGACGGATTTCATGGCGGCCTCAAAGAGTTGCTCGCCGATTATCGCACGGGATGCGGCGAAATGCTGGTGCTGATTTGCGGCCTGAGGTCAGGCCCCTTCCATCGTCCCGCTGCGTATGACGCGCGCGTCGGCGGCCACGGCCGTCCAATGCAGAGGCCTGCGGCAAGAATGTGATTTAGGTTTCGATTCTTGAGGAGATGACAGCTGAGGTGACGTCGGCGGCAGTGGGCAAACCGGATGAACAAAGGCTGAAGACCTTATGAGATCATTAACCTTTCAGCCACGCGGTCCCGGTCCGGGCGCCGCGCCGAGCAAACCGCAGGAGCAGGATTTGCCGAAGATTCCGCAGAATCGTCGCCGGCGGGGGTTCACGCATCTGCGAGCCCTACACGCATCGTCTTAATTTTCCGTATCCGTGTTTCTCCGGAGTACTACGCCCTCCTCCCCTAACGCATTGTTATGGCCCATGGCGAAAACTGGCTCGGCCGGGCAAAGCTGCAGCGGGCCACCTGCGCGTCGCTGCCGCTCCGGACATCCGGACCAGACGAGCGCCAAAGTGCATCAGCCAGAACAGCTTCCACCTTCAGAACACTCGATCATCAGCGAGCTCGAGGACGCCGTCCGCAGCGGCTCGTCGGAGAAACGCGTCAACACATTGCGCCAGGTCACGAGCCTGTTCCTGCACGATGGCGAACGCCTCAGCGACGATCAGATCAAAGTGTTCGACAACGTGCTGTGCATGCTGGTCTCGCGCGTCGAGACCCGGGCGCGGGCCGAGCTCAGCAAGCACCTCGCGCCGGTCGATTTCGCTCCGATCGACGTCATCCAGCAGCTGGCGCGCGATGATGAGATCTCGGTCGCCGAAAGCGTGCTGATGCACTCGACCCGACTGACCGAGCATACGCTGGCCGAGGTCGCGGCGACCAAGGGCCAGGACCACCTGATGGCGATCTCCAGCCGCCCGCACCTCACCGAGGCGATCACCGACATCATCGTCGACCGCGGCGAACGCCGGGTCATCCACAAGCTCGCCAACAACCAGACCGCGCGGTTCTCGGACACCGGCTATTCCGGGATGATGGCGCATGCCCAGGACGACGACGAGCTCACCGAGATCATTGGCCTGCGCGTCGATCTGCCCGACAGGCACCTGCGCGACCTGCTCCGCCGCGCCACCGATTCCGTGCGCAGCAAGCTGTTGGCCTCGGCGCCACCGGCGCTGCAGCAGGAGATCAAGAAGGTCCTCAAGGCCATCGCGGACGTCGCGCGCAGCGACGGAGGCCTGATCGGGCGCGACTTCACGCTGGCCGAAGAGGCCGTCAAGCGCATGAAGGGACTGAAGGAGCTGAACGATGCGGCGATCGGCTTCTTCGCCGAGACCCGCCGCTTCGCCGAGGTCGCCGCAGCGCTGGGCCTGCTCAACAACGTTCCCACGGAGATGATGGCCAAGGTGCTGGAGGGCCCGCGCACCGATATCGTGCTGATCCCTTGCCGGGCCGCCGGGCTGACCTGGTCCGTGGTGGCAAAGATCCTGACCCACCGTCCGATCAAGCACGCCATCGACAGCGAGACCCTCAAGCTCGCCGAGCGCGACTACGGCCGCCTGTCGCTCGACACCGCCCAGCGCACCCTGCGGTTCTGGATGGTGCACAACAAGGTGGAGAAGTGAGCGGGGCTGGCGGGCGCTGACGCCTGGCCTCCCCCTGATGCTCCGCTGGCGCCCCACTTTCCGCCGTCGTCCCTGCGAACGCAGGGACCCATACCGCGTGATGTGAGTTGGCGGACGCAGGTCGGAGTTGCCGTCATGGGTCATCACCGGCGACGGTGGTTATGGGTCCCCGCGTTCGCGGGGACGACAGCATTGGTTTTCGCAGGCAGCCGGGCTGGACCGTTCAGTTTTGCTGCAGCGACGAAAAAGCCTCCGCCCTGCGAGGACGGAGGCTTTCGATTGAGCCGCAGATCGGGAGCGCGGTATCCGCACTCCCGACTGATCATCGCGACCGCTCAGTTCTTGCTCTTGTCGACCAGCGCGCCCTTCTTGATCCAGGGCATCATGTCGCGCAGGCGGGCGCCGACTTCCTCGATCGGGTGTTGGGCGAGACGGGCGCGGGTGGCCTTGAACGAGGACTGGTTGACCTTGTTCTCCAGCATCCAGTCGCGGGCGAAGCGGCCGGACTGGATGTCGTCGAGCACGCGCTTCATCTCCGCCTTGGTCTCCGGCGTGATGATGCGCGGGCCGGTGACGTACTCGCCATACTCGGCGGTGTTGGAGATCGAGTAGTTCATGTTGGCGATGCCGCCTTCGTAGATCAGGTCGACGATCAGCTTCACCTCGTGGAGGCACTCGAAATAGGCCATCTCCGGCGCGTAGCCGGCTTCGGTCAGCGTCTCGTAGCCGGCCTTGATCAGCTCGACCAAGCCGCCGCACAGCACCGCCTGCTCGCCGAACAGGTCGGTCTCGCACTCTTCCTTGAAGGTGGTCTCGATGATGCCGGCGCGGCCGCCGCCGATCGCCGAGGCATAGGACAGGCCGAGGTCATGGGCATTGCCCGAGGAATCCTTGGCGATCGCGATCAGGCAGGGCACGCCGCCGCCGCGCTGGTACTCGGAGCGGACGGTGTGGCCGGGGCCCTTCGGCGCGATCATCAGCACGTCGAGGTCTGCCCGGGGATCAAGAAGATTGAAGTGGACGTTGAGGCCGTGCGCAAACACCAGCGCGGCGCCCTGCTTCATGTTGTCGTGCAGGTGCTCGCGGTAGATGTCGCCCTGCAGCTCGTCCGGGGTCAGCATCATGACGAGGTCGGCCCATTTGGCGGCCTCGGCGACTTCCATCACCTTGAAGCCGGCGCCTTCGGCCTTCTTGGCCGAGGCCGAGCCCTTGCGCAGCGCGATCGCAACGTCCTTGACGCCGGAATCCTTCAGGTTCAGCGCATGGGCGTGGCCCTGGCTGCCATAGCCGACGATGACGACCTTCTTGCCCTTGATCAGGTTCAGATCGGCGTCGCGATCGTAGTAGACACGCATTGTCGTTTCCTCTTTGAGATGGCCGGAATTGGCTGAAAAGTCAGACGCTTGGGTGAGACACGGGCGGCTGCGCCCGGACGAAATCCGGCCCGTGTCTAGAGCATTTTGGGCTTACTTGGAAACCCCGATCTCGCATGGCGGCGGCCTTCCTCATGCGTCCATGAACACGGGATAGAGCGAGGCGAGCAGCAGCACCGCCATGACGATGTTGAAGGCGCGGACCGCCCGTTCCGAGCTGAGCAGCGGCCGCAGCGCGGTGCCGAACAGGGTCCAGGTGATGGTCGAGGCCACCGCCATCACGAAGCTGATCGCGACCTGCAATGCAACATTGGCGGGAAAGCGCGCGATTGCGGCATAGGCGGTGATGGTGCTGATCACCATCACCCAGCCTTTCGCGTTGACCCATTGAAACAGCGCCGCGCCCCAGAACGACATCGGACCGCGCGGGCGGGTCTCGTCCGGCTTGGCCGATCCGGAGAAGGCGATCGCGATCGCCAGGTAGATCAGATAGGCGGCACCGAGATATTTCAGCACGTCCTGCAGGACCGGGTAACGGATGAACACGGTCGCGAGGCCGAAGCCGACGGCGCCGACCATGAAGGCGAAGCCGAAGCTGACGCCCATCATGTGCGGCACCGTGCGGCGGAAGCCATGGGTCACGCCCGACGACAGCAGCATGATGTTGTTCGGCCCCGGCGTGAACGCCATCACGAAGGCGAAGGTGACGAAAGCGATGAGGAGCTGCTGGGACATTACTCGCCTACTCCAACGCGCTTCGGCGGGGCCCCATGGTTCGAGACGCGCCGAAGACGGCGCTCCTCACCATGAGGAGAAACATCTCACCGCGCAGCAAGACCTCATCCTGAGGAGCCCGCCATAGGCGGGCGTCTCGAAGGATGGCCGCGCGCACTGGTACCCGCCCCACACACGGCCGAGCTGTCCCCTTGAATCGCTGGGCACCCACGCCACTGATGTTTGCCAAGTTCGCCACCGCCTCGCTTCAGCCCTGCCCCGCCGGCTTCTGCAGCACGTAGGTCGCGTGCATCGGGGCGTGGTAGTCGGCGGACACCGTCACGAAGCCGACTTCGCTCAGCATGCGCTCCATCACCCAGGCGAAGGTGGAGTTCTCGTCGCGCATGTGGGTGATGACGCTGTCGCGCGCGAGGTCGTGGTTCTTGATGTTGAAATCGGCCCATTGCTCGACCGTGCGCTCGGCGCCGTCCGGCATCGACACATAGACGATGTCGCGCAGGAAGAACTGCGCGCCGGGCTTGAGCGCCGCGAAGATCCGCGCCAGCGCCACCGCCTTCCAGAAATCCGGCAGGTGATGCAGCGTGAACTCGCTGGCGATCAGGTCGTACGAGTTCGGCTCATAGGCGAACGACAGCAGGCCGGCCGAGTGCATCCGCACCGCGGTGCGGCGATCCCTCGTGTAGATCTTGGTCAGCGCCAGCATCGCCGGCGAGATGTCGATGGCGTCGACCACGGCCCCCATCAGCGCGGCTTCCGTCGCCAGCACGCCGTTGCCGCAGCCGATGTCGGCCACCCGCCAGCCCGGCCTGACGCCGAGCATCTTCAGCGCGGCGCGCGCGCGCTCGTCGGCATCATCCCCCGAGCCGTAGATCGAGGCCACAGCATGATCGAGCCCGATCCGGTTGCGTTCGTTGTAGTACCAGTCGCGCGCCAGCATGACTCACATCCCTTCCGATCCCCGCCCGATCGCCGCCACCCCCGTCCTGGCGACTTCGACCAGGCCGAGCGGACGCATCAGATCGATGAATTGATTGATCTTGTCGGTGTTGCCTGTGATCTCGAACACAAAGCTCTCGGTGGTGGCGTCGATGACGCGGGCGCGGAACGCATCTGCCAGCCGCAGCGCTTCCACGCGCGGCTCGCCGATGCCGCGCACCTTGACCATCGCGAGCTCGCGCTCGATCGCCCGCTTGGTCAAGGTCATGTCGACGACGCGGTAGACCGGGATCATGCGATCGAGCTGATGCTTGATCTGCTGGATCACCATCGGCGTGCCGGTCGTGACGATGGTGATGCGCGAGAGGTGCTTCTGGCTCTCGGTCTCGGAGACGGTCAGGCTCTCGATGTTGTAGCCGCGCCCGGAGAACAGGCCGATGACCCGCGCGAGCACGCCGGGCTCGTTCTGCACGAGGACGGAGAGCGTGTGGGTCTCGTTCGGATCGTGGCGGTCTTCGATGAAATAGGCGGAGGCTGGCTGGTTCATTGGTGTCCCCATCGGATTTCAAATCGTCATGCCCGGGCTTGACCCGGGCATCCACGAGCCGAGCGCGCGACGCTCGACGTGGATGGCCGGGACAAGCCCGGCCATGACGGCGGTGTGTGTGGTGAGCGGAGTGTGCATCATGACACCCCCGCCATCTCTTGCGCGGCCGGCATCACCCAGCGCCTGAACAGATCGAGATCGATGTTGCCGCCGGTCAGCACCAGGCCGACACGCTTGCCGGCCAGCTTGGGCTTCTCCTGCAACGCGGCGGCGAGCGAGGCCGCGCCGGCGCCCTCGGCGACATTGTGAGTATCGGTCCAAAAGATGCGGATGGCCTCGGCGATCTCGGCGTCGCTGACCTGCACGATGCGCGAGGCCCCCTTCAGGATGATCGCGAGCGCATCCGCATCGGGGCTGCGCGTGGCGAGGCCGTCGGCATGGGTGTCGGCGCTGTTGGTGGTGACCACGGTGCGCGCCGCGAACGACAGCGCGTAGGACGGCGCGCCGGTCGACTGCACGCCGACGATCTCGGTCTTCAGCCCGAGCAGGTCGCGCGCGAGAATGCAGCCGCAGATGCCGGAGCCCTGCCCAATCGAGACGTAGAGCACGTCGAGGTCGGGAGCACTCCGCAACAGCTCCAGCGCATAGGTGGCGACGCCGCGCACCAGGTCGGGATGGAACGACGGCACCATCTGCAAGGACTCGCGCGCGGCGTGGCGGATCGCCTCTTCGCGCGCCTCCTGGAAGTCGCTGCCGTGCTCGATCAGCTCGGCGCCGAATGCCGCCATCGCGCGGTTCTTCTCGACCGAGTTGCCCCTGGGCACGTAGATCGTCACCGGCAGCCCGTTGCGGCGGCCGGCGAAGGCGACGCTCTGGCCGTGATTGCCGCGCGTCGCGGTGATCAGCCCGCGGATATCAGGCTGCGTGCGCTTGAGGTTGTCGACATAGACGAGCCCGCCGCGCACCTTGAAGGCGCCGGCCGGCGTGTGGTTCTCGTGCTTGACGACGACGTGGGTCCCCAGCCGCTGCGCCAGCAACGGCCAGGCATGCGCAGGCGTCGGCGGCACGGCCGTGCCGACGATGGCATGAGCTTGCTCCAGCTCGGCTAGTGTGAACACAGCCGCCTCCTCATAACAGCTGTCATGCCCGCGAAGGCGGGCATCCGGTACGCCGCTGCGGTCGTGGGACCCACCACGGCCGCGGCGTACTGGATCGCCCGGTCAAGCCGGGCGATGACAGTGGAGTTTGGAGTGGGCGCCATGCTCACGAGACAGACTCACACCAGCGCCTTGCCGCCGGCGAACGCCGCGGCGGAATCGCTCGCTTCCGCCGGCAGGATCATCTCGTTATGCGCCTTGCCCGACGGGATCATCGGGAAGCAGTTTTCGAGCGCCGCGACGCGGCAATCGAACAGCACCGGCTTCCTGACCGAGATCATCTCCTTGATGGCGCCGTCGAGATCGCCGGGCTTGCTCACCTGCAGGCCGACGCCGCCATAGGCTTCGGCGAGCTTGACGAAGTCCGGCAGCGCCTCCGAATAGGAATGCGACAGCCGGTTGCCGTGCAGCAGCTGCTGCCACTGCCGCACCATGCCCATGTACTGGTTGTTGAGGATGAAGATCTTGACCGGCAGCTCGTACTGCACGGCGGTCGACATCTCCTGCATCGTCATCTGCACCGAGGCGTCGCCGCCGATGTCGATGACCAGGCTGTCGGGATGCGCGACCTGCACGCCGATCGCCGCCGGCAGGCCGTAGCCCATGGTGCCGAGGCCGCCCGAGGTCATCCAGCGGTGCGGCTCCTCGAAGCCGTAGAACTGCGCCGCCCACATCTGGTGCTGGCCGACCTCGGTGGTGATGTAGGTGTCGCGGCCGCGCGTCAGCTCGAACAGCCGCTGGATCGCATATTGCGGCATGATGACGTCGCGGTTCGGCTTGTAGGCCAGCGAGTTGCGCGCCCGCCAGGTGGCGATCTGCTGCCACCACGCCTTGATGTCCGGCTTCTTCGCCTCGGCCTTGAACACCTGCAGGATGTCGGCGAGCACGTCGCCGCAATCGCCCAGGATCGGCACGTCGACGCGAATGTTCTTGTTGATCGAGGACGGGTCGATGTCGATGTGGATCTTCTTCGAGTTCGGCGAGAACGCATCGGTGCGGCCGGTGATGCGGTCGTCGAAGCGCGCGCCGACGCACAGCATGACGTCGCAATCATGCATCGTCATGTTGGCCTCGTAGGTGCCGTGCATGCCGAGCATGCCCAGCCAGTTGGTGCCCGACGCCGGATAGGCGCCCAGCCCCATCAGGGTCGAGGTGATCGGAAAGCCGGTGACCTCGACCAGCTCGCGCAGCAGCCGCGACGCTTCGGTGCCCGAATTGATGACGCCGCCGCCGGAATAGATCACCGGCCGCTTGGCCGAGGCCAACAGCGCCACGGCTTTCCGGATCTGCATCGCGTCGCCCTTGACGCGCGGGGCGTAGGAGACGTGGACGTCGGACTTGCGCGGCGGATGATAGGTGCCGGTGGCGAACTGCACGTCCTTCGGCACGTCGACGACGACAGGGCCGGGACGGCCTGATGTCGCGACATAGAACGCCTCGTGCAGCACCTTGGCGAGGTCGTTGACGTTGCGGACCAGCCAATTGTGCTTGGTGCAGGGCCGGGTGATGCCGACGGTGTCGCACTCCTGGAACGCGTCATTGCCGATCAGATGCGTCGGCACCTGGCCGGTGATGCAGACCAGCGGGATCGAATCCATCATCGCGTCCGCCAGCGGCGTCACCATGTTGGTGGCGCCGGGGCCCGAGGTCACCAGCACGACGCCCGGCTTGCCGGTCGAGCGCGCATAGCCTTCGGCGGCGTGGCCGGCGCCCTGCTCGTGGCGGACCAGGATGTGCTCGACCTCGCTCTGCTGGAAGATCTCGTCATAGATCGGAAGCACCGCGCCGCCGGGATAGCCGAAGATGTGCTGCACGCCGTGGTCGATGAGCGCGCGGACGATCATCGCGGCGCCGGTCATCTGGTTCGGATCGTGGCTCTTGTCGGTCATGGCGGGCTCCGGATCGCTGGTCTCAGCGGCTGGTCGTTGGGTCGGTCGGTTCGGGTCGTCTCGGTCGGGGTCGGTTCGGGCAATAAAAAAGGGCCCTGGAAGGCCCTGCGCACCGCTCGGATTTTGGATGGCCGCTAGCCATCCCCGGCGATGCGCCTGGGTACGACTACGATAAGAAGAATGGCAACAAAATTGCGCATGACGGCGATCTGGCTTCCCAAAGGTTGCGCGAACCATAGCCAGGGTTGCCCCGATGTCAAGGCAAAGCCGTCTCGTTTGCGCGATTTTACGATCCTAACGCGGAATTTTCCGTTCGGCGAGCGGTAATTTGGGCGCTGCAGCCATGAACGCCCATCCCCCCCGAGTTAGATATCCCAGGGGTTGATGAGCGAAAGTCCGAGCCCGGCGAAATCGCCGATGTTTCGCGTTGCGAGCTCCAGACCATAGGCGGATGCGATGCCTGCGATCTGAAGGTCCGCGAGCTTGTGAGGGACCTGTTGCAGGGCCCGTCCCCGCGCTCGCGCTCGACCGAGCAGTTGCGCAGCCGCTTGCGCCGCACCGGCATCGAACGGATAGACCCGCGCCCCAAATCGCCGGACAAGTCTTGCGACGGCGTTCTCAAGCGCAACCTTGCGCTTGCCGGCAGGGAGCATCCCAATCCCGGCACCGAGTTCAAAGATCGTGATGCTCGATATCGCGCTGCCGGCAAAATTCGCGTCGAGCCAATTGACGACCTTCGCAGACGGCGCCGGCTTCAGCGCTTCGGAGATCACATTCGTATCGAGCAGGATCATTCCAGCGGAGCCGGTCGAATCGGGGCTGAGCGCAACTCCTCGAGCACGTCGTCCAGATCGACACCAGGCCGTGAGATGGCGACCAGCCAACTCCCGAAAGGCTCGACATCGTCGGGCGACTCCGCCTCTTCGCGGGCGAGCTTCTCCAATGTCTCCCTGAGATCGGCCTCCAAGCTCTTGCCACGTCGTTGGGCGCGA
This sequence comes from Bradyrhizobium sp. STM 3809, assembly GCF_000239795.1. GTDB lineage: Bacteria > Pseudomonadota > Alphaproteobacteria > Rhizobiales > Xanthobacteraceae > Bradyrhizobium. Next base: position 12,295 of record NZ_CAFJ01000082.1, on the reverse strand, counting down.
AGCCGCAGCAATTCTTTGGTCGTGTCGTCCACCTTGCGGATCAGGATGTCAGCCATCGGCGCCTCCATGGATCTGATATCACGATATCAAATCTCCTTCGATGCCGCCACCCACCCCTTCGCCGCCTCCGGCGTCATCCATTCGAACTCCGGCAGTTGATGCCGAAACCAGGTGAACTGCCGCTTGGCATAATGGCGGGTGTCGGCCTTGCCGATGCTGGCCGCCTCCTCCCGCGAGATCTCGCCGCGGAGATAGCGGATCAGCGCCGGCACGCCATGCGCCTTCATCGCCGGCAGCAGCGGGTCCAGCCCGCGCGCGGCGAGCCGCTCGACCTCGTCCAGCGCGCCGGCCTGCAGCATCACCTCGAATCGCGCATCGATCCTGGCATACAGCGCATCGCGCTCCGGCGCGATGAACAGCGCCCGGGTGGTGCCCGCCGGCAGCAGCGGCGGCGTGGTCTCGGCATGCCAGTCGGCCAATGGCCGACCGGTGGCCTCGATCACCTCCAGCGCCCGGGCGATGCGGGTGCGGTCCCTAACGTTCAGCCGCGCCGCCGCCGCGGCATCGCGCCGCGCCAGCTCGGCATGCAGGGCCTCCACACCCTCGCGATCGAGCCTCTCCCGCACCGCCTCGCGAATGGCGTCCGGCACCGGCGGCACCGCCGACAGCCCCCGCGTCAGCGCCTTGAAGTACAGCCCGGTGCCGCCGATGAAGACCGGCAGCCTTCCCTGGTGCCTGACATCGTCGAGAACGTGAGCCGCATCACGGACAAAATGGCCTGCCGAGTAGTTCACGGCGGCATCGACATGGCCGTAGAGCCGATGCGGCGCCAATGCCTCCTCCTCGGCGGTCGGCCGCGCCGTCAGCACCCGGAGATCGTGGTAGACTTGCATCGAGTCGGTGTTGATGATGACCCCGCCCGCTTTTTGCGCAAGTTCCAGCGCCAGCGCCGACTTGCCGCTGGCGGTCGGCCCTGCGATAAGCACCGCTTTGTTGTCGCTTAGCGAAGTCACCTGATGTCTCTCGTCGCCACCTTCATCTGCAATCCTGCCGACCCCGCGCTTGATACCACAATCGTGGAGGCCTTCCTGGCCGTGCTGCCGCAGCCGGGCACGCCGCGCTGGCTGTTCGACGAGGTCGCGATCGACATTCCCTTCTCGCATGACGGCGAGATCCACAAGCTCGAGGCGCGCCTGCGCGACCTGCGCGGCGACATGCCGATCGACATCGTGGTGCAACCTGAGGCCGTCCGGCGCAAGAAGCTTTTTCTGGCCGACATGGACTCGACCATGATCGGCCAGGAATGCATCGACGAGCTGGCCGATTTTGCCGGGCTCAAGCCGCATGTCGCGGCGATCACCGAGCGCGCGATGCGCGGCGAGATCGCGTTCGAGCCCGCGTTGCGCGAGCGCGTCGCCTTGCTGAAAGACCTCCCGGTCAGCGTCGTCGACGAGGTGCTCGCCAAGCGCATCAAGCTGACGCCCGGCGGCCGCCAGCTGGTCATGACGATGCGCGCGCACGGCGCCTATACCTGCCTGATCTCCGGCGGCTTCACCCTGTTCACCAGCGCCATCGCCGCCAAGATCGGTTTCCAGGAGAACCGCGCCAATGAGCTCGTGATCGACGCCGGCAAGCTGACCGGCGAGGTGCGCGATCCGATCATCGGCCGCGATGCGAAGCTTGCGACGCTCATCGAGTTGCGCGAGTCGTTCGACCTCGACGAGATCGACACGCTGGCCGTCGGCGACGGCGCCAACGACCTCGGCATGATCGAAGCCGCCGGCCTCGGCGTCGCCTATCGCGCCAAGCCCGCCGTCTCCGCCGCGGCGTCAGCCCGCATCGACCACGGCGACCTCACCGCTTTGCTCTACGCCCAGGGCTACACCCGCGATCAGTTCGTGGACTGACAGGCCCCGATTGCTCGGCCGTAGGGTGGGCAAAGCAACCGCCCGAAAGGGCGGTTGCGTGCCCACCGTCCGTCCACACACACAGACGCAGCGGCGAGGTACGGCGCGCGCTCGAGCAGAGTCCTCGACATCGCGCGTCGGTGCGCCTGTGCCCACCCTCCGCATCTGATTGCTCGCTGCGCGATACAGCGCCCTCTCCCCTTGCGGGAGAGGGCATCGCCGGCCTATCCACGCGTTGGCGCGGGTGAGGCGTATCTCTCCGCGATCGTTCTGCGGAGAGATATCCCTCACCCAACCGAGTTTGCAGACCGGTCCTACGTGCCCTCTCCCACAAGGCGAGAGGGCGCAGTCATGAGCAGCTCCGTCGTCATTGCGAGCGAAGCGAAGCAATCCAGGGCCGCGCGCGAGACTCTGGATTGCTCCGTCGCGAAGCCTGTCATCGGGCCGCGCTTCGCGCGGACCCGTTGGCTCCTCGCATTGACGGCGGAGCGCATACCCTTGCATTCCCGCGCACCGAGTTACGTCACACGACTGCGAACGACGAGCCGCACTGCGCCCATCTGTGACGTTTAGCTAAAACTTTGGCGAATGCTGAACGTTCGCAATTGAACCTCGTGTTGCGATCGCAAATGCAAGCGAGATTCGTCAGGCGATGCCGCGCGCTCTTTCGTCAGATGGCCGCCGTTCAGGCATTTATTTCAATCCCGCGCGCTCCCGCGCAACTCCATTCCAATCGCATTCCGGATCGCCAATCGGATCATTCGCTCGCCGCATCAAGGCAGGTACGACTCTGCCATCTTAACCGCGTCACAAATCGATGAATTGCCAAATCATGCTGCATCGCATATGAACCTCCTCATTCGGGGGAGCGTCCAAGGTCACGAAACGCGGTTGCAAATGATGCAATCGATCATCGTCACAGAAGGACCTCCGATGACCATCAAGCACATCATTCCCGGCTCTCTCGTTGCTCTCGCGCTGCTGACCGGCGCTGCTGCGGCCGGCGAGCTGCCGAGCTACGAAGTCGGCGCGCTGCCGGCGACCCCGCACCAGCTCTCCGTCGTCGGCGCCTCGTCGGCTGCCGAGCAGACCGTCGCGATCAATGCCGACAGCACCGCTTCGCCGCACCAGCTCGCCGTGCTCACCCACCACCGCCGCAGCGCCGCGCTGGTGACCCCGACCACCGTCGGCAGCGTCCGCAACTAAGCGACGCGATCATCTCACGACGCGATGGGCAGCGCGCGTCTCGCAGGGCGAGACCGCGCTCCCTCTCAGCCCAAATCAATGATCTCGAGCACGGTATCCGATCATCGCCGCAGGCGGCACAGTCTGGTGGCACGATTGCGCCCCGATTGTGGTCCGTCGAATCGCGAGCGATCCCAGAGTTGACCGGCCCGATCCGGGCCGCCATGTTTGCACCGAGCCGTTCGCACGGCCGCCGGTCGGATCCCGCTCTCACCAGGGGCCACCGAAGGCCGATCGCACTCTGAGGTGCCGCGTTGCCCGATGACATGCCGCAGCTGGACGATGGCTGCTTTCAACCGATCGATCGCGCCAAGCTGCTGGAGCCTGCGCTCTCCTCTCATCCGCCCCGCATCCTGCTGCTCTACGGATCGCTGCGGCAGCGCTCGTTCAGCCGGCTGCTCACCGAGGAAGCCGCGCGCATCCTCACGCGCTTCGGCGCGGAGACGCGGAGCTTCGATCCGCACGGGCTGCCCCTGGTCGACGACGCCTGGCCCGATCATCCCAAGGTCGACGAATTGCACGCGCTCGTGACCTGGTGCGAGGGCATGGTGTGGTGCTCGCCGGAGCGCCACGGCGCGATGACCGGGGTGATGAAGACCCAGATCGACTGGATCCCGCTGTCACTCGGCGCGGTCAGGCCGACCCAGGGCAAGACGCTCGCGGTGATGCAGGTCTCAGGCGGCTCGCAGTCGTTCAACGCGGTCAATCAGCTGCGCGTGCTCGGGCGATGGATGCGCCTGATCACCATCCCGAACCAGTCGTCGGTGCCCAAGGCCTTCGCGGAGTTCGACGACGACGACCGCATGAAGCCCTCGGCCTATTACGATCGCGTCGTCGACGTGATGGAAGAGCTCGTGAAGTTCACGCTGCTGACGCGCGACCGCGCGGACTACCTCGTCGACCGCTATTCCGAGCGCAAGGAAAGCGCCGCGGAGCTGTCGAAGCGGGTCAATCAGCGCTCGCTCTGACGAGGGGCCGGTCCGGCTTCGGCAGCGTCCCGGAATGCGCCGCGAACACGCGATGTCATGTCGTCGACCTGCCGGGCTTGCCGCGCTGTTTGATGAGTGAAATCGAATCCATCCCTATCGTCGTCCCGGACAGCCGTGACGCGCGGAGCGCGTCGTGGCGCCGATCGCGGCCCCATAAGCCGCGGCGGATGTGATGGGCAAACTGCCAATGACCCGCCTGCCCCAAACCGCTCCCTGGGGGTATGGGTCCCGGCTCAAGGCCGGGACGACACCGGAGTTTGTGGCGCCGTAGGGTGGGCAAAGCGGACGCCCGAAGGGCGGTCGCGTGCCCACCGTCGATCCGCGAATGCGGAGGGCAGTGGTGGGCACGGCGCGTGAGAGATCGAGAGTTGACGTGGGCGCGCCTTTGCCCGCCCTGCGCAGCCGTGCCCGGACCGAACGGCCCCGCTCCTACTGCAAGCTCAGCGCCACAAAGCGCAGCTCGCCGTCGGCGTTTGACACCAGCAGCAGAACCGACTTCTTGCCGTCCTTCTTGAGCTGGTCGACGCGCTTCTTGATGTCGGCGCCGGAGGAGACCGCCTCCTGGGCGACCTCGACGATGACGTCGCCGGGCGACAGCCGCTTCTCGGCGGCGTCGGAGGCCTGGTCGACGCCGGTGACGACGACGCCCTTGACGCTGTCCTTGATCTTGTAGCGCGTACGCAGGTCCTTCGAGAGCGCGGCGAGATCGAGCCCGAGCGCCTTCTGGGTCACCGGCTTCTCGGCCGGCTCGTCCTTCTTGATCGCGGCCTGCTGGACCTTCTCGTTGTCCTCGAGCCGGCCGAGCTTGACCTTCAAGGTCTGCTCCTGGCCCTTGCGGATGACGACGACGTCGACCTCCTTGCCGACCGCGGTGTCGGCCACGATGCGCGACAGGTCCTTCGGCTCCTTGATGTCGCGGCCGTCGAACTTGACGACGACGTCACCCGGCTCGATGCCGGCCGGCTTCGCCGGGCCCTTGTCGTCGACACCGGCGACCAGCGCGCCGCGCGCAGGCTTGATGTTGAGGCTCTCGGCGATCTCGTCGGTGACGCCCTGGATGCGCACACCGAGCCAGCCGCGGCGCAGCTCGCCGAACTGGCGCAGTTGGTCGACGACGCCGGCCACCGTCTTTGACGGCACGGCGAAGCCGATGCCGATCGAACCGCCGGACGGCGAGATGATCAGCGTGTTGACGCCGATGACCTCGCCATCGAGGTTGAACAGCGGGCCGCCGGAATTGCCGCGGTTGATGGCGGCGTCGGTCTGGATGTAGCTGTCATAGGGGCCCGACGAGATGTCGCGGTTCTTGGCCGAGACGATGCCGGCAGTGACGGTGCCGCCGAGGCTGAACGGGTTGCCGATCGCGATCACCCAGTCGCCGAGCCGGAGCTTGTCGGAGTCGCCGAACTTGACCACGGTGAGCTGCCGCGGCGGCTTGAACTTGAGCACCGCGAGGTCGGTCTTCTTGTCGACGCCGACCAGCTCGGCCTTGATCTTGGTGCCGTCGTTCATGATCACGTTGATCTCGTCGGCATCCGCGATGACGTGGTTGTTGGTGACCACGACGCCGGAGTCGTCGACGATGAAGCCGGAGCCGAGCGAGTTGGTGCGGCGGGGCGTGGCGTCGCCGCCGCGGCCGCCCGGACCGCCGCGGCGGTTCTTGAAGAAGTCGTCGAAGAATTCCTCGAACGGCGAGCCCGGCGGCACCTGCGGATTGGCGCCGCGTCCCTCGCCTCCGCCGCCCTTGGCATCGACGGTCTGCGAGGTCGAAATGTTGACGACGGCGTCGATCACCTTCTCGGCGACGTCGGCGATGCCCTCGGGACCGCGCGCCGAGGCCGGCGCCGGCGCGAGCGCCCAGCCCGCGGCGAGCACCGCCGCGGTCAGGACTGGACGCAGGCGACGGCGGAAAGCAAGGGTTGCGGTCATCGGGCGGATCTCCAGAAAAGGCGGCAAATTCAATCGGTACAGTGCGCCGGAACCGGGCAGCGACGCAAGCGCGCCGGCGCGCGGCGCCCGATTCATCATTGAGGGCGACCTAATACGGCAAAATGGCACGGCCATCGCCTCACAATGGCGTTGGCCGGGCAGCGGTCGGCAATCGTTGCGGCGGTCGGCGGTTCCTATGGCCCCGAAGGCCAGGCCACGCAGGACCGCGAGCGTTCGCTCAGATCGGCCGCCGGATGACCCAGATCAGCACCAGGCCGGCCACCGCCGAGCCGATGCCGACGGCGCGCAGCACGTTGTCGGGGGTGGTCATGGCGGTCTTCATGGCCCGCCGCATCCACTCGGGGCTGGCCGCGAACATCAGGCCCTCGAGCACGAACAGGATACCTAATCCGATGAGGAAATCGGAAAACGCAATGGACCTCATCGGACCCTGACCTCCCGTTTGACTTTCTTGATATCAGGCGGGGCGAAGCAACGGCTTCGCCCCGTCCGTGTCAACTCTTATTCGCCGGGATCAACCGCCCCGCGCGCTCAGGGTTTCGGAGCCTGAGCGGCTGCCGCGGTGGCGCTTGCGGCCGATGGGGTCTCCGGGCCCGCGCCCGCCTTCCCCGAGGGGTTGGCGAAGTAGCGGAAGAACTCGGAGTCGGGCCGCAGCAGGAAGCGGGTGTCGCCGGACTTCAGGCCCGTTTCATAGGCCGTCATCGAGCGGTAGAAGGCGAAGAAGTCGGGATCCTTGCCGTAGGCCTCGGCGAACAGCCGGTTGCGCTCGGCGTCGCCGGCGCCGCGGGTCTGCTCCGCCTGCGAGTTGGCCTCGGCGACGATCACGGTCGCCTCGCGGTCGGCCTTGGACTTGATCTCCTGCGCTTTCTGCCCGCCGAGCGCCCGGAACTCGGCCGCCTCGCGTTGCCGCTCGGTGTTCATGCGGTCGTAGACCGCCTGACTGTTGGCCTCCGGCAAGTCGGCACGACGAATGCGGACATCGACGACCTGAATGCCATAGGCATCGGCCTCGCGGTCGAGCTGGTCGCGAATCTTGCGCATCAAGGCCTCGCGCTCGTCGCGCACCACCTGGGTGAACGTGACCTCGCCGAGCACGCGGCGCAGCGCGGCGTTGAGCAGCGTGCCGAGCTGGAAGTTGGCGTTCTGGATCGTGCCGGCTCTCTGGTAGAACTGTAGCGCGTTCTTGATCCGGTAGCGGGCGAAGGCGTCGACCACCAGCCGCTTCTGATCGAAGGCGATGACCTCCTGCGAGGGGTTCTCGAGGTCGAGGATGCGCTTGTCGATCGAGATCACGTTGTCGATGAACGGCGCCTTGACGTTCAGGCCGGGCTCCGTGATCACGTCGACCGGCTTGCCGAACCGCACGACGAGCGCCTGCTCGGTCTGCGCCACGGTGAACAGCGAGCTGTAGCCGATGACGACGAGCGCGAGGGCGATGACCAGCGCGACGATTCCTGTGACGGGGGATCTCATCGAACGCCTCCCTGCGTGGTGCTCGGGGCAACCTGGCGGCGTGGCGCGAGATCGCCGAGCGGCAGCAGCGGCACAGGACCGCCGGCAGGGCCGCTGTCGAGCACGAGCTTCTCGGCGCCGGAGAGCACGCGCTCCATCGTCTCGAGATAGATGCGTTCACGGGTGACGTCGGGCGCCTTCTTGTATTCCTCATAGACCTTCAGGAAGCGCGCGCTCTGGCCCTTGGCCTCGGCGATCGCCTGCTCCTTGTAGCCTTCGGCAACCTGCAGGATCTGAGCAGCACGGCCGCGAGCATCGGGGACCACCTTGTTGGCGTAGGTCTGGGCCTCGTTCTGCGCCTTCTCCAAGTCAGCGCGCGCCGCCTGTACGTCGCGGAACGCCGCAATCACCTGCGCCGGAGGGTCGACCTTCTGCATCTGCACGTTGTCGACCTGGATGCCCGAGCCATAGTTATCGAGGGTCTTCTGCATCAGTTCGAGCACGCTTTGCTCGATCTGGGTGCGGGCGCCGGTCAGCACCGGCTGGATATTGGAGCGGCCGATCACCTCGCGCATCGCGCTCTCGGCCACCGCCTTCACGGTGCCCTCGGGATTCTGGATGTTGAACAGGAAGTCGGCCGCGCCCTTCGGCTTGATGCGCCAGAGCACGGCGACATCGACGTCGACGATGTTCTCGTCGCCGGTGAGCATCAGGCTCTCCTCCGGCACGTCGCGCCCGCCGCGGCCGCGCCGGCCGGGATCGTCATTGGTCGTGAAGCCGATCGAGATCGAGTTGACGCGCAGCGCCTTCGGCAGCAGCACGGTCTCGATCGGGTAAGGCAGGTGGTAGCGCAGGCCGGGCTGCTCATCGCGGACATATTTGCCGAAGCGGAGCACGACGCCGAGCTCCTCGGACTGCACGCGGTAGAAGCCGGAAATCAGCCAGATGACGACTGCGCCGAGCACGATCAGGAGGATGCCGACGGCGCCGAAGCCGCCCCCGGGGATGAACTGCTGGAGCCGGTCCTGGCCGCGCCGCAGAAGATCTTCCAGGTCGGGGGGCCTTGGACCGACCGGTTGCGGTCCCGAGCCCCAGGGTCCCTTCGGACCCGGACCCCACGGGCCTCCGCCCTGATTCTTCCACGCCATCGATCGATCTCCTCCGGGAGGCTGATACTGCCAAGATACTGCCGAGACGCCGGCCCCCGACGGCGGCCGGTTTATAAGGGACGGCCCCGCCCCTTACAACGTAGCGCTCCAGCTAAGCCCGAACCGGGTTTTGTCAATGTAAACAGTGGGCGAAGCGCCGGTTTGCCGCGGCCCGACCGGCCGAGCGCGGCCGGACAACGCGACTTCATCATTAATGGAAGGTCTGGAGAGGGCGGCCGGGCGGATGACGGTGAGCTTGCTCAGCGTTTCCGGCGATAGGTGATGTAGGAGAATTCGGCCTGATCGTCCGGCCCCGACGCATGACGCTCGCGCGCCACCTCCTCCCAATGTGCCGGGTCGATCGCCGGAAACAGCGTGTCGCCGGCCGGTCGGGCATGGACCTCGGTGATCTCCAGCCGGTCTGTCATCGGCAGGGTCGCCGCATAGATCTCGGCGCCGCCGACGATGGCGATTTCCGCGGCCGAACGCCGCAGCGCATCGCCGCGGGCGATGGTGAGCGCTTCGTTGACGCTGTGGGTTACGATCGCCCCGGCCGCGCGGAAATCAGCATCGCGGGTGACGACGATGTTGGTCCGGCCCGGCAGCGGCCGGCGCGGAAACGAGATGAAGGTCTTGCGGCCCATCACGATCGGCCGGCCCATGGTCAGCGCCTTGAAGCGCTGCATGTCGCTCTTCTGCCGCCAGGGAATGGCGCCGGTAGCCCCGATCACGCCGTTCTCGGCGACCGCGACAATCTGCACGATCTCGATCATGGCGCTCTCTCGGCGAGCTGCGTCAGCGCCGGCCCCGTGACCTTGCAGAGCTTCCACTCGTCGAGCATCTCGGCGCCGAGCGATTTGTAGAAGGTGATCGACGGCGCATTCCAGTCGAGCACCGACCATTGCAGCCGCGCCCAGCCTTTCTCCACGCAGGTGCGGGCGAGATGGCCGAGCAGCGCCTGGCCGATGCCGTTGCGGCGGAACACCGGCCGCACGAACAGGTCCTCGAGATAGATGCCGGGCTTGCCGGCGAAGGTCGAGAAGTTGACGAACCAGACCGCGAAGCCGGCGACGGCGCCGTTCCACTCGGCGAGATCGCAGAACAGCGTCGGGTGATCGCAGAACAGGGCGGAGGCGATGTCGGCCTCGGAGGCGACGACCTCATGCGAGAGCTTCTCGTAGTCGGCGAGCTCGCGGATCAGCGCGAACACGATGCCGCTGTCGGCAGGCCGGGCGCTGCGGATCGTGACCGGCATGCGCTAGACCGCGACCTCGGCCTTGATGTGCGGATGCGGATCGTAGCCGGCGAGCGCAAAATCCTCGTAGCGAAAGGCGAAGATGTCCTTGACGTCGGGATTGAGCGTCATGGTCGGCAGCGGCCGGGGCGTGCGGGTCAGCTGCAGGCGGGCCTGCTCGACATGGTTGGAGTAGAGGTGCACGTCGCCGAAGGAGTGCACGAACTCGCCGAGCTTCAGGCCGGTGACCTGCGCCACCATCATGGTGAGCAACGCATAGGAGGCGATGTTGAAGGGCACGCCGAGGAAGACGTCGGCCGAGCGCTGATAGAGCTGGCAGGACAGCCTGCCGTTGGCCACGTAGAACTGGAACAGGCAGTGGCACGGTGGCAGCGCCATCTTCTCGACGTCGGCCGGATTCCACGCGGTGACGATCAGCCGGCGCGAATCCGGGTTGCGCCGGATCATGTCGACGACATTGCTGATCTGGTCGATCTGGCCGCCGTCCGGCGTGGGCCAGGAGCGCCACTGGTAGCCGTAGACGGGACCGAGATCGCCGTTGGCATCGGCCCACTCGTCCCAGATGGTGACTCCGTGGTCGTGCAGATATTTGATGTTGGTGTCGCCCTTCAGAAACCACAGCAGCTCGTGCACGATCGCCTTCAGCGGCAGCCGCTTGGTGGTGACCATCGGGAAGCCGGCGGCGAGATCGAAGCGCATCTGGTGGCCGAACACCGACAGGGTGCCGGTGCCGGTGCGGTCGTGCTTCTGCGCGCCGTCGGACAGGATGCGTTCGAGCAGGTCGTGATATTGGTGCATGGTTCGTGACGGCGGCCCCTCGCGGAAGGCGGCGAATGTAGCGGCGACGACCGTCCTGCCCTAGCGGCGAGTCGGCTCGTCCGGGCAATTATACCCCGAAAAGTGTCGATCGCCGCTGCAAATGGCAAGGGCGGAACCTCGTTCCGCCCCGCCCTTCCCGGCTCCGAACCTGGCCGCGCCCGCTAGCTCGCCGGCTTGAGCACCGCGCTCCATTTGGCGACCTCGCTTTTCACCAGCGCCGCCAGCGCCTCGGGCGTCCGGTCGGCCGGCGCCGGGATCACGCTGCCGAGCTCCAGCAGGCGCTTGCGGACGCCCTCGTCGTCGAGCGCCTTGGCGGCCGCCGCGTTCAGCTTGGCCAGGATCGCGGGCGGCGTGCCCTTGGGCGCGAAGATCGCGTTCCAGGCCTGGGCCTGGAACTTGGGCAGTCCGGCCTCGGCCGTGGTCGGAACGTTGGGCAGCGCCGGATTGCGCTCGGCCGTGGCGATTGCATAGGCCTTGATGGTGCCGGCATTGATCTGCGGCACAGCGTTGACGATCTGGTCGCACATGTAGTCGACTTGGCCGGCGACCAGCGCATTCATCGCAGGGCCCGTGCCGTTGAACGGCACGCCGACCGGCTTGACGTCCAGGATCGAGTTCAGAAGCTGGCACGACACGTGCGAGACCGAGCCGACGCCGGCATGCGCGGCGTTGGCCTTCTCGCTGTTGGCCTTGAGATAGTCGACGAACTCCCCGGTGTCCTTCGGCGCGAAGTCCTTGCGCGCCAGGATCAGGATCGGCGTGCCGGCGAGCAGCGCGACCGGCTCGAAGTCGCGCTCCGGGTGATAGGCAAGATTCGGATAGAGCGGCACCGCGGCGGCATGGGTGCCCATGTGGCCGGTGATCAGGGTGTAGCCATCATTGGCGGCGCGCGCCGCACGCGCGGTCGCGGTTGTGCCGCCGGCGCCGACGACATTCTCGATGATGATGCTCTGGCCCAGCGTCTGCGCCATGTGCGCGGTGACGATGCGCGCAATGACGTCGGTCGGGCCGCCGGCCGCGAACGGCACGATCATCGTGATGCTGCGCGTCGGATAATTCTGTGCCTTCGCGGGTGTCGTCGACACCCCCAGTCCTAGTCCGGCAACCACGCCGGCGATCGTCGCCAGCCAAGCGATCGAACGTGCACGACTGCACCAGCTCATCAGATCCCTCCCTCGGCGCCCGCTTCGCTGCGGGCCTTGCGCTGGTGATAGCTAGATCACAGCGCCTTGTCCGAGGTCGATTCGACTTGCGGCTGCGGCGTGCCGACGCAGGTCAGCCTTCGCTTTCGACGAACACCTCGTCGCGTTTGCGGCGGAGCGTCGGCAGCACCGCGAGCACCAGGAGCCCCGCCGCGATCGCCAGCAGCACCGCCGACAGCGGTCGCGTCACGAACACCGACCAGTCGCCGCGCGAGATCAGCAGCGCCCGGCGCAGATTCTCCTCCATCAGCGGACCCAGCACCATGCCGAGCAGCAGCGGCGCCGGCTCGAAATCGTGCTTGATGAGCCAGTAGCCGACCAGGCCGAA
>NZ_CAFJ01000083.1 GCF_000239795.1 Bradyrhizobium sp. STM 3809 | reverse complement strand
CTGCCGCGCTGCAGTGCGCGGTGCGGCGTGCGGACGACGCTATTTGCGCACGCAGATCACGCGCAGCGTCGCGGCCTTGACGTCGAGCGAGGTGCCGTCCGCCTTGACGCCCTGCGCGGACAGGAAGCCGCGCACCGCGTCGGCGCTCACCAGGACGACCTGGGACGACGGCACGACAGCGGTGCCGGCGAGCACGCCGGGCTTCAGCAGGGTCACGCCGGCAAATTTGCCATCGCCGTCCAGCGCGGCCGCGCCGGAGAAGCCCAGTCCCGGCGCCGGCGCGAGCGACACGTCGCTGCCGCCATTGCCGCCAAGCTGCGCCTTCACGACGCTGATGGCGCCGCCGCCGCCCTGGCTCTGCGGATCGGCGATGCCGACGATCTCGACGGATGATTTCGCCACGCCGCCCGACAATGCCAGGGGCTTGAGGCCGCGCGCACCATAGATGCGCAGCAGCGCCAGCCCGCGCTCCTTGTCCTCGGCCACCCGCTCGGCATGGCCGAAGCCGGGAATGGTGATGGCCACGCAAGCGTCGGTCACCTCGCGATCGGCGATGATGACGCCGTCCGTGCTCGCGACGATGCCGGTGCCATAGTCGACGCTGCGACGAGGCGCCGGTTGAGCGGCCAACGCCGCCGCCGGAAACGCCGTGAAAGCGGAGGACATCGCGATCACGACCGGCTCGACCGTGTTCTCGGTGGCCTGGTCGTACAGGATGGTCAGGATGCGCACCTCGTCGCCCTTGAAGGTGCCGCGGATGTAGAACTTCTTCAGGTTCTGCAGGCCCGACAGCACGAAGAAATCCGGCTTGACCACGCTGTAGTCGACAGTGCGGCCGGGCTCCTTCTTCTCGCGGTCGGCGAGCGCTGCGGTGGTCGGGTTGGCCTCCTTGCGCCGCGACAGCACGACCTGCACGGTGCCGGTCGGCGAGCTCCATTTCGAGCCGTTGGAATCGGTGGTCTGCTGCGGCACCAGCTTGGTCGGAATACCCAGGCGTGCGCCACTGGTCGGCTCGGTCACGAGCTTCCAGCCGACGCCCTCCTGCTTGCGGCGCGCGGTGTCGGCGAGCACGGCGCGCTCCTGCGGATTGAGCACGCCGGTCGGCTTGCCGCCCTTGAGCTTCTGGTAATCCTTGATCGCATTGACCATGCGTTCGCTGACGTCGCCGGTGATCGCGCCATTGTACTGGCCGACCCAGGCGAGATCGGACTGCAGCGACAGCCGCTCGGCCTGGCTCATCCCGTTGGCCGTGTCGGCCGGCGCCTGCACGCCGGGCCGCACGGCCTGGGTCGCCACCGGCTTGGGCTTGGCGCCCGGCAGCACGCCCTGTGTCGGCGTCGTCTGGGCCTCGGCGGGCGCGCACGCAGCGACCGCGCAGATGAAGGTTGCCGTGGCCAGCCGTCTCATGACAAATCCCGCTGCTCTTGCCGCTGACGTAAATAAGCACATCTGCTTGGTCGGTCACAATCCGGCGAGGGTTCAGCGCGGAGACCCGTGGTCTCCTTGATCGGCTGACAGCGATCCGGCAGCGGAAGGGGCGTTCGTGACGATGCTGAGCGATGAGGAAGTGGAACGCTACGCGCGCCATATCGTGCTGCGCGATGTCGGCGGTCCAGGTCAGGCAGCGCTGAAGCGCGCGGCAGTGCTGGTGATCGGTGCAGGCGGCCTCGGCGCGCCGGCGCTGATGTACCTCGCCGCCGCCGGGATCGGCACCATCGGCGTGGTCGATGACGACGTGGTGTCGCTGTCGAATTTGCAGCGCCAGGTCATCCACGCGACGCCCGATATCGGTCGTCCGAAGGTCGACAGCGCGGCGGAGCGTATCAATGCGCTAAATCCGCATGTCGGCGTCGTCGCGCACCGGACCTGGCTCAACGCCGACAATGCACTGGAGCTCATCGGCGGCTATGATCTCGTGCTCGACGGGTCCGACAATTTCGACACCCGCTATCTCGCCTCCGATGCGTGCTTCCTGGCGAAGAAGCCGCTGATCACAGGTGCGCTCGGCACCTTCGATGCGTCGCTCACGACGATCCGCGCGCATGAGAGGAACGACAAGGGCGCCTTCAATCCGACCTATCGATGCCTGTTCCCGGAGCCGCCGCCGCCCGGCACCGTGCCGGCCTGCGCAGAAGCCGGCGTGATGGGTGCGCTGGCCGGCATGCTCGGCTCGATGATGGCGCTGGAGGCGATCCGCGAGATCGTCGGCTTCGGCGAGGGCCTGGTCGGACGACTGCTGATGCTGGACGCGCGCACCATGCGCTTCGAGACGCTGCGCTATGGCCGCGACCCGGCGAATCCATTGAATGGCGACGGACCGGTGATTGCGGATCTCAGCGCGCACCGGAAGTGATGTGCGGGCTTGAGTCCAGCCCGTCACCACACACGCCGCCGTCGTCCCGGCCTTGAGCCGGGACCCATACTCCGCGGCGGTCATGCTGGGAGAAAAGCCAATCACCAGCGTGCCTCAAACCACACCCTGGCGGTCTGGGTCCCGGCTCAAGGCCGGGACGACACCGAGTGTGGAGCGGCCGGCTCGGCCTACAGCATGCTCGGCAGCACGCGGTCCGGCGGGCGGTGGTTGTCGAGGAAGGTCTTGATATTGATGATGACCTTCTCGCCCATCTCGACGCGGCCCTCGATCGTCGCCGAGCCCATGTGCGGCAGCAGGGTCACCTTGCCGGCCTTCGCCAGCCGCACCAGTCGCGGATTCACCGCGGGCTCGTGCTCGAACACGTCGAGGCCGGCGCCGGCGATGTCGCCGGCTTCGATCAGCCGCGTCATCGTCTCCTCGTCGATCACCTCGCCGCGCGCGGTGTTGACGATGTAGGCGTCCTTGCGGATCAGCTTGAGGCGGCGTGCCGACAACAGATGGAAGGTCGCCGGCGTGTGCGGACAGTTCACCGAGATGATGTCCATCCGCGCCAGCATCTGGTCGAGGCTCTCCCAGTAGGTGGCGCCGAGCTCGTCGGCGATGACGGGCGCCACCGGGCGGCGGTTGTGATAGTGGATCTGCAGGCCGAAGGCGCGGGCGCGCCGCGCCACCGCCTGGCCGATGCGGCCCATGCCGATGATGCCCAGGCGCTTGCCGCCGATGCGGTGGCCGAGCATCCAGGTCGGCGACCAACCCGCCCAGTTCTTGCCCTCGGTGAGCACCGACGCGCCCTCGATCAGCCGCCGCGGCACCGCGAGGATCAGCGCCATGGTCATGTCGGCGGTGTCCTCGGTGAGGACCTTCGGCGTGTTGGTGACGGTGATGCCGCGCGCCACCGCCGCGGCGACATCGATGTTGTCGACGCCATTGCCGAAATTGGCGATCATGCGCAGCTTGCAGTCGGGCTGATTGAGGATGTCGGCCGAGATGTGGTCGGTGACGGTGGGAACCAGCACCTCCGCGGTGCGCACGGCGTCGGCCAGCTGGTCCTGGCTCATCGGCTCGTCGTCGAGATTGAGCCTGGCGTCGAACAGCTCGCGCATGCGGGTCTCGACCGAGTCCGGCAGCTTGCGTGTCACCACGACGAGGGGCTTTTTCCTAGCTGACATGTGCTGCTCTCATGAGATCCTTCAGACCTCATTAACCGGGTTCGCCGAAACTACCGTCGTCGTCTGAGAGCGGCGTTTCCCTGGACTGGTCGTGTCGGATCACGCAGGTGGCCGATCCGTCCCTGACAGGGCTCCGCGAGCGATTCTCAGGCGCTTCCTGGCCGCTTGTGTTTGGTCCTGTCTAGCAGAAGGCCGGGCCAAGACAAGAAGCCAACGGCGGGTCGGGACCTGCGCTGCGGCAAGCCCTCTCTGTGCACGAAGGGGGGCAGCCCGGCGGTTCGATGGGGATCGGGCGAAAGGATCATGGACGCGACCACGCGTCGATCCTTGCGAGGGAGAGTGAGTTGAGTTCAAGCGTGTCGGGACGTCTCGGTGCAGTCGCAATCGTCGCCGCAGTTTTCTGCGCCAGTCTGCTCCACGGTTCGGTCAGCACCGGCGCCGTGGCCAAGGATTCGGTTCTCACCACCAGCGGCCTGCCGGTGCCGCGCTATGTCAGCCTGAAATCGGATCATGTGAACGTCCGCGCCGGTCCGACCAAGGACAATGACGTGGCCTGGGTCTACACGCGCTCCGGCCTGCCGGTGGAGATCACTGCGGAGTACGAGAACTGGCGGCGGGTGCGCGATTCCGAGGGGTCGGAGGGCTGGGTCTACCACTCCCTGCTGTCCGGACGCCGAACGGCGGTCGTGACCATGAAGAACAAGGATGATCTCGCGCCGATCTACGACAGCGCCGACCAGACCAGCGCGGTGACCGCGCGGCTGCAGGCCGGTGTCGTCGCGCAGGTGAAGAAGTGCACCAATGGCTGGTGCCGCGTGCTCGGCAATGGTTTCGAGGGCTGGATCCAGCAGCAGCGGCTGTGGGGCGTCTACGCCGACGAGCAGGTGAACTGACGTCATCGGCGCGCCGGCTCTGCCGGCCGCCGCCTGGACGTGTTGCCGACATGAAAATGCCCGCGAGCGGCGCGGGCATCGGTGACGTTAACGATTGTGTTCTGGTTCAGCGCTTCTTGCGCAGCCGGACGACCATGTCGATCCGGGCGATCTCGTAACCCTCCGGCGCCTCCGGCAGCTTCGACAGCGCCAGATGCTGGTCCGGAATGTCCACCAGCTCGTGGTTGTTCTCGAGATAGAAGTGGTGGTGAGCGGTGACGTTGGTATCGAAATAGGTCTTGGTACCGTCGACACTGACTTGGCGCAGCAGCCCGGCGTCGGTCAGCTGATTGAGCGTATTGTAGACCGTCGCCAGCGACACCGGAACCTTGGCGAGCGTCGCTTCCTCGTACAGCATTTCCGCCGTCAGATGCCGCGCGCCCTTGCCGAACAGCAGCCAGCCCAGCGCCATGCGTTGCCGCGTCGGACGCAAACCGGCGGTCTGCAGCATTTCATTGACGTCGTGCCACGGGCAGCCGTTGAGCGCAGGCTGCCGGCCCGTGCCCAGCCCATCAGGACCGGCGCGGTCGTGACCACTCATCGAGGCATTGTTGCTGGCATCCACGTCATGCACCGAAATCTTCACACCGACTGGATTTGATATAGGAAGAAACCCCATCAGATGCAAGCTTATCGCAACTACCCTATCTAGAACGACCCTAAACTGCATCTGCTGCCCGGCGCAATTGCGTGTCGGCGCCCCGCGCCGATTTAGCTGGATACGCGCATTGACGCCGCAATCCCCTATGTTAGAGAGCGCGCGGACCCGATTTGACCTGCCATGGCGGGCGCTGCTGGCCGCTTCGGCCGTCGGCGCCATCGAACTGCCTGGTCTGGGGCGCCGGCCAGTCGACGGTATGGCCGGACGGCGAAACGGCGCATGAACGGGTCGACGCGCGAAGGGGCATGTCGCGCGCCAAATCTTCCACCGGGGATCGTTGAGAAAGGCTCATCAGGCATGCTGGATCGGCGCGGCAGTTATGAATACGAGGACCTGCTGGCCTGCGGCCGCGGGGAGCTGTTCGGTCCCGGCAACGCGCAGCTGCCGCTGCCGCCGATGCTGATGTTCGATCGCATCACCGAGATCGCCGAGACCGGCGGCGAATTCGGCAAGGGCGTCGTGCGCGCCGAGCTCGACGTCAAGCCGGATCTCTGGTTCTTCGGCTGCCATTTCAAGAACGATCCGGTGATGCCCGGCTGCCTCGGCCTGGATGCGATGTGGCAGATGGTCGGCTTTTTCCTCGGCTGGACCGGTGGCGCAGGCCGCGGCCGCGCGCTCGGCCTGGGTGACCTGAAATTCTCCGGCCAGGTTCTGCCGACCGCCAGCAAGGTTGTGTACAACGTCGACATCAAGCGCGTGATGCGCTCAAAGCTCGTGCTCGGCATCGCCGACGGGTGGCTTTCGATGGATGGCGAGATTATCTATCGCGCCAAGGACCTGAAGGTCGGTCTGTTCAAGCAGGGCGCCGCGCCGTCTTGAACCGGCGGGTTGCGACCACAGACAGTGCAGCAGGCGTGACTGCAACAAAACACACGAGCAAGGCGAGGCGGACATCATGAGGCGGGTCGTCATCACGGGCATGGGCATCGTCTCGTCGATCGGCAACAACACCCAGGAGGTGCTGGCGAGCCTGTACGAGGCGAAGTCCGGCATCTCCCGTGCTGAGAAATATGCCGAGCTTGGTTTCCGTTCGCAGGTGCAAGGCGCGCCGACGCTGAATCCCGCCGAGGTGGTCGACCGCCGCGCGATGCGTTTCCTCGGCGAGGGCGCGGCGTGGAATCACGTCGCGATGGAGCAGGCGATCCTCGATTCCGGCCTGGAGCCGACCGACGTGTCCAATGTCAGGACCGGCATCATCATGGGCTCGGGCGGCCCGTCGACGCGCACGCTGGTCGAGGCCGCCGACATCACCCGCACCAAGGGCCCCAAGCGCGTCGGACCTTTCGCAGTGCCGAAGGCGATGTCGTCGACGGCGTCGGCAACGCTCGCGACCTGGTTCAAGATCAAGGGCGTCAACTACTCGATCTCCTCGGCCTGCGCGACGTCGAACCATTGCATCGGCAATGCCTATGAAATGATCCAGTACGGCAAGCAGGACGTGATGTTCGCCGGCGGCTGCGAGGAGCTCGACTGGACTCTCTCGGTGCTGTTCGATGCGATGGGCGCGATGTCGTCCAAGCACAACGAGACGCCCGCGACCGCCTCGCGTCCGTATG
The DNA here is from genome assembly GCF_000239795.1 of Bradyrhizobium sp. STM 3809. GTDB lineage: Bacteria > Pseudomonadota > Alphaproteobacteria > Rhizobiales > Xanthobacteraceae > Bradyrhizobium. The sequence continues at coordinate 8,800 of NZ_CAFJ01000083.1, read as the reverse complement.
ACGTCAGCCGCGACGGCTTCGTGATCGCCGGCGGCGCCGGCGTCCTGGTGCTCGAGGAGCTCGAGCGCGCCAAGGCGCGCGGTGCGAAAATCTATGGCGAGATCGTCGGCTATGGCGCGACCTCGGACGGCTACGACATGGTCGCGCCGTCGGGCGAGGGCGCCGAACGCTGCATGCAGATGGCACTGTCGACGGTGAAGACCAGGATCGACTACATCAATCCGCACGCGACCTCGACGCCGGCCGGCGATCCGCCGGAGATCGAGGCGATCCGCAAGGTGTTCGGCTCCGGCGAGAAGTGCCCGCCGATCGCGGCCACCAAGGCGCTGACCGGCCACTCGCTCGGCGCCACCGGCGTGCAGGAGGCGATCTACTCGCTGCTGATGATGAAGAACGGCTTCATCTGCGAGAGCGCCAACATCACCGAACTCGATCCGGTGTTCGCGGACATGCCGATCGTGCGCAAGCGCATCGACAATGCCAAGCTCGGCACCGTCCTGTCGAACTCGTTCGGCTTCGGCGGCACCAACGCGACGCTGGTCTTCAAGCACCTCGACGCCTAAGATTTCCAGCAGCACGGGTTCCTCGGCGCGAGCCGGACAGCAGCGCGAAACATCTTCGCACCGAGGTCCGGCCATCGGCGTCGCCGGACCCTGACGATCATCTTGGCTGGGCGGGCCCCGGCATGACGAAGGAGAGTGAGCATGCAGGGTCTGATGGCAGGCAAGCGCGGTCTGGTCATGGGCATCGCCAACGACCATTCGATCGCCTGGGGCATCGCCAAGACGCTGGCTGCGCACGGCGCCGAGATGGCCTTCACCTATCAGGGCGATGCGCTCGGCAAGCGCGTGCGTCCGCTCGCCGACGAACTCGGCGTCAAGCATGTGCTGCCCTGCGACGTCGAGGACATCGCCAGCGTCGACAGCGTCTTTGCGGCCCTGCGCGAGGCCTGGGGCGGGCTCGACTTCATCGTCCATGCCGTCGCCTTCTCCGACAAGAACGAGCTCAAGGGCCGCTACGCCGACACCTCGCGCGAGAACTTCTCGCGCACCATGCTGATCTCCTGCTTCTCCTTCACCGAGATCGCCAAGCGCGCCGCCGAGCTGATGCCGGAGAGCGGCGGCAGCATGATCACGCTGACCTTCGACGGCTCCAACCGCGTGATGCCGAACTACAACGTGATGGGCGTCGCCAAGGCCGCGCTCGAGGCCTCGGTGCGCTATCTCGCCGCCGACTACGGCCGTCGCGCGATCCGCGTCAACGCCATCTCGGCCGGTCCGGTGCGCACGCTGGCCGGCTCCGGCATCGGCGATGCCCGCTTCATGTTCGCATTCCAGCAGAAGCACTCGCCGCTCGGCCGCGGCGTGACGCTGGAGGAACTCGGTGGTTCCGCGCTCTACCTGCTGTCGGACCTCTCCGGCGGCGTGACCGGTGAGATCCACTATGTGGACTCCGGCTACAACGTGATCTCGATGCCGCGTCCCGAGGACCTCAAGGCGGAGTAGGACTAATCAGGAGGGCGGAGGCCGGGACATGGAGTCCGGCGAGAGGCCGGACCGCATGAGACTGTGGCGGATGTTGTATCGCGGCAAGCGGCTTCCAGCCATCAGCGTCACCGCGCAGGCCTGTCGGGAGCATCCGCCCTATGGGCATCCCCGCTTCCAGCGGTAGTACTTCATCATCCGGCCGTGCACCGGGTCCGCTTCCGTCTTCTCCAGCACAAAGCCTTCCCGTTCGTACCAGCGCCAAGCCTTCGCGTTGCCCTCGGCGCAGCGCAGCCAGATCTCGTCGGGTAGCATGTCGCGGGTGAAGGCGAGCAGGCGGCGGCCGAGCGAGCGGCCTTGATAGGCGGGCGCGATCATCAGCTGGTCGAGATAGAGCCGCTCAATGTTGACAGCCAGCATCGCCGCAAGCGCGCCGCCGTCATCGGCGACGTACAGGCTCCAGCCGCCCGCCACCTCCCTCGGCACGCGCTCCCGGAGATAGGTCAGGAGCTTTTCGCTGGGACTTTCCAACCCGGTCGAGCACCAGCTCTCCATCCAGATTTTCGCGATGGCGTCGTATTCGTCCGGCCTTGCTAAACGGATGATCGTCTCGGACATCGGATACGAGCCTCCAGCACGCAGATGCGAACGTAAGCTCTCTCCCCCGTCATTGCGAGGAGCAACGCGACGAAGCGATCCAGAGTCGCTTGCGCGATCCCGGATTGCTTCGTTTCGCTCGAATGACGCGGAGGGACCGGCGAGCCAAAAAAAGGGCGGCTCGAAGGCCGCCCTTTGGTCTCTGTCGGAAGAGATGCGCGGCTTACTCGCCGGCGGCCTCGCGCGGAGCGTCGGCGGCGTCCGCCTTCTGCTTGGCCTCGAGGTCCTCGCCGGTGGTCTGGTCGACGACCTTCATCGACAGCCGGGTCTTGCCGCGGTCGTCGAAGCCGAGCAGCTTGACCTTGACCTTGTCGCCTTCCTTGACGACGTCGGACGTCTTCTGCACGCGCTTGTCGGCGAGCTGCGAGATGTGCACGAGGCCGTCGCGGGTGCCGAAGAAGTTCACGAAGGCGCCGAACTCCATCACCTTGACGACGGTGCCGTCATAGATCTGGCCGACCTCCGGATCGGAGGCGATCGACTTGATCCACTTGATGGCGGCCTTCATCGCCTCGCCGTCGCTGGAGGCGACCTTCACGGTGCCGTCGTCCTCGATGTTGACCTTGGCGCCGGTCTTCTCGACGATCTCGCGGATCACCTTGCCGCCGGTGCCGATCACTTCGCGGATCTTGTCGGTCGGGATCTTGAAGGTCTCGATGCGCGGCGCGTATTCGCCGAGCTCGGCGCGCGCCGCCGTCAGCGCCTTGGACATCTCGCCCAGGATGTGGATGCGGCCCTCACGCGCCTGGCCGAGCGCCACGCGCATGATCTCCTCGGTGATGCCCTCGATCTTGATGTCCATCTGCAGCGAGGTGATGCCGCTCTCGGTGCCCGCGACCTTGAAGTCCATGTCGCCGAGATGGTCCTCGTCGCCGAGAATGTCCGACAGAACCGCGTAGCGGCTGCCTTCCAGGATCAGGCCCATCGCGATGCCCGCGGTCGGCCGCTTCAGCGGCACGCCGGCATCCATCAGCGCCAGCGACGAGCCGCAGACGGTGGCCATCGAGGACGAGCCGTTGGACTCCGTCACCTCCGAGACCACGCGCGTGGTGTAGGGGAACTCGTGATGCGGCGGCAGCACCGGGTGGATCGCGCGCCAGGCCAGCTTGCCATGGCCGATCTCGCGACGCTTGGTGCCGCCGAGGCGGCCGGTCTCGCCGACCGAGTAGGGCGGGAAGTTGTAGTGCAGCAGGAACGTTTCCTTGTACGTTCCCGACAGCGCGTCGATGTACTGCTCGTCCTCGCCGGTGCCGAGCGTGGTCACGACCAGCGCCTGGGTCTCACCGCGGGTGAACAGCGCCGAGCCGTGGGCGCGCGGCAGCACGCCGACTTCGCAGACGATGTTGCGGACCGTCTTGACGTCGCGGCCGTCGATGCGGCGGCCGGTGTCGAGGATGTTCCAGCGGACGATCTTGGCCTCGAGCTCCTTGAACACGTCGGCGACGCGGAGCTTCTCGTATTTCGGCTCGGCACCTTCCGGGAAGAAGTGCGCCATCACCTTTTCCTTGACCGCGCCGACGGCGGCGTAGCGCTCCTGCTTCACCGGGATCGCATAGGCCTTGCGCAGGTCCTGCTCGGCAATGCCGAGCATTTCCTTCTCGATCGCGCTGTTGTCGATGATCGCGACGTCGCGCGGCTCCTTGGCGGCCTTCTCGGCGAGCTCGATGATCGCGTTGATGACCGGCTGGAAGTGACGGTGACCGAACATCACCGCGCCGAGCATAATGTCCTCGTTGAGCTCCTTGGCCTCCGATTCGACCATCAGAACGGCGTCCGAGGTGCCGGCGACGACCAGGTCGAGCTGGGTGTCGGCCATTTCGTCGAGGGTCGGATTGAGGATGTATTCGTCATTGGCGAAGCCGACGCGGGCGGCGCCGATCGGGCCCTTGAACGGCACGCCGGACAGCGTGAGCGCGGCGGAGGCGGCGACCATCGCCAGGATGTCCGGATCGTTCTCCATGTCGTGCGACAGGGTGGTCACGATCACCTGGGTCTCGTTGCGCCAGGCATCGACGAACAGCGGGCGGATCGGACGGTCGATCAGGCGGGAGACCAGCGTCTCCTTCTCGGTCGGACGGCCCTCGCGCTTGAAATAGCCGCCGGGAATGCGCCCCGCAGCGTAGGCCTTTTCCTGATAGTCGACGGTCAGCGGCAGGAAGTCGACGCCGTCGCGCGGCGACTTGGCGGCGACGACGGTCGCCAGCACGACGGTCTCGCCATAGGTGGCGACGACGGCGCCGTCAGCCTGGCGCGCGATCTTGCCGGTTTCCAGCTTGAGGGGACGTCCACCCCAGTCGATCTCGACGGAATGCTTGGTAAACATGGGTATCTTCTTTCATAGGATGAGCGAAGGCAGACCCCCCAAAACAAAAAAACCATGCGCAAGATGGCAGGGCGCTGGATTGCGATCAGCGCCCTGCGATCCTGCCATGGTTTTCTTATTTCGGATGGCGTCCATCCTTCTCGTCGTACGGGCACCTTGCCCGTCACGCCCAGCGGCCGGATTGCTGCTGAGGCGTACTGTACGGCCTGCGCCGGACCGGCATATGAAGCGTATCCGCTTCTTTCCGGTGTCCCGCCAGACCGCATGATCCCGGATTCACGAACGCCGCTACAAGCGACGTCCTCGGGATCATGCCATCACGCGCGCGAACTCGCGCGCGCTCACTCCAAGGCGAAGCTCAACGACGGATGTTGTGCTTCTCGAGCAGCGCCTTGTAACGCGCCTCGTCGTTCTTCTTCAGATAGTCGAGCAGCGAACGGCGGGTCGAGACCAGCTTCAGGAGGCCGCGGCGGGAGTGGTTGTCCTTGCCGTGAGTCTTGAAATGGCCGGTCAGGTTGTTGATGCGCTCCGACAGGATCGCAACCTGCACTTCAGGGGAGCCGGTGTCGCCGGCCTTGGTGGCATTCGCCTCGATGATTTCCGCCTTGCGCTCTGCGGTAATCGACATCGTCAATCTCTCTCGTTGCGACCGGAGCTGGCAGTCAGTCCGGTCAGGTTGAACACGCGCTTGGGGATGAGTTCGCCATTGCCAATTTCGGCAAGCGCCAGAAGGCGGCCTGCGACCGTGACATAGACTGTGCCGCTACTCTGGGGCGCATCCCGTCCGCGCAACAAGACGGCCTGGCCCCGGTGGAGCCTTGCCGCATCCGCCCGCGTGACGGCCAGTGCCGGGATGTCGTCCAGCGCGGTCTCAACGGGCAGCAGTGCGTCGGCAAGGCTTCCCTCACCGGACGCGGCTCTATTGCACAAAGCCTCCAGTTGTTCCAGCGGAATCATGTCGTTCTCGGTAAACGGGCCGACCAGGGTGCGCCGGAGCGCGCTGATATGGCCGTAGCAGCCGAGAAGCCGGCCCATGTCGCGGGCCAGGGCCCGGACATAGGTTCCCTTGCCGCATTCGGCCTCGAACACCGAGTGGTCGGCATCGGGCTGGTCCACGAGGGTCAGTTCGTGGATCTCGACCGGGCGCGGCTGCAGCTCGACCACCTCGCCGTCGCGGGCTAGGTCATAGGCGCGCTCGCCCTGGATCTTGATCGCGGAATAGCGCGGCGGGGTCTGCTCGATCCGGCCGGTAAATTGCGGCAGCAGCGCGCGGATCGCGGTGACATCCGACCGTTTCTCGCTGGTCTGGACGACCCGGCCCTCGGTGTCGTCGGTATCGCGCTCCGCACCCCAGGCGACGGTGAAGCGATAGCGCTTGCGGCCGTCCATCACGAACGGAACGGTCTTGGTCGCCTCGCCCAGTGCGATCGGCAGCCCGCCCGAGGCGAGCGGATCCAGCGTGCCGGCATGGCCAGCGCGCTTGGCCTGGAACAGGCGCTTGGCGACCGCGACGGCCTGCGTCGAGGTCATGCCGATCGGCTTGTCCAGGACGACCCAGCCATGAACGTCGCGACGGTCGCGGCGCGGCTGATTGCCCCTGTGCTGCTTGTGGCGCGGATCATTGTTGTCGCGCGGACGCCCGTCGGCGGCGTGATTTTTTTTCACGTTGACGGCGATCGCATCGGTGTTCGGCGACTCGACAGTGCCGGTTTCGGGGGGAATGGTCATCAGCTCTCTTCCGAATCCGAATTGAGATCTCTCTGCACCGCAGGTGTTCGCAGTAATTTCTCGATCCGTTCCGCTTCGTCGAATCGTTCGTCGACGCGGAAGCGGACGTCAGGTGCAAATTTCAGGTTAACGCGCCGCGCGACCTCGCCGCGCAGGAACTTCTTGTTGCGCTCCAGCGCCGCGAGCACGACGTCAGTGTCGCGTCCGCCGAGCGGCATGATGTAGATCGTTGCAAGCTTGAGATCGGGCGACATGCGGACTTCGGGCACCGTAATGATGTGTCCCTCGAGGTCCGGGTCGTGCGCGCTACCATGGCTGAGAATGTCGGCGACAGCGTGGCGCACCGTCTCGGCCACGCGCAGCTGTCGCTGCGAGCCGCCGGAAGCTGCGCTTCCTCTCTGATGATGACGAGGCATTTTGCAAAAAATCCAACGGATCATCGCCCGGCGCGAGCGCGGGCGAGCGGATCATTCTGATTGAGTTCAACGACGCTTGGTTAAGTTCAAGCTCCGCAGCGATTCCGCTGAAACACGGAATCGCTGCTCGCTCGAATGACAGCGCGCTCTGTAGGATTCGGACTTACAGCGAGCGCTGAATGGTCTCCACGCGATAACATTCGATGACGTCGCCGACACGCATGTCGCCGTAGTTCTCGAAGGCCATGCCGCATTCCTGGCCGGCCTGCACTTCCTTCACCTCGTCCTTGAAGCGCTTCAGGGTCGACAGCTTGCCCTCGTGAACCACGACGTTGTCGCGGATCAGGCGGACATTGGCGCCGCGCTCGACGGTGCCGTCGGTGACGCGGCAGCCGGCCACCTTGCCGACCTTGGAGATATTGAACACCTCGAGGATCTGCGCATTGCCGAGCATGGTTTCGCGCAGCGTCGGCGCGAGCAGGCCGCTCATCGCCTTCTTCACGTCATCCACGAGGTCGTAGATGATGTTGTAGTAGCGGATCTCGATGCCGTTGCGCTTGGCGAGCGCGGCGGCTTCCTTGTTGGCGCGAACGGAGAAGCCGATGATCGCGGCGTTGAAGCCTTCGGCCAGCGTGACGTCGGATTCGCTGATGCCGCCGACGCCGGCATGCAGGATGCGGGCGGCGACCTCCTCGGTGCCGAGCTTCTCCAGCGAGCCGAGAATGGCTTCCAGCGAACCCTGCACGTCGGCCTTGATGACCAGCGGGAATTCCTTGCGGCCCGCCGTCTTCAATTGCGACATCATCTGCTCAAGCGAGCCGCGCATGCCGGAGATCGAGGCGGCGGCATTCTCGCGCTTCTGGTGCGCACGATAGCTCGTGACCTGGCGGGCGCGGGCTTCGTTCTCGACCACGGCGAGACGATCGCCGGCTTCCGGCGGACCGTTGAAGCCGAGCACCTCGACCGGCACCGACGGACCGGCCTCCTGCAGGGTCTCGCCCTGGTCGGAGATCAGCGCGCGGACGCGGCCCATCTCGGCGCCGGCGACGATGATGTCGCCGACCCGCAAGGTGCCGCGCTGGACCAGCACGGTGGCGACCGGACCCCGGCCCCGATCGAGCTTGGCCTCGATCACGGTGCCTTCGGCCGGACGATCCGAATTGGTCTTGAGGTCGAGGATGTCGGCCTGCAGCGCGATCATCTCGAGCAGACGATCGAGATTGGTCTTGTTCTTGGCGGACACTTCGACGTCGACGACCTCGCCGCCGAGCGATTCGACCTGCACCTCGTGCTGCAGCAGCTCGGTGCGGACGCGCTCGGGCCGGGCGTCGGGCTTGTCGATCTTGTTGATCGCCACGATCATCGGCACCTTCGCCGCCTTGGCGTGGTTGATGGCCTCGATCGTCTGCGGCATGACGCCGTCGTCGGCCGCGACCACCAGCACGACGATGTCGGTGACCTTGGCGCCGCGGGCGCGCATCGCGGTGAACGCGGCGTGGCCGGGCGTGTCGATGAAGGTGATCTTCTTGCCGCTATCCGGCGCGGTCACCTGATAGGCGCCGATATGCTGGGTGATGCCGCCGGCTTCGCCCGAGACCACGTTGGCGTGGCGCAGCGCGTCGAGCAGCGAGGTCTTGCCGTGGTCGACGTGGCCCATGACGGTGACGACCGGCGAGCGCGGCTCGGTGTCGGTCGAATCGTCGACGACGTCGAACAGGCCCTCTTCCACGTCGGAGGCGGCGACGCGCTTCACGGTGTGGCCGAGCTCTTCGGCGATCAGCTGCGCGGTGTCGGCATCGATCACGTCGGTGATCTTGTGCATCGCGCCCTGGCGCATCAGCAGACGGATCACGTCCACCGCGCGCTCCGACATGCGGTTCGCCAGCTCCTGGATCGTGATCGCCTCCGGGATCGTCACCTCGCGGACCAGCTTCTCCTTCTGCTCATTGGCGGCGTGGCCCTTGAGCCGCTGGGTGCGGCGGCGGAACGAGGCGATCGAGCGCTCGCGGACGTCATCGGCGTTCAGCGCGGTGACGACGGTGAGGCGGCCGCGCTGCTTCTGCGGACCCGGCTTGTGGGTGGTCTTCGGCGGCGGCGCGGGGCGCGCGGCGCCACCGGGGCCACGACGGATCTGGCGCGGACCTTCATCCTCGTCGGGACCAGCGGCGACCGGTGCCGGCGCGCGGCCGAGC
>NZ_CAFJ01000084.1 GCF_000239795.1 Bradyrhizobium sp. STM 3809 | reverse complement strand
TGCCGCACAGCGGCCGGTGGTTATGGGTCCCGGCTCGTTGGCCGGGACGACAGCGGTGAGTGAGGCGGTCGTCTGNTAGCCCGGATGAGCGCAGCGATATCCGGGGCCTCACGAGGTGCATGCGTGAACCCGGATGTCGCTGCGCTCATCCGGGCTACGCTCGCATCCGGGCGACCCAATGCCGGATGTGACGCGATCAGCTCCCACACCCACCGCCGTCGTCCCGGCGCACGCCGGGACCCATACTCCGCGGCGGCCGTCGTGAGACAAGACTGGCCGGACATCCCGCTCCATCACATCTCGCTGGGGTTTATGGGTCCCAGCGTGCGCCGGGACGACAGCGGAGGGTGGGTGGCGACTACGCCTCACGGTGTGGATGAGCGCCTATCAGCTCCTCTTCGACGACTTCTTCTTCGTCGTCTTCCCAGTCGTTTTCTTCGTGCTCTTCTTGCTCGACGACTTCTTGGCCGTCTTCTTCGCCGACGATTTCGCGCTCTTCTTGGCCGGCACCTTCTTGCCTTCGCGACGGGCCTCGGACAGGCCGATCGCGATCGCCTGCTTGCGGCTCTTGACCTTGCGCCCCGAGCCGCCGCTCTTCAGCGTCCCGGCCTCGCGTTTCTTCATCGCGCGCTCGACGTCTTTGGATGCGCCCTTGGAGTACTTGCGAGCCATGGTCATTCTCCTGTTTGGCGACCAGATAATCTTGGCTCGTTTCGATCGTTCCATCCGGACGGAGCCTCCGTGGTCCCCGGCCGACCTTCTCAGAACATCTGGTTCTCAGCGAATAAACAAGGTACAGCTCCTCGTCCGACGGTCGTCCGCCGGACCATAAGATCGCGACTCGGGGTCATCATCATGACTGCCACGTCTCGTACGAGAACACGCTGGACCCAGCTCGGCCTTCTCCTGCTGGTCGTCATTCCGTTTCTGCCCGAACTGGCCATCTGGATCGTCGCCGGCTTTGCGAAGATCATGGGCTGCAGTCCCGGACAGCAGACCTTGTGCCTCAACTCACCTTGGATCAGCGACACCATCAACTGGGCGTTCAAGCTGAGCGCAGGCCTGATCGTGACCCATACGACGACGTCGCTCCGCTGGCTGATCGCGTTCTTCGCCGGACTTGGCCTTTGGCTGACGGGCTGTCTGGTCATCATCAGCCTGGGATGGCGGCGCCGTTCGAGCAGGCTCGTGCTCGGCTTCGCGATCACGCTGATCTTCGCTTTCCTCCCGTTCCTCGGCCCCGGACTGGCGCTGCTGGGACTGGCTGAACCGGAGGCCTGCACCCCCGGGACCGGCACCTGCAAGATCTACGGCAGCGAGGTCCAGGAGGCCCACGCGGCCGTCAGGCTCTGGGATCTCGAACTGCAGCCGCTGTGGATCGTCCTCGCAGCCGCGCTGTTCGCGATCTATGCGATTGCGACGATCCTGATGGGCCGTCTCAGAGGCAGGTCGGGCGGCGTCTCGCGAACAGCTTGAATGGCGTTGCGCTTCGGCCCGAGCCATACTACACTTTTGAGTTGCATGCTTCGTGTCCGATACTTGCCACGTCTGCACATCGATTTGGGTTAGCGATGTTCTGAAGCTGGGGGTTTTTCCGTGCGAAATTTCCTTGCTTTGCGCCGGGGCTGCATGGCCGTCGCGGCACTCCTGCTGGCTGCGACGACGGCCCCCGCGGCCGCACAAGTCGACGGCGATTCAGCCAACTACGTGTCCGCCACCTTCGCGGCTCCACTCGCCCGCTATTACGCGCCCTATGCGCTGCAGGCGGCAGCGGCCTATCAAAGCACCGGCGTCCTGAATGCGGTGCGGAATCTGCCCGATGGCGCCGATGTCGCGGTCGCCTTGAGAGACGTCGGCGACACCGATGAGGTGAAGGCCCAAGCCGCCAAGTACCTTCGACCCTGGCGCTACCAATTCGGACATGAAGGCTATCTGTCGTGCTTCGACGACGATCCCGACTGTCTCAATGCGATCAGTCGCGACCGGTGGACGTTCGCCATCGGCAACGGCCCATCGTTCCAGGTCTGGGCGCGGACACGCTATCCCTACAAGGAAGGCGCGGCATGCAGCGAGGTCAGCATCGCCTTTCGCGGCACGACGCTGTCGATCTCCGACTGGGTCGCCAACCTCGATCCGGTGACCGGCTACCTCGCCGATGATCACTACAGGCAGTTGCGGCGGAACATCGACGCGATCATCAAGAAGATCACGACGCTCGACTGTTACAAGCGGGCGCAGCGGACTCCGCGGATCGTGTCGGTCGGGCACTCGCTCGGCGGCGGTCTGGCGCAATTTGCCGCGCTCGCCAACAATCCCTCGCGCCCGCGCATTGCCAAGGTCTTTGCGTTCGATCCCTCGCCGGTCACCGGCGCATCCTACGTCGACAAGTCCGTGTACGCGCAGAATGTGGCCGGCCTCGAGATCGATCGCGTCTACCAGAGCCGCGAGGTCCTGCAGGCGCTTCGCAAGTTCTACCAGCAGCCGCCAAAACAGGGCACGTCGTGCGTCCGCTACGTCGCCTACGACTACTATGTATCGGGCGGCCCCGTCGCCCTGCACACCATGTCCGGGCTGGCGGGACAAATGGTCAAGTCCACCTACCTGGATGGCGACCAGATCGCCTACCGCCTGCCGAAGCGCCTGCCGAACTGCCCGAGCCGCTACAGCCCGCCCCGAAACGACTCCGACGACGACGGCGCTGTGGCGCAGATGATCGAGGCCGGACCCGGAAGGCTTGCCCGGGGACCATCGATCATCAGAGTGGCACGCGCGCCGGCGCCGCTGCGGGCGCAAGCCGCGACGCGGCGGACGGCGGCGCTGCGCTGACCGGAACGGCTGCGAACGGGTCCGGCGTGCCGCTGCTAATCCGGCGCACGCAGGCGATAGCCGATGCCGGTTTCCGTGAGCACGAATTGCGGGCGCTCCGGATCGGTCTCGATCTTCTGGCGCAGCTGGCGCACATAGACGCGGAGATATTGCGCGTCGGTCAATTCGTCCCACAGCTCCTTGAGCAGGAAGCGATGCGTCAGCACCTTGCCGGCGTGCTGCACCAGGACGCGCAGCAGATCATATTCCTTGGGCGACAGCTTGATCTCGCGCTCGCCGACCTTGACGATGCGGCGGACGAGATCGACGGAGAGCTCGCCGGTGCGAAACACCGGGCGCTCGCCCTGCACCTGCAATTGATGGCGCAGTGCGGCGCGCAGCCGCGCCAGCAGCTCGTCCATGCCGAACGGCTTCGTGATGTAGTCGTCGGCGCCGAGGTCGAGCGCCTTGACCTTGCCCGCCTCATCGCCGCGGCTCGACAGCACCACGATCGGAATGCTCTCGTTGCGCGCGCGGATGCTGCGCAGGAGCTCGTGGCCGTCGATGTCAGGCAGGCCGAGATCGAGGATGATCAGCGCCGGATCTTCCGCGAGCTTCTCGAGCGCGACCTTGCCGCTCGGCGCTTCCAGGATCTCGTAGCCCTGGGTCGCGAGCCCCATCCGCAGCAGCTTGCGGATCGGCGGCTCGTCGTCGATGGCGAGGACCTTGATGGGGGCGCCGGTCATGCGGCCGTATCCATGGCTGTGGCCTGCGCCGGCACCGGCAGGCGGATGGTGAGGACGGCGCCGCGCCGGTCGGTACGGTTGCCGGCGAAGATGCGGCCGCGCATCGCCTCGATGAAGCCGCGCGAGATCGCCAGCCCAAGCCCGGTGCCGGGCCGCACCTGGTCGCCCTTCTGCACCCGATAGAACTTGTCGAACACGTGCTCGACCTCCGCGGCCGGAATGCCCTCGCCCTCGTCGCGGACGTCGAGCACCACCCAGTTGCCCTCGCGCGCCGCGCGGATCGCGATCGCGGTGTCGGCCGGCGCGTATTTGGCGGCATTGTCGAGCAGGTTGAACAGCACCTGCTCGAACAGCACGGCATCGACCTCGACCATCGGCAGGTCGGAGGCGAGCTCGAGCGAGACGTGGTGGCCGGCGAGAATCTTGCTCGCGCGCCGCAGCGCGCTGCCGACGATCTCGCCGATGTCGTGCAGCGCGGCGTTCGGCACGATGGCGCCGGACTCGAGCTTGGTCATGTCGAGCAGATTGGCGATGAAGCGGTTGAGCCGCTCGGACTCGTCGATCACGGTGGCGAGCAGGTCGAGCTTCTCCTTGTCCGACAGCCGTGTCGCGAGGTCGCGCATCGTCGAGGCCGCGCCGAGCACCGACGCCAGCGGTGTCTTGAGATCGTGCGAGATCGAGGTCAGCAGCGCCGAGCGCAGCCGGTCCTGCTCCATGGTGCGCTTGACCTTGTCCATGTCCTCGACCAGCAGCACGCGCTCGATGGCGAGCGCCCCCTGGTCGACCAGCGCGTCGAGCAGCCGGCGCTGGTCGGGCGTCAAGAGCGGCCCGGTGCGGTCGTCGTCGATGCCGATGACACCGATCAGCCCGCGGCCGGTGCGCATCGGCAGGAACAGCCGCTTGGCGCCCGGCAAGGTATCGGAGCCGCGGCCTGCGGCGCGGTCGTTAGCGAAGGCCCAGCTCGCCGCAGCGAGATCGGCGTCGTCGAGCTGGTCCTCCGGCGGATAGCCGGCCATCACGACGAGCTTACCATCCTGCGGCAGCAGCAGCACGACGCGCACCTTCAGCATCAGCGCGGCCTGGTAGGCCGTCGCCCACAGCACGTCGTCGAGCGTGGCGGTGCCCGCGAGCTTGCGGCTGAAGGCGTAGAGCTGCTCCGTGGTGCGGACGCGCTGGGTCGCGGTGTCGGCCTGCACGCGCACGCGGGAGGCGACGTTGGAGACCAGCAGTGCGATCAGCATGAAGAAGAAGAACGCAGCGACGTTGGTCGGATCGGTGATCGTGAAGGTGTAGATCGGCGGCAGGAAGAAGAAATTGTAGCACAGCGAGGCCATGAGGCTCGCCAGCAGCGACGGCCACAGGCCGTAGCGCGCGGCGACGCCGACGACCGCGGTCAGGAACACCAGATCGACGTTCTCGATGCCGAAGAACGGCTGGATCAGCTCGGCGAGACCGAGGCCGATGGCCGTGATGAGCAGCGCCATCACGTAGGGCTTGGCCTGCAGCGGCTCGCTGCGGGCGCGCGTCTGGACCGGCGTGCCGGTCTCGCCCGGCGTCTCCTCGCCGGGAATGACGTGGATGCTGATATTGCCGGCGCGTCGCACGAGGTCGTGCACCACCGAGCCCCTGACGATCTCGAACAGGCGCGAGCGCTGCGACTTGCCGATGATGATCTGGGTGACGTTATTGGCCTGCGCGAAGCCGATGAGATCGTCGGCGATGCGGCGGCCGCCGCCGGGAATCGTCAGCGCCTCGCCGCCGAGCGACTCGGCCAGCCGCAGCGTGTCGGCGAGGCGGTCGCGCTCTCTGTCCGAGAGCTGCAGGTTGCGGCGCGTCTCGATCGTCACCGCGGTCCATGGCGCGTGGACGCGGTCGGCGAGGCGCTTGGTGTAGCGCACGAGGCCGGCGGCGCGCGGATCCTCGGAGACGCAGACGAGAATGCGCTCGCCGGCCGCCCAAGGGCCGGCGATGGCGTTGGCCTGCATGTGAGTGAGCAACTGCTCGTCGACGCGCTCGGCGGTCCGCCGCAGCGCGAGCTCGCGCAGCGCCGTCAGATTACCGGGCGAGAAGTAATGCTCCAGCGCCCGCTCGGCCTGCTTGGGCACATAGACCTTGCCCTCCTTGAGCCGCTGGATCAGGTCGTCGGGCGTGAGATCGATCAGCTCGATGGCATCGGCGCGATCGAAAATGGAGTCCGGCACGGTCTCGCGTACCCGGACATGGGTGATCTGCGCGACGACGTCGTTGAGGCTCTCGATGTGCTGGACGTTGACCGCCGTATAGACGTCGATGCCGTGCGACAGCAGCTCCTCGACATCGAGATAGCGCTTGGGATGACGGCTGCCGGCGACGTTGGTATGCGCGAGCTCGTCGACGATCGCGAGCTTCGGGCGGCGCGCGATCACGGCATCGAGGTCCATCTCCTCGATGACCTGGTCCTTATAGGTGATACGCTTGCGCGGGATCACCTCGAGCCCGCGCACCAGCGCCTCGGTCTCGGCCCGGCCATGGGTCTCGACGAAGCCGATCACGACATCGACGCCGGCCTTCATGCGGGCATGCGCGCTCGACAGCATCTCATAGGTCTTGCCGACGCCCGGCGCGGCGCCGACGAAGATCTTGAGCTTGCCGGCAGGACTGTCCTCCCGCCGGGCCGCTTCGAGCAGGGCTTCCGGCGAGGGACGCTGGTCAGGATCGCGGCGTTGGCTGGCCATGCGGCATTATAGACGCGGACGGCCGGGCGCCAAAGTCGGCACGGATCGGGGTCTATCGGGCTGTTGCGGCATCGAGCGCCAGATTGAGTGCGAGCACGTTAACACGGGGTTCGCCGAGCAGGCCGATCAGCCGCCCGTTCGTGGCCGTCGCGACCAGTGCCCGCACGCGATCCTCGGAAATACCGCGTGCCTTGGCGACGCGCGGCACCTGGAACAACGCCGCCTCCGGCGAGATGTCCGGATCGAGGCCGCTCGCCGAGGTCGTCACCAGATCGACCGGCACGGCCTGGGCGGGGTTCTCCGCCTTGAGCTTGTCGACGTCCTCCTTGACCCGGTCGGCCAGCGCCTTGCTGGTCGGGCCGAGATTGGAGCCCGAGGAGTTGGCGGCGTTGTAGGGCGCCGGCACCGTCTTGGTGGAATCGTTCGGATCGGCAGCCGAGGTCGCCGACGGGCGGCCGTGGAAATATCTGTCGTCCTTGAATTCCTGGCCGATCAGCGCCGAGCCGATCACCTGGCCGTTACGCGTGATGAGGCTGCCTTCGGCCTGCGCCGGGAAGATGGTGCCGGCGACGACGGTCATGGCGAGCGGATAAATCAGGCCGGTGATGAGCGTGAGGGCGAGCAGGACGAGGATGGCGGGACGGATTTCTTTGAGCATTGATGTCTCCTATGTCTCTTCCGTCATTGCGAGCGAAGCGAAGCAATCCAGGGGCTCGGTCGGGACTCTGGATTGCTTCGTCGCTTCGCTCCTCGCAATGACGGCGGTTGATGGTCAAGCCAGATGCAAGGCGGTCACGAGCAGGTCGATCGCCTTGATGCCGATGAAGGGGATGATGATGCCGCCCAGGCCGTAGATCAGCAGGTTGCGGCCGAGCAGCGCGCCGGCGCCGATGGCGCGGTAGGCGACGCCCTTCAGCGCCAGCGGGATCAACGCGATGATGATGAGCGCGTTGAAGATGATCGCCGACAGGATCGCGCTTTGAGGGCTGGCGAGGTGCATCACGTTCAGCACGTCGAGCTGCGGGTAGAACGCCAGGAACATCGCCGGGATGATGGCGAAGTACTTGGCGACGTCGTTGGCGATCGAGAACGTCGTCAGCGCGCCGCGCGTCATCAACAGCTGCTTGCCGATCTCGACCACCTCGATCAGCTTGGTCGGGTTGGAGTCGAGATCGACCATGTTGCCGGCCTCCCGCGCCGCCTGCGTGCCGGTGTTCATGGCGACGCCGACATCGGCCTGCGCCAGCGCCGGCGCGTCGTTGGTGCCGTCGCCGCACATCGCCACCAGCTTGCCCTTGGCCTGCTCGTCGCGGATCAGCCTGAGCTTGTCCTCCGGCGTCGCCTGGGCGAGGAAGTCGTCGACGCCCGCTTCGGCCGCGATCGCCGCCGCGGTCATCGGATTGTCGCCGGTGATCATGACGGTGCGGATGCCCATGCGGCGGAGCTCGGCGAAGCGCTCGCGGATGCCGCCCTTGACGATGTCCTTGAGCTGGATGACGCCGAGCAGCCGGCCGTCCCTGGCCACCGCCAGCGGCGTGCCGCCGGCCTTGGCGATCTCGTCCGAGATCGCGCGGATCTCGCGAGCGAGCTCGCTCTCGGCCTGCGGAATTGCGCGCATCGTGTTGCCGGAGGCGACCTGCGTGACGGCGCCACCGCCGACATAGTTGAGGATCGCATCGACCGCGCCCTTGCGCACCGAGGAGGCGCCGGCATCGACGCCGCTCATGCGGGTCTGCGCCGTGAACGGCACGAAGGTGGCGCCGAGCTCGGCCATGTCGCGACCGCGGATGCCGTACTTCTCCTTGGCGAGCACGACGATCGAGCGGCCCTCCGGCGTCTCGTCGGCGAGCGAGGCGAGTTGCGCGGCGTCGGCCAGCTCCTGCTCGGAGACGCCGCGCACGGGGCGGAACGCGGTGGCCTGGCGGTTGCCGAGCGTGATGGTGCCAGTCTTGTCGAGCAGGAGCGTGTCGACGTCGCCGGCGGCCTCGACCGCGCGGCCGGACATCGCCAGCACGTTGAAGCGCACCAGGCGGTCCATGCCGGCGATGCCGATGGCCGACAAAAGCGCGCCGATCGTGGTCGGGATCAGCGTCACGAACAGCGCCACCAGCACCACCACCGAGATCGAGCCGCCGGCATAGGCCGCGTAGCTCGGGATCGTCACCGTCGCGAACACGAAGATGATGGTGAGGCCGGCGAGCAGGATGTTGAGCGCGATCTCGTTCGGCGTCTTCTGCCGCTCGGCGCCCTCGACCAGCTTGATCATGCGGTCGATGAAGGTCGAGCCCTGCGCCGCGGTGATACGTACGCGGATCCAGTCCGACAGCACCTGCGTGCCGCCGGTCACGGCCGAACGGTCGCCGCCGGATTCGCGGATGACGGGCGCAGACTCGCCGGTGATGGCAGCCTCGTTGACCGAGGCAACGCCTTCGATCACCTCGCCGTCCGAGGGAATGGTGTCGCCCGCCTCGACCAGCACGATGTCGCCGACCTTGAGCGTCGTGCCGGCCACGAGCTTGTAGCTGTGATCGGTCGGATCCGAGCCGGTCAGCAGCTTGGCCTGGCTCTCGGTGCGGGTCTTGCGCAGCGAATCCGCCTGCGCCTTGCCGCGCCCTTCGGCGACGGCTTCGGCGAAGTTGGCGAACAGCACGGTGAACCACAGCCAGAGGATGATCTGGAAGGTGAAGCCGAGATTGGCCCCGCCGGTGACGACGTCGCGCAGGAAGATCACCGTGGTGAGCGCGGCGACGACCTCGACCACGAACATCACGGGGTTCTTGATCATCAGCCGCGGATCGAGCTTGACAAAGGCGGCCTTGATGGCCGGCAGCACGATCTTGGCATCGAGCATCGTCGACATCGACGAGCGCGTCTGCAGTTTGATTGTATCCATGGAGGTTGCTCCGAGATCAGAACACGGTGCCGGCGGTCATCGCGAGATGCTCGACGATGGGACCGAGGGCGAGAGCGGGGAAGAAGGTGAGGCCGCCGATGATCAGGATCACGCCGACGACCAGGCCGACGAACAGGCCGCCTGTGGTGGGCAAGGTGCCGGCGGACGGCGGGATCGACTTCTTCTCGGCCAGCGAGCCTGCGATCGCCATCGCCGGGATGATCATGAAGAAGCGGCCGACGAACATCGAGCTTGCGAGCGTCAGGTTGTAGAAGAAGGTGTTGCCGGTCAGGCCGCCGAAGGCCGAGCCGTTGTTGGCGGTCGCCGAGGTGAAGGCGTAGAGCACCTCTGTAAAACCATGAGGGCCGGCGTTGGCCATCGACGCCACGGCCGACGGCAGCACCACGGCGACCGCGGTCCAGCCGAGATACATCAGCGGCAGCACCAGGATCGCCAGCATCGCCATCTTGACCTCGCGGGCCTCGATCTTCTTGCCGACATATTCCGGCGTGCGCCCGACCATCAGGCCGGCGACGAAGATCGCGAGCACGACGAACAGCAGCATGCCATAGAGGCCGGCGCCGACGCCGCCGACGATGATCTCGCCGAGCTGCATGTTGATCAGCGGGATCATGCCGCCGAGCGCGGTGAAGCTGTCATGCATCGCGTTGACCGCACCGCAGGACGCCGCCGTGGTGATCACGGCGAACAGCGCGGACGCGACGATGCCGAAGCGGACCTCCTTGCCTTCCATGTTGCCGCCGGTCAGTCCGAGCGCGTTCAGCACAGTGCTGCCGCTGGCCTCCGCCCAATAGGTGACGGCGACGCCTGATATGAACAGCACGCCCATCACGGCGAGGATCGTCCAGCCCTGGCGCTGGTTGCCGACCATGCGGCCGAACACGTTGGTGAGCGCGGCCCCGAGCGCGAAGATCGAGATCATCTGCACGAGGTTCGACAGCGCGGTCGGGTTCTCGAACGGATGCGCGGCATTGGCATTGAAGAAGCCGCCGCCATTGGTACCGAGCATCTTGATCGCGACCTGCGACGCCACCGGGCCGACCGCGATGGTCTGCTTGGCGCCCTCCAGCGTCGTTGCCTCGACATAGGGCCCGAGCGTCTGCGGAATGCCCTGCCAGACGAGGAAGAGCGTGTAGACGATGCACAGCGGCAGCAGCACATAGAGCGTGCAGCGCGTCACATCCACCCAGAAATTGCCGACCGTCCGCGCCGAGGCGCGGGAGAAGCCGCGAATGAGTGCGATGGCCAGCACGATGCCGGTGGCGGCCGACAGGAAGTTCTGGTGCGTCAGCCCGAGCATCTGCACGAGATAGGAGATTGTGCTCTCGCCGCCGTAGTTCTGCCAATTGGTGTTGGTGAGGAAGCTGATCGCGGTGTTGAACGACAGATCCTCAGCCACGGCCGACTGGCCGGCCGGGTTGAACGGCAGCACTGCCTGCAGCCGCATGACGCCGTAGATGATCAGGAAGCCGCCGACATGGAACAGCAGCATGGCGACGGTGTAGGTCAGCCAATGCTGCTCGCGGCGCTCGTCGACGCCGCCGATCCGGTAGATCGCGGATTCGAGCGGCCGCAGCACGGGCGAGAGGAAGGTGCGCTCGCCGTTGAAAACCCGCGTCATGTACCAGCCGAGCGGCTTGGTCAGCGCGACGATGACGGCGCAGAAGAGCAGGATCTGGATCCAGCCGATCACAGTCATGGGAGATGTCCTTGGGGATGCGAGAGCCGGTTCAGAACCGCTCGGGCCGCAACAGTGCGTAGGTGAGGTAGATCAGAAGGCCGAGCGATACGGCGCCCGCGAGCGAATAGTCGACGATCATGGCGCGTCTCCTACAGCCGCTCGCAGGCATAGGTGTAGCCGATCGCCAAAGCGAAGAGGCCGGCGCCCAGCGCCAGCATCAGAAGGTCCAGCATGATGTGCTCCTTATGCGCGCGGGGTGCGCGCAGCGCGCCGGAGCGGCGCCCCGTGCACCGGCGCGGCCGCTCGCCGTTCCACGCTCACAGATGAGGCCGGACCGCATAGGTTTTCGAGACAGCGCTCCCGGCGAACTTATAGGAAACCCATAAAGACCCGCGGATTCCGCGACCCGAACGACCCGCGCGCCGCGGCCGTGCCGTATGGGGAGGCCGTGGTGGGCTGCGCGTTTATACGGCCTTTATTTCTTCTTCTCCCCCACCCTCTCGCATTCCTACGGATGCCGGCGCCAGATTGCGGCATGCGAGCCCCGGTCGGGCCGCCGCTCACTGACGACGGAACACCATCATGCCGCTCACCATGACCCAGGATGTCACGCAGGCCGCGCAGGAAGCCGCCGGGCTGCTCACCGACCTGCTCGGCGAGGACGAAGGCGTCTCGCCGCTGTCGGCGCGCGGGCGACGCCGGGTGCGCATCGACCAGTTGCTGCGCGCCGAGGCCCGCATCGACGCGGCGCTGGAACTGATCGCGCTGCGGCTGCCGCGCTGGTCGCTGCGCCGCCTCGCTTATGATGACGGCGAATGGCATTGCGCGCTGTCGCAGCAGCGCGAGATGCCCGATTGGCTCGACCTTTGCGCAGAGGCGACGCACAGCGATCTGTCGCTGGCGATCCTCCACGCGGCGGTCGAGGCGCAGGGTCTCGAGCCGAAGCCAGCCCCCGGCTCGGGACGCCACGCCGCCGACCCCGATCTCGGCACCCTGCTCTGCTGCGACAATTTCTGAAACGGCGAGAGTTGCGGCGATGATCCTCTCGGCCGACAAAGCCGTGGAACTGTCCGCGGCCCGCGTCCTGCTGCGCTTCGGCCTGCGGATCGCGATCCTGGCCGTGTTCGCGAGCTTCGGCAGCATCGGCTTCGGACGCAGCCTCGCCGCGCTGCTGTGGCTGATGGTCATTCTCTGCGCCGTGCTCGCCGCGCTGCGGCGCGAGCGCGTGTTCACCGCCGGCCTGAATCACTGGGACGAGATGGTCGGCTGCTTCGCGCTGTATTGCGCGGTGATGGCGCTGAACGAGCTCGCGGGATCCTAGAGCGCGATCCCCTTCCCACGCGGCGGCTGTGACGTTGCTCGCCCGGCCATGTCGAGGTCCTCGTGCCGCAAAGCCGGGCCAAGACTGGAGCGCCCAACTGTTGGAATGCAAGGCGACACCGGCTCGGCAGGCATGGGAAAGCATCGGCACAAAAAAAACGGGGCGGCCGATGGGCCGCCCCGCAGGCTTCGATCCGTTGCCCGGATCAGAAGATCTTGACGGCGCTCTGCAACGTCATCCAGACGCCCCACGCCAGCGGTACGCCGACGAAGGCCCAGAACAGAGCCGCGCTCAGGTCGAGGCCACCCTTGCCGATGCCGAACGAACCGTGCTGGATCGCCGACTCGCTCTTGGCAAGCTCGGCCTGGTAGCGCGCCACTTCGTCCTGGCTCATGTTCCACTTCTGATCGACGGGCTTGATCATGAAGTTGCAGATCAGGCCGGCGAGCAGCATGGCGCAGAGAATGTACATCGTGGTGTTGTACAGCTGATCACGCGGCACGCCGGCGGCCAGCTGGAATTCACGAAGGTAGAATATGATGAACGGGCCGATGATGCCGGCCGTCGACCATGCCGTCAGCAGACGCCCATGGATGGCGCCGACGAACAGCGTCCCGAACATGTCGGACAGATAGGCCGGCACTGTTGCGAAGCCGCCGCCGTACATCGACAGGATGATCGCGAAGGCGCCCACGAAGAGCAGCTTCGACCCCATCGCCGCGAAGGTCGGCGCCAGCGCGTAGAGCACGATGCCGATCAGGAAGAAGCAGTAGTAGGTTGCCTTGCGACCGATGTGATCCGAGATCGAAGCCCAGAAGAACCGACCACCGATGTTGAACAGCGACAGCAGGCCGGCAAAACCGGCGCCGATTGCCGCGATGGTCGCCTTCTGCGTGGCGTCGAGCTGATTGAAGCTGACGTCCGGCAGGCCGATGAGCTTGCCCGCGAAGATCTCCTGCAGCATTGGCGAAGCCATGCCGATCACGCCGATGCCGGCCGACACGTTCAGGCAGAGCACGAACCAGATCAGCCAGAACTGCGGCGTCTTGTGCGCGTTGTCGAGATGGACGTGGTGCTCGGAGATCATGGCCTTCTTCACCGCAGGCGGCGTCCAGCCCTCGGGCTGCCAGCCGACCGGGGCGACGCGATAGGCGAAGGCGCCGATCATCATGAAGACGAAATACAGCAGGCCCATGGTGACGAAGGTCTCCCAGACACCCACCGACGTCGGGGTCTTGAAGTAGTTCATCAGCAGATTGGCCAACGGAGCGCCGATCATCGCGCCGCCGCCGAAGCCCATGATGGCCATGCCGGTCGCCATGCCGCGCCGGTCAGGGAACCATTTCACCAACGTCGACACCGGCGAGATGTAGCCGAGGCCAAGACCGATGCCGCCGATCACGCCGGCACCCAGCCACATCATCCAGAGCTGGTGCACATAGATGCCGAGAGCCGCAAACAGCAGGCCGCCGCCCCAGCAGAAGGCCGCCACGGCGCCGGCCTTGCGCGGGCCCGCCCGCTCCAGCCAGCCGCCCCAGATGGCAGCCGAGGCACCGAGCAGCACGAAGAACAGGGTGTACATGAAGCCGAGACTGGCGACCTTCCAGTCGCAGGTCGTCGTGAACATCTCCTGCCAAAGGCTCAAGTCCGGACAGGCCTGGGTCTGGGTCACGCCGATCGCGCGCGACAACGGCAGCCAGAACACCGAGAAGCCATAGGCCATGCCGATGCACAGATGGATGCACAGGGCCGCCGGTGGAACCAGCCAGCGATTGAACCCGGCTTTCGCGACCGTGTGCTCACGATCGAAAATGCCCGCTTGCGCTTTCGGGAGCGAGCCCGCGCTGTCAATGGTTGCCATGCATTCCTCCCCTACGGACTCGCGTCCAACGCAACGACGTCATGTTCTGTCCCCTTGATCAGAATCGATACGCTCACTCACCCCGCCCGCTTTCGACCTACCAGACAATTTTCGCGATGCACAAACGCCGGGTTTGTTTCACGTGCATGACACCCCCCACCGAGGTCTCCTGCGTCGTGACATCCCCGTGCCGCGGTTCCGCCCGGCCCGATCCGACGCGGGCACGATACGCCTTCCGCAACCTCCGCGGACGGCGCCTCAATTGGTGCAGAACCGAGGCAAATTGTCGATAGTAAAATGGTAATAAGTGGTCAAACTTCGTGGATTGATCGCAATGCAGCGAAGACGTGTTGCTAACAAACACAGAAATTGACGTGCAACCGACGCCGCCGCCACTCTCGGCTGTAGCATCTGGCCGCGATTACTTGAGACCGCCATCTGTTGCGACCAAGAGAATCAACTAATCAGACCACCGCTCCTACTCGCCTCCGATGCTACATGGCACCGAATGATGCCGCTCTCGAACTTGTGAAGACGACAACAACCTTTCCTTGCCTTCTCGCGGCGTCGCAAGCTTGGACTGAGAACGCGGCATAGTTATGAGCGGGCTCTGGCGCAGGTGCGACGATCGGAAGCGATCAGCCCACTTGACACGCATTTTGCTGCGGCCGCGCACACGAACTACTTAGTTGGACAACCTGTAGCAGGTACGCGCACGGCCGTTGCGGATCACTCCGTCCCATCCTTGACCTTCTCGATCAAGAAAAGAATCCTCTGCTCGCTGCGCTCGACGACGTCGACCCGATCGCCAGTCTGGCGAACCAAGTGGGGGATGTCGATCACCGCCAACGGATCGGTGCAGCAGACCTCGAGACGCTCGCCTCGCTGCAGCGACTGCAGCGCCTTGCGCGTCTTGAGTGCCGGCAACGGGCACTTCAAGCCCGTCAGATCCAGCCGCGTCGTGCTCATCGGCGGACCATGGCGAACCAGCGGCGATGCGTCAACCCGATCGCGTCATCCACGATGAAACTGCGTTCCGAATCTGGAACACGGAGTTCCGTTAGTGAAACATGTTCCATCAATGCGGCCCCTTCGGATCTGCCATGCGCAGCACTTCGCTCATCGGCATGGCCTTGGCAAGCAGCAAGGCGGCGATGGCTGGAATGTCGTCGAGGTGCGCCCAAGGCAGGGCGGACTCGACCGGCACATCGCTCGCGATCCCGACGATGCCGGGGTCGTCGGGGAACAGCAGCGGCTTGGCGTTTCCGCTGCGATGCACCTCGATGCGGCGATGCGGTCCGGCCTTGTAGCCCTCGATCAAGACAAGATCCACCGGTGACAGCCTGGTCAGCAGATCGGCCAATGTCGGCTCGCTTTCGCCGCGCAGTTCACGCATCAGCGCCCAGCGCGTGCCCGAGGCGACGAGCACCTCCGCCGCACCCGCCTCGCGATGGCGCCAGGAATCCTTGCCGGGGACGTCGACGTCGAAGCGGTGATGAGCGTGCTTGATCACCGATACCCGCAGCCCCTGCGCGTTGAACAGCGGAATGAGCCGCGTCAGCAGCGTGGTCTTGCCGGCGCCGCTCCAGCCGGCGAGGCCGATGACGTTCATTGCAGTCTCCAGATCACACCAGGGCCGTCGATGCACCGCAACGGCCCGGCGGCGCAGAGCTCGTCGCTGATCGAGCCAGGGACACCTCTATCGCGGCCCGGCCAGGATGTCATGGGCTCGCCCCGATCGGGCCGGCCATCGCGCCGGCCGCGCGGGCGCCGGAGGTCTATGATCCCCGATCGCTTGCGGCAGCCGCTGACGCGACCGCGCGGAACGTGATAACGGAACCGGCGATGACGACAATGATTTCGATTCCGGGCGTTGTGCTCGCCGGCGGTCTCGCCCGTCGCATGGGCGGCGGCGACAAGCCCATGCGCATGATCGCAGGCCGCCCCCTGCTGGCACATGTCATCGCGCGGCTGGCGCCGCAATGCGAGCCGCTGATCCTCAACGCCAATGGCGATCCCGCACGGTTCGCCGCCTTCGGCCTGCCCGTCGTGCCGGATGATGTCGCCGGCTTTCCAGGTCCGTTGGCCGGAATCCTGGCCGGGCTGGACTGGGTGGCGGCGCACCGGCCCGCCGCGCAGTGGATGATCAGCGCCGCCGCCGACTGTCCGTTTCTCCCGCATGATCTCGTGGCGCGCCTGTCCGAGGCCCGCATGAGCGGTGAGGCGGACCTGGCGCTGGCCGCCTCTAGCGGCCAGACCCATCCGGTGATCGGGCTGTGGTCGCTGCGCCTGCGCGAAGACCTCCGCCGCGCGCTGCTGCACGACGACATCCGCAAGGTCACGCGGTTCACCGCGCGCTACAAGGTCGCGACGGTGGCGTGGCCGGTCGTGCCGTGCGATCCGTTCTTCAATGCCAACACCGCCGAGGATCTGGCCGAGGCGGAGCGCCTCGCGGCGCTGGAGGACCGGGGCGCGTGATGGTGGCAGCACATCCGGTCCGCCGTGCCGTGCTCACGGTGGCCGCGCTCAATCTCGGCTATTTTGGCATCGAGTTCGCGGTGGCGCTGTCGATCGGCTCGGTGGCCTTGTTCGCCGACAGCGTCGATTTCCTCGAGGATGCTTCGGTCAATCTCCTGATCGCGCTGGCGCTGCGCTGGACTGCCGTGCAGCGCGCCCGGCTCGGCAAGGTGCTGGCGCTGATCCTGCTCGCGCCGGCAATCGCCGGTCTGTGGACCGCGGGCGGCAAGATCTTCACGGCCGAGGTGCCGGCGCCCCTGCCGCTCACCCTGACCGGTCTCGGCGCGCTGGTTGTCAATCTCGGCTGCGCGCTGATCCTGGCGCGGGTCCGCCATCACCAGGGCAGCCTGACCAGGGCCGCCTTCCTCTCGGCGCGCAACGATGCCTACGCCAATCTTGCGATCATCGCGGCCGGCCTCGTCACCGCCTTCGTGTGGCCCGCGATCTGGCCCGACCTGATCGTCGGCGTCGGCATCGCGCTGATGAATGCCGACGCCGCGCGCGAGGTCTGGGAGGCGGCGCACGAGGAGCACAAGGCCGCACAGCCGTGAGCCGTCCGCGCTCGTTGCGGTGCAAACATGCCTTGTGGTCATCCGCGCGGCCGCGATTGACGCGCGCCCAGGATTGATTGCAGATAAGCGGACGCGGCCGGCAGAGCCGCGACCAACAACGGCGTCATGCCGACATCGGTGGAGGACGGATTGCGACTCAGCTTCCTGAGAACGGCGGCATGGGCCACGGCGGCGCTGCTGGCGACCACGGCCGCGCAGGCGGAGATCTCCGACAACGTCGTCAAGATCGGCGTGCTCAGCGACATGAACGGCCCGGCCTCGACGCCGACCGGCCAGGGTTCCGTCACCGCGGCGCAGATGGCGGTGGATGATTTCGGCGGCAAGGTGCTGGACAAGCCGATCAGCGTCATCGTCGGCGACCATCAGCTCAAGCCCGACATCGGCGCCGCGATCGCGCGCCGCTGGTACGACACCGAGCAGGTCGACCTCATCGTCGATGTGCCGGTCTCCGCCGTCGGTCTCGCCGTGCAGACCATCGCCACCGAGAAGAAGAAGCTCTTCATCACCCAGTCGACGGGCGCGGCCGACTTCCACGGCAAGTTCTGTTCGCCCTATGCGATGCAATGGGTGTTCGACACCCGCGCGCTCGCCACCGGCACCGCGAAGGAGGTGGTGAAGCGCGGCGGCGACAGCTGGTTCTTCATCACCGACGACTACGCCTTCGGTCATTCGCTGGAGCGCGATGCGTCCAGCGTCGTCACCGCCAATGGCGGCAAGGTCGTGGGCTCGGTCAAGCCGCCATTCGCGACCCCCGATCTCTCGTCCTTCATCCTGCAGGCGCAGGCCTCCAAGGCCAAGATCATCGGCATTGCCGCAGGCCCCCCCAACAACATGAACGAGATCAAGACCGCCTCCGAGTTCGGCCTGCTCAAGGGCGGCCAGCAGATGGCGGCGCTGCTCGCGCTGATCACCGACATCCATTCGCTCGGCCTGCCGGCGGCGCAGGGGCTGCTGCTGACGACCTCGTTCTACTGGGACATGGACGACAAGACGCGCGAATGGTCGAAGCGCTATTTCGCCAAGATGAACCGGATGCCGACGATGTGGCAGGCCGGCGTCTACTCCGCGGTCACGCACTACCTCAACGCCGTCAAGGCCGCCGGCAGCGACGATCCGCTCGCAGTCGCCGCGAAGATGCGCGAGACGCCGGTCGAGGACTTCTTCGCCCGCAACGGCAAGCTCCGCGCCGACAATCTGATGGTGCACGATCTCGTGCTGGCGCAGGTGAAGTCGCCGGAGGAGAGCAAATATCCGTGGGACTATTACAAGATCCTCGCGACCATCAAGGGCGAGGATGCGTTCGGCCCGCCCGATCCGGCCTGTCCGCTGGTCAAGAAGTGACGGCGTCATGACGACCGGCGGCCCGGCGCAAGCGGGCCGCCGCACGCGAGCTGAACGAGACCACAGCGGGGGACGAGGATGAAGCTGGCACGCGCGCTGCTGTTCGCACTGATCATCGCGGCGGGATTCGCCGCCAAGCCGGCGCCCGGCCTGGCCGCCTACCCCGACCGCCCGATCCGCTGGCTGATCGGCTTCGCCCCGGGCGGCCCGGTCGACATCGTCGCCCGCATCATGGCGCAGTGGCTCTCGGACCGGTTCGGCCAGCAGGTCGTGGTCGAGAACCGCACCGGCTCCGGCGGCAACATCGCGGCCGCGGCGATGATCAACGCGCCGCCCGACGGCTACACGCTGCTGTTCGTCGCGCCGAACAACGCCATCAGCACCTCGCTGTACAAGAAGCTGCCCTACGACTTCATCCGCGACACCGTGCCGGTTGCGAGCATCATGCAGCTCACCAACATGCTGGTGGTCAGCAACGACGTGCCGGCCAAGACGGTGAAGGAGTTCATCGACTACTGCCTCGCCAATCCCGGCAAGATCGCCTTCGCCTCGTCCGGCAACGGCACCTCGGTGCACATGGCGGCCGAGCTGTTCAAGGCGATGACCAAATGCGACATGCTGCACGTGCCCTATCGCGGCTCGGCGCTGGCCTTCCCCGACATCATCTCCAACAAGGTGCAGCTGATCTTCGACAACCTGCCGACGGCGCTGGAGCAGGCGCGCGGCGGCAGCGTGCGCGCGCTCGGCGTCACCTCGCCGCAGCGCTGGCCGACGGTGCCGGACGTGCCAGCGATCGCCGACACCGTGCCTGGCTACGAATCCGTCGGCTTCTACGGCATCTCGGCCCCGAAGGGGACGCCGCCCGAGATCGTCGAGATCCTCAACAAGGCGGTCGGCGAGGCGCTGAAGGATCCCAAGCTGGTGGCCCGGCTGACCGAGACCGGCGGCATCCCGCGCGCCATGACACCGGCCGAATTCGGCAAGCTGGTCGCCGACGAGACCGAGAAATGGCGCAAGGTGGTGGAATTCGCCGGAGTGTCGGTGGATTAGCGCCGCCACGGCGCCGGCCGGGCGCTGCAGCCGCGCCAGACGCGGCACAGCACTCGCAGAGCGATCCGGCAGCGGCATTGCCGGATCGCCGCCAGGGCTGTAAACGGAGCCAGCACCGTCGCCGGGTCGTCTCCGCCGCACCGGTCAGGCCCGCGCCTGCCCACCGCAGCGAACACCCCCGCGCCGCGGGGCCTGTAGCTCAATGGTTAGAGCCGGCCGCTCATAACGGTCTGGTTGCAGGTTCGAGTCCTGCCGGGCCCACCAGCTTTCCTCGCCGCCCGAGTCAGAAGACCTCGACGAGAGCGGTCGCGCCGAACGCAGCGCGGTGCTCGTCGCCTCGCCAACGCCGCCGATGCGTCCGCACGACGCCGCGCGCACGATCCGCCGGGCCCTTGCGTGCCCCCGCCGAATGATGAAGGATGCCGGTACTCACCGAGGTGACGATGGCACCGGGCAGGTGCGGACGACACGCGCCCGAGCCCGGCCAGCGACCAGAGGACCGCAAAGAGTCCCGATGCCGCCAGGTGAGCGGGGAGGATTGATGCACGTGCGAGATGGCGCGGGCGCGTTGGCCGAACGGCTTGCGAGACTCATGGGACCGCGTGCCAGCGTCGCGCGTGGCGTGCTCGACCAGCATGGTCGCAGCGAGTCCTACTACCCGACGCTCACGCCCGACATCGTCGTCTTTCCGGAGACCACCGCAGAGATCGTCGAGATCGTCCGGCTGTGCGCCGGCGCCGGCATGCCGATCGTGCCCTTCGGGGCCGGCACCTCGCTCGAGGGCAACGCCGCTGCGGTCGCCGGCGGCGTGTGCGTGGATTTCGCCCGCATGACCACGGTGCTCGCCGTGCACGAATCCGACATGGACGTCGTCGTGCAGCCCGGCATCACCCGCAAGCAGCTCAATGCGCAGCTGCGTGACACCGGGCTGTTCTTCCCGATCGATCCGGGCGCCGACGCCTCGATCGGCGGCATGAGTTCGACGCGGGCCTCCGGCACCATGGCCGTGCGCTACGGCACGATGAAGGACAACGTGCTCGCGCTCGAAATGGTGCTGGCCGACGGCCGCGTCATCCGCACGTCGCGGCGCGCACGCAAATCGGCCGCGGGTTACGACCTGACCCGGCTGTTCGTCGGCGCCGAGGGCACGCTCGGCATCATCACCGAGATCACGCTGAAGCTGCATCCGCTGCCGCAGGCGATCTCGGCCGCGACCTGCGCCTTCGACCAGCTCGGCGACGCGGTCGACACCGCGATCGCGCTGATCCAGTCGGCGGTGCCGGCGGCCCGGATCGAGCTCCTCGACGACGTCATGATGCGCGGCATCAATGCCTATTCCAAGCTCGGCCATCGCGAGGCGCCGACGCTGTTCCTCGAATTCCACGGCTCCGATGCCGGCGTCGCCGAGCAGGCGCAGGCCGCGGAAGCGATCGCGCGCGAGCATGGCGGCCGCGGCTTCGCCTGGGCTCGGGCGGCCGAGGACCGCAGCCGTCTCTGGCACGCGCGCGACAACACGCTCTATGCCGGCCTCGGCCTGCGGCCGGGCGCGCGCGCCGTCATCACCGACGTTTGCGTGCCGATCTCGCGCCTCGCCGAATGCCTAACCGAGACGCGCCGCGACGCCGATGCCAGCGGCTTCATCGCGCCGATCGTCGGCCATGTCGGCGACGGCAATTTTCACATGCTGATCCTGGTCGATCCGGCCAGCGACGCGGAACTCGCCGGCGCCAAGGCGCTGCAGGGGCGCATGGTGGCGCGCGCCATCGCGATGGACGGCACCTGCACCGGCGAGCACGGCATCGGCCTCGGCAAGATCGCCTATCTCGAGGACGAGCTCGGCGAGGCCGTCAGCGTGATGCGTTCGATCAAGGCGGCGCTCGACCCACATGGCCTGATGAACCCGGGCAAGATCTTCGCGGGAGCGCTGCCATGAGCGACGGGGCCGCGAGCGCCGCCGCCTCATCCGCCCCGCTGCTCGAGCTGCGCGGCATCAGCAAGAGCTTTCCCGGCGTCAAGGCGCTCGACGACGTGTCGTTCGCCATCCACCCGGGCGAGGTCCACATGCTGCTCGGCGAGAACGGCGCCGGCAAGTCCAGCCTGATGAAGATCCTGTGCGGGGCCTATACGGCCGATGCGGGAGAGTTCTACTACAAGGGCGAGAACGTCACGCTGTCCTCGACCGCCGAGGCGCAGGCGCTCGGCATCGCCGTCATCTTCCAGGAGTTCTCGCTCGTCCCGTTCCTCGACATCGCGCAGAACATCTTTCTCGGCCGTGAGCCCAAGGGCCGCATTCCCGGCACCATCGACCGCCGCAGGATCCTGGCCGATGCGAAGCGCGTGCTCGACGGCATCGGCTTCGACATCGATCCGAAGGTGGTCGTCGATACGCTCGGCGTGGCGCAGCAGCAGATGGTCGAGATCGCCAAGGCGATCAGCCAGAATGCGCGCATCCTGGTGATGGACGAGCCGACCGCCGCGCTGTCCGACCGTGAGGTCGAGCTGCTGTTCGCGCTGATCGCGCGACTGAAGGCCGACGGCGTCGCCATCGTCTACATCTCGCACCGCATGGCCGAGGTGTTCGCGATCGGCGACCGCATCACCGTGCTGCGCGACGGCCGCCGCATCGACCAGGTCCGTCCCGCCGAGGTGACGCCGGACCAGCTCGTGCGGATGATGGTCGGCCGCAACGTCGACATGACCTATCCGCGCCGCTTCGCCGAGCAGCCGGGCGAGCTGGTGCTGCAGGTCAAGGGCCTGAGCGCCGCGACCGGCATCAGCGACATCGACATCGAGGTGCGCCAGGGCGAGATCGTCGGGCTGTGCGGCCTCGTCGGCTCCGGCCGCACCGAGGTGGCGCGCGCGATCTTCGGCGCCGATCCGGTGACGACCGGCGAGATCATCTTCGACGGAAAGCCGATCACGGGCGAGCCCGACGTCGCCGCCCGGCGCGGCATCGCGCTGATCCCCGAAAGCCGCAAGAGCGAGGGTCTCGCGCTGCTGCGCTCGGTCGGCGACAATCTCGTGGTGGCGGCGCTGAAGAAGCTGTTTCCGAGCCGGCTCTACGATCCGCGCGGCGCGCAGCGCACCGCCGAGGGGCTGATCCGGCAGTTGCGGATCGCGACGCCGAGCGCGCGGCAGATGGTCGGCCTGCTCTCCGGCGGCAACCAGCAGAAGGTCGTAATCGGCAAATGGCTGGCGGCCGGCGCCAGGCTGTTCATCTTCGACGAGCCGACCCGCGGCATCGACATCGGCGCCAAGTCCGAGATCTTCGCGCTGATCGATCGCCTGGTCGCCGAAGGCGCGGCGGCGCTGATGATCTCGTCCGAGCAGATCGAGATCTGCCACGTCTGCGACCGCGCTTACGTGATGCGCGACGGCCGCATCGCCGGGCACCTCGCGCGCAGCGAGCTGACCGAGGAGAACATCGTGCGGCTGGGGATGCATCATGAATGACGTTTCATCATGAGTGACTTTTGATCATGAGTGACTTGGCCATCGCCGCGCCGCTCCGCGCCGTGCAGCGCCTGCCCGGCGTCGCCGTCGTGCTGGTGCTCCTGATCGCGCTGTTCGGCGCCATCGCGCCCGGCTTCCTGTCGGCCGCCAACCTCTCCAACGTGCTGGTGCAGTCGACGATCCTGACCATGCTGGCGCTGCCGATGACCCTGATCATCATGACCGAGGGCATCGACCTGTCGATGGGCGCGGTGCTCACCTTGACATCGCTGTGCGTCGCCATCGTCTCGCTCGCGACCAAATCGATGCTGCTCGGCCTCGGCGCCGCCGTGCTGGTCGGGACGGCGTTCGGCCTCGCCAACGGCCTGCTGGTCGCGATCGCGAAGATCCCGCCCTTCGTGGCGACGCTCGCCACGCTCGGCATGGCCCAAGGCCTGTCGCTGATCGTCAGCGACGGCCAGAGCGTCGTCGGCATTCCTCACAGCGTGCGCGACGTCTACTCCGCGCAGTTGCTCGGCATCCCCGTGCCGATCCTCATGGGCGTCGCGAGCTACGGCCTGTTTCACGCCCTGCTCTATCACACCCGCTTCGGCACCTATGTGTTCGCGCTCGGCGGCAATCGCGACGCGCTGCGCTATGCCGGCCTGTCGCCGACCCGGCTGCTGATCGCGGTCTATGCGATCGGCGGCCTGATGGCCGGCGTCGCCGGCCTGCTGATGACCGCGCGGATGAACTCGGGCCATCCGACCGCGGGGCTCGGCATGGAGTTCGATGCGATCGCGGCAGTCGCGGTCGGCGGCACCTCGTTCGAGCGGGGCAATGGCTGGCTGCTCGGCACCCTGCTCGGCGTCCTCGCCGTCGGCGTGCTGCGCAATGGGCTCAATCTGATCTCGCTGCCGTCCTCGGTGCAGGTCGCCAGCGTCGGCGTGCTGGTGATCGCCGCGATGTTCCTCGACGGATTGCGGAGCCGGGCATGACCGACATCGCCAAGAACGCCCCGTCGCCGGCCTGGTCGTTGCTGTCGCACAATGCGGCGCAGCTGTTCTACCGACTGCTGGCGGCGCTCTTGATCTGCATCGTGCTGAGCGTGCTGAGCGACGCGTTCCTGAGCCTCGGCAACATCCTCAACGTGCTGCGGCAGGCCAGCCTGACCTTCTTCATCGCCTCCGGCCTCACTTTGGTGGTCTTGACCGCCGGGCTCGATCTGTCGGTCGGCGCCAATGTCGCGCTGTCGGCCTGCCTCGCCGGCACCGTCATCCACCAGACCGGCTCGCCCACGCTCGGCATCCTCGCCGGCCTCTTGACCGGCGGCACCGTTGGTCTGATGAACGGGGTGATGGTGACGGCGATGCGCATCCCGTCCTTCATCGCCACCTACGGCATGCTCTGGGTGCTGAACGGCGTGACCTATTGGTACATGGCCGGCGAGACCATCCACGGCTTTCCTGCGGGCTTCCGCCAGATCGGCAGCGGCTACTTCCTCGGGCTGCCGATCCCGGTCTATCTGCTGCTGGTGTTCCTCGCGATCGGCACCGCCTTCGCGCAACGCACCGTGTGGGGCCAGGAGATCTATGCGATCGGCGCCAACCCGGTCGCCGCGCGGCTCTCCGGCATTCCCGTCAATTGCCGCTTGCTGCTGGTCTACACCGTCTCGGGCACGATGGCGGGGCTAGCCTCGATCATCTTCCTGTCGCGTCTGAACTCAGCCGAGGCCGACATCGGCGAGAGCCTGACCCTGCCGGCGATCGCCGCCGTGCTGATCGGCGGCACCTCGCTGTTCGGCGGCGTCGGCACCATCTTCGGCACCTTCGTCGGCGCGCTGATCCTGACGCTGGTGCTCAACGGCATGAACCTGCTGTCGATCAACGCAAACTGGCAGCCGCTCGTCACCGGCATCATCGTCATCATCGCGGTCTGGCTCGATATGCGGACGCGGCGTTCCGCGCCATGAACTTTCAACGACAACAATGACGAACTGGGAGGACAACATCATGAAGCATCGGACATCCCGCTCTCTCGCCCTCGCGCTCGTGATCGCCGCGGCGGCCACGCAGGCCCATGCCGACGGCGAGACCATCGCCGTGTTCACCAAGAACCAGACCAATCCGTTCTTCCAGACCGTGCGGGTCGGCGCCGACAACATGGCCAAGTCGTTGAACGCCAAGATCCTGCACTACATCCCGACCAAGCCGGATTCGATCCCCGAGCAGCTCAGCCAGATCGAGGACGTCGTCGTGAAGAAGCCGAGCGCGATCGTGTTCATCCCGGTCGACTACAAGGCCATGGTGCCCGGGGTCGAGAAGATCAACGACGCCAAGATTCCGGTCGTCAACATCACCGACCGTTCCGCCGGCGGCAAGTTCGTGTCCTTCATCGGCGCCGACGATTACAGCCTCGGCCTGGAGACCGGGCGCTTCCTGCTCAAGACGCTCGGCGGCAAGGGCAACGTCGTGATCATCGAGGGCGTCAAGGGCTCGCTCACCAATGTCGACCGCGTCCGCGGCTTCAACGATGCGCTGAAGGAGAATCCGGGCGTGAAGCTGCTGGCGTCGCAGCCCGGCAACTACCAGCGCCTGCAGGCGCTGCAGGTGATGGAGAACCTGATGCAGTCCAATGCGCAGATCGACGGCGTGCTCGCCGCCAACGACGCCATGGCCGTCGGCGCCATCGAGGCGCTGGACGGGGCCAACCGCAAGGCGCAGGTGATCGGCATCAACGGCACCAAGGAGGCGGTCGACGCGATCAAGTCCGGCAAGCTGCTCGCGAGCGGCGACTACAACGGCTTCGCGCAAGGCTGCCTCGGCACCATGATGGCGATCCGGTCACTGCGCGGCGAGCCGGTCATCGGCGAGATCGTGCTGAAGCCGACCGTCATCACCAAGGACAACTACCAGCCGTTCGACCTGTCGCTGGAGCAGCGCACCTGCCCCAGCTTCGACGACGCCAGCAAGCTGAGCGCGAAATAGGACACGACACGATCAAAGAGCGGGATGGTCGGCGACGCGCGGCCGCCCCGCAGCCCTCCTGGAGACGACAGATGCTGTTTGCGATTCACGCTCTCGACAAGCCCGGCGCGCTGCCGGTCCGGCTCGCCAATTACGACGCGCACAAGGCCTATCTCGAGGGCGGCGACCGCCTCCCGGTCACCATCGTGATGTCCGGCCCGCTCGTCTCCGACGACGGCGCGACGATGATCGGCAGCCTGTTCCTGGTCGAGGCGCCCGGCCGCGCCGAAGCCGAGGCGTTCAACCGCGCCGACCCGTTCGCCGCAGCCGGAGTCTGGGAAAAGGTGACGATCACCGGGTTCTTCCGGCGCAAGGGCTGATCAGCCCTTGAGCTCGATCCCGGCGAGCGCCTCACTCAGCTTCGCCAGCGCCGTATGGTCCTGGCCCGGGCCGAGCAGACCCTGCGCGCTCGCACTCAGCTCGCGGCAGAGGTTGGAGAACGGCGCGGCGACGCCGGCCGCACGCGCCACCTCGAGCGCGATCGACAGGTCCTTGACCATCAGGTCGAGCCCGAATCCGCTGTTGAACTGGCGCGACAGCACGAACTGCCTGAACTTCTTCTGCGTCGAATTGTTCATGCCGGTCGACGCATTGAGCACGTCGGTCATCAGACCGGGATCGATGCCGAACTGCTGGCCGATCAAGAGCGCCTCGATGCCGATCAGGAAGCCGCCGGCGGAGACGAGGTTGTTGAGTGCCTTCATCGCCTGCCCCGAGCCGAGGCCGCCGATGCGATGGATCGTGGTGCCCATCGCGCGCAAGAGCGGCTCGACCCGGTCGAGCGCGGCGGCATCGCCGCCGGCCATGATCGCGAGCTCGCCGGTCTTCGCGCGCGGCACGCCGCCGGAAACCGGCGCGTCCAGCATGATCACGCCGAGCGCTGCGAGGTCGGCCGCGATCGCCTGCGTCGCCGCCGGCGCGCCGGAGCTCATGTCGATGACGATCTGGCCATCCTTCAGACCGGCGCGTAGCGACGCCACGGCATCGGCGACATGCTTGCTGGTCGGCAGCATGGTGATGACGACATCGGCCTGCGCCGCGGCCGCCGCCAGGTCGGCCGCTTCGGTGCCGCCGACCTGGCGGACGAAATCCGCTGCTCGGCCGGCGACGGCGTCATTCACGGTGACCTTAACCCCGGCACCGAGCAGGCGGGCGGCCATCGGCCAGCCCATGTTGCCGATGCCGACGAACAGAACGCTCTCTGGCGCGCTCATGCGCCGTCCTTCTTGGCAATGGCGCCCTCTGCGAGCAGCACCTCGTGCGCAGCCTTGAACGCCTCAAGCCCCGCCGGAATGCCGCAATAGACAGTCGCGTGCAGCAGGATCTCCTTGATCTCGTCGACCGTGACGCCGTTGGTCAGCGCGCCCTTGACGTGCAGCTTCAGCTCGCTCGGCTTGCTCAACGCCGTCAGCATCGCGAGATTGACGATGCTGCGCGTGCGGCGGTCGAGCCCCGGCCGCGTCCAGGCATAGCCCCAGCACATCTCCGTGGTGATGTGCTGAAACGCCATCATGAAGTCGTCGGCCTTGGCCAGGCTGCCATCGACATAGCCCGCCCCGAGCACCTCGCGGCGCACCTTCAGGCCCTTCTCGAACAGCTCGTTCTCGTCGCTCATCGGCTCGTCTCCTTCACTGCTAAGCTTGACGTCTTTAACGCCTCGCCGCGCGGCGAGACAACACCGCCGCGGGGCGCCGTCGGTCGCGTCCGCGCGGCGGAATGGTGCGGAGCCGCGGCGCTAGCCATGCTTGACGATCAGGGTCTTCATCGCGCCGAACTCATAGAGCGCCTCGAACCCCTTCTCGCGGCCGTGGCCCGACTTCTTCATGCCGCCGAACGGCAGCTCGATGCCGCCGCCGGCGCCGTAGCCGTTGACGAACATCTGGCCGACCTTGACCTTGCGCGCGACGCGCATCGCGCGCGAGCCGTCGCCCGACCACACGCCGGCGACCAGGCCGAAATCCGTGCCGTTGGCGAGCCGGATCGCATCGGCCTCGTCGTCGAACGGCATCGCCGCCAGCACCGGCCCGAACACCTCCTCGCGCGCCAGCTCGGAATTGCGGTCGACGTGCTGGTAGAGCGCCGGCGCGACGTAGAAGCCCTCGCTCGGCACGCCCTCGGCGATCCTGCCCGAGGCGACGCGCACGGCGCCGCCGCTCTCGGCGCGCGCCAGCATGCCCTCGATGCGCTTCTTCTGCACGGCGCTGATGACCGGGCCGAGGTCGAGATCCATCTCCGGAGTGCCGGCGGTGATCTTCTCGAAGCGCAGCTTCAGCTCGGCCAGGAAGCGATCCCACATCGAACGTTCGACCAGCACGCGCGAACCGGCCGAGCAGGTCTGGCCGGCATTCTGCACGATCGCCGCCGCCACCGAGGTCAGCGCCGCGTCGAGGTCGGCGTCGGCGAACACAATCTGCGGCGACTTGCCGCCGAGCTCGAGCGTGCAGCCGATGTGGTTCCTCGCCGCCGCGGTCTGCACCAAGGTGCCGACCTCGGGACTGCCGGTGAAGGAGATGAAGTCGATGCCGTCATGCGCCGACAGTGCCGCACCCGCCTCCTCGCCAAGGCCGGGCACGACGTTGATGGCGCCAGCCGGAAAGCCGGCCTCCGCCGCGAGCTCGGCGAGCCGCAGCGGCACGAGGCAGGCCTCCTCGGCCGGCTTGATCACGGTCGCATTGCCCATCGCGAGCGCCGGCGCGACGGTGCGGCCGAACATCTGGCCCGGATAGTTCCAGGGAATGATATGTCCGGTGACGCCGAGCGGCTCGTAGACCGTGGTGACGAAGAAGCCGTCGAGGAACGGGATGGTGTCGCCGTGCACCTTGTCGGCGGCGCCGCCGTAATATTCGAAGTAGCGCGCCACGGCGACGACATCGGCCTTGGCCTGCTTCATCGGCTTGCCGGTGTCGGCGGCTTCGAGCTTGGCCAGCTCCTCGGCATTGTCCTCGACCAGGCGGCCGAGCTTCGACAACAGGCGCCCGCGCTCCACCGCCGTGAGCCGGCCCCACGGGCCTTCGAGCGCGCGGCGCGCCGCGGCGACGGCGAGATCGATGTCGGCCTTGTCGCCAGCGGCGATCGAGGCGATCACCTGCCCGGTGGCCGGCGCCAGCATCGCAATGGTGCGGCCCGATTGCGCCGGCTGCCACGTGTTGTCGATGAAGACACCCTTTGCGGCGGGCAGTTTGACATTGGCGTTCATGACGGCTCTCCTGGTCTCTCTCGATCCTCGACAGTCCCGCCTTGCGAGGCCATCACGG
Organism: Bradyrhizobium sp. STM 3809; assembly: GCF_000239795.1. GTDB lineage: Bacteria > Pseudomonadota > Alphaproteobacteria > Rhizobiales > Xanthobacteraceae > Bradyrhizobium. The sequence goes on along the minus strand of NZ_CAFJ01000084.1, from coordinate 7,645 downwards.
CCTCGTCCGACTTTGCAAGGCGGCGACCGGGGCGTTCGGTCAGTTCAAATACACCTTCTGCAGCTCTTCCTCGGTCATGGCAGACGGCGGCGCATGCATCACGATGCGGCCGCGCGACAGCACGTAAGCGTCGGAGGCGATCTTGAGCAGCCGCGGCACGGTCTGTTCCGCGACCACGATCGTCATCTTGAGCTCGCGATGCATGCGCTCGATCGCGTCGAACACGCTCTGCACCATGACCGGAGAAAGGCCGAGGCTGGGCTCGTCTAGCATCAGAAGCCGGGGATTGCACATGATCGCCATGCCGATCACCAGCATTTGCAGCTGCCCGCCGGACAGCAGTCCCGCTTTCCGGTCCATCATCTCGCACAGGAACGGAAAATATCCCTGCACCAGCTCGAGCCGCTCCGCGGCACCCTTGGGATGCGCAAAGGAGGCCGCCTGCAGGTTCTCGGCCACCGTCAGCTGCCGGAAGCACTGCCTTCCATCCTGCACCAGCGCGATGCCGCGGCGCGAGATCTCGGCCGGATGCCGGCCGAGCAGCGAGGCGTCCTCGAACAGGATGTCGCCGCCGACGATGTCGCCGCGGTCGAACGGCAGCATCCCGGCGATCGCCTTCAACAGCGTGGTCTTCCCGGCGCCATTGGCGCCGAGAAGCGCCACGATCTGGCCCGCACCGACACTGGCGTCGACATGGTCGAGCGCCACGATCGCGCCGTCGTAATGGGCGGAGACCTGTCGCAATGCGAGCATCGTTCCTCCCCTCAGCGCGCGTCGATCCAGTCGCCGACCGGCACGTATTTGCCGCCCTTGATCTCGGCCATGCGCGCCTGGGTCGAGCCCTGATGGTTGGCGTAGCTCGCGGGCGGCACGATGCCGCCAGTGTCGACGTCCTTGAGGCCCTCCATCTCGTTGCGCACGCTCTGACGGAACGCGGCGATGTCGTCCGGCACCTTGCCGCCGTTCTTGGCGATCGCGGCCTCGATCGCCTTGGCCATCACCTGCCCCTCGAACCAGCCCTTCATGTAGTAGACGTCGCGCTTCTGGATCTCGTTGCCCTTGGCCTCGAACGCCTTGATGTCGGCCATCGCCGGAATGTCGCTGCCGAAATCCGAATAGACCTGAATGGCGCGGAAGCCCTCGGCGTTGGCGCCGAGCTGCTCGGGGATCGCCGGCGAGATATTGTAGATGTTGCCGACGAACTTCTTGGCCGACAGTCCCACCTTGGCGGCGTCGCGCAGGATGACGAGCAGTTGCGGCGTCGAGGCCTGGACGTAGACCATGTCCGGGTTCTTGGCCTTGACGCGCAGCATCTGCGCAGTCAGGTCCTGGGCGTCATAGGGGAACTCGATCGTGTCCTGCAGCGTCAGGCCGTTGCCCTCGATGACCTTCGACTGGCGCACGACGTTGACCGGCCCGCGGCCATACTCGTTGTCGGGGTGCATGATGACGAGGTTCTTGCCGCCGCTCTTGGCGAGGTCGCGCAGCGCGATGATCATCTGCTGCTCGTAGGTCGGTCCGGCCATGAAGATGTAGGGCAACTTCTGCGGGTCGAGCACCTCGCTCGCATAGCTCTGGGTCATGAACGGCACCTTGTCCTGCGTGATCTGGTCGCGCAGCGCCTTGACCGATCCGGTCGACCAGCCGTTGACGTACACCGCCTGCTCCTGGTCGACGCAGCGGCGATAGATCTTCAGCTCCTCGTCCAGCTTGTAGCGGCCGTCGAGCAGCAGCAGCTTGACCTTGTTGCCGGCGATCCCGCCCTTGGTCTGGTTGAGAAACTCGAAATAGTCGCGCGGGCCATAGCTCATGCCGTTGACCAGCGCGTCGGGGCCGGTGATCGTGCCCCAGATGCAGACGGTGATGTCGGCCGCGCGGGCCGAACCGAGCAGGCCGGCCGCGAGCGCGGCCGCGATGAGCTTCTTCATTCCAGTCCTCCCTGTGATGATTTGATTTTTTGCAGTTCGAGCGGCTCGGCGCGGCCGCCTTGCCGGGTGCGCCACCCGCGCGCGGAGACGAGCCGCGAACCGATCGCCGACAATCCACGTCCCTCGAAGATGAGGAAGAGAATGATCAGCAGGCCGAATGTCATTTCGCGCAGTGCGGACAGCTGGTCGGAGATGTGGAAGATCTCGCCGAGCCGCTGGATCGCCTCCGGCAGCAAGGTGATGAAGCCGGCGCCGAGCACCGCACCGGGCATCGACCCGAGGCCGCCGACGATGATCATCGCGACATAGTCGACCGACAGGCTCATGCCGAAGGATTCGGGATGCGCGAGCCGTGCCGTGAACCCGATCAGGCCGCCGGCGATGCCGGCAAAGAAGCCGCTGATCATGAAGGCGAGCATCTTGGTGCGGGCCACGTTGATGCCCATGCCCTTGGCAACGACCTCGTTCTCGCGCACGACCAGGAAGGAGCGGCCGAGATCGGTACGGCGCAGCCAGTGCATCACCAGGAAGGTCGCGAGGAGCAGCGTGATCGCCACGATCGCATACCCCTGGTCGGCCTGGATCGGCCGGCCGAACACGGTCATCGGCTTGATCAGGAGACCCGACACGCCATGCGTGATCGGCTCGGCGAACTTGAACAGATATTCGAGGATGAACTGTGCGGCGAGCGTGGCAATCGCGAAGTAGAGACCGCGCAGCCGCAGCGCCGGCAATCCGATCAGCACCGCGGTGGCCACCGCGGCGAGGCCCGCGACCGGAAGCGCCAGCAAATCCCAGCCGGCATTGCCGGCCAGCCCCGCCGCATACGCGCCGACGCCGAGCAGGCCGGCCTGGGCGAAATTGATCTGGCCGCAGAAGCCGGTCAGCAGGTTGAGCGACAGCGCGCCGATCGCGGCGATCGCGACCGCGTGCATCATGTAGGCGCCGAACCTGCCGAGCAGCAGGGTGCCGATGACGGCCAGCACGGACAGGAGGACGGCGGCGAGAACCGGACGCGACATGTCAGAGCCTCTCCGTGCCGCGCTGGCCGAAGATGCCTTCGGGCCGGACCAGCAGCACCACGACCAGCAACGCATAAGGCACGACCTGCTGCAGCGCGCCAGCCGAGTAGATCGAGGTGTAGGTGCGCAGGAACTGCTCGGCGACCGGCGTCAGCAGACCATCTGTCAGCGCCTGGAGCACGCCGAGCAGCAGGCCGGCGACCAGCGCGCCGGTCAGGCTGGTGAGGCCGCCGAGCACGATCACCGGAAAGGCGACGAGGCCAATGTCGGCCAGCCCGAGCGACAGCCCATTGAGCGAGGCCAGCAGCGCGCCGCCGATGCCGGCCAGCGCGGCCGACATCGACCAGGCCAGCGAGATCTGGTTGCTGGTGTGGATGCCGATCGCCAGTGCCGCGCGCGGATTGTCCGCGGTGCAGCGCTGCATCAGGCCGATCGGGGTCAGCTGGTAGAAAGCGAGGAAGCCGACGCTGAGGCAGATCGAGAGCACGAACGCCGCGAGATAATTGTAGGTGACGAAGATGCCGAAGACATCGACGGCCCCATCCGGGAACAGACGCGGGAACGCCAGTTGGTCGGGCCCCCAGATCGCCAGGCACACCGCCTTCATGAGGATCAGCATGCCGAGCGTCACCGTCATGACCGCGACCAGCGGCGCCTTCATCATCGGCCGCAGCACCAGCCGCTCGGAGGCCATCCCGCAGCCCGCCATCAGGATCATGGCGCCGAGCAGCGCGACGTAAGCCGGCAGCCCGAGCTTGACCAGGCCATAGGTCAGGTAGGCGCCGAGCATCACGAAGGCGCCTTGCGCGAAATTCACGACGCCCGAGCATTTGTAGATCAGCACGATGCCGAGCGCGATCAGGGCATAGACGCTGCCGGTGGCGATCCCGGCGACCAGGAGCTGCAGGGTGAACATCAGCATCACGGCTCTCCGAGATATACGCGGCGGACGGAGGGATCGGACTGCACCTGCGCGGCCGAGCCCTCGAAGATCCGGGCGCCGGAGGCCATCACGACGATGCGGTCGCAGGTCGCATTGACGACGTCCATCTTGTGCTCGACCATTACCACCGCACAGCCGACGCGGTCGCGGACGTCGCGGATGACGCGCGACATCATCGCGCCTTCCTGGGCCGTGAGCCCCGCGACCGGCTCGTCGAGCAGCAGGATCTGCGGCTGCGCGGCGAGCGCGCGGGCGAGATCGACGGCCTTGCGCATGCCGTAGGACAGGCTCTGGATCGGCTGATGCGCGACCTCGGCGAGCCGCAGCGGCTGCAGGATGGTGCGGATCAGTTCGGCATCGCGCGCACGCTCGCTGCGGAGCATGTCGCGGAGCTGCCGCATCGGATTGCCGTGCCGTACCGCCTGACCGAGCTTGACGACGTCGAGCACCGTCAGGTCGTGCAGCGAGGCGACGTTCTGAAACGTTCGCACCACGCCGCGGCGGATCAGCTCATGGGGCTGGCGGCCGAGCAGGTCGGCCTCCTTCCAGGTCGCCTTGCCGCTTTGCGGCACGTAGGCGCCGGACAGGCAGTTGATGAAGGTGGTCTTGCCGGCGCCGTTCGGGCCGATCAATCCGACGATCTCATGCGGCTCGACATCGAGCGACATGTTGTCGACGGCCAGGACGCCGCCGAACCGAATGGACACATCTCTCGCGCGGAGAGCCATGGCCTACCTTTTCCTCCCGAGACGCCGCGTTCCCTTGTGAGCGGGACGCCCTTCACGCGTCGAATAGTCTCAACACACCCGGACCATGCGACGTCGTCAAGCGCGAGTTGCGGCGCGCCTGGCTTTTTTCGCGCCGCGACAAAGGCCAATCCCGCGAGATGGAAGGCATGCGACCACGAGAGTCGCACTCACGGCCGGTCGGCCGGCGGTTGTCAGCTCTTCATCGATCCCAGCGCGAACAGGATCGCGTCGGACAACTGGCCGAGGCGAAACGGCTTGGCGAGAAGCCTGGTCGTGTCGCGGAAGTCCTCGGGCACCAGCGAGGGATCGGCGAAGCCTGACATGAAGAGAATGGGGAGACTGGGCCACCGGCGGCGGACGAGGCGCGCGAGATCGATTCCTGTCATGTCACCAGGCAGGACGATATCCGTCAGCAGCAGCGAGATTGGCCCGCGCCGCTCCAGCTCGGCGATCGCGAGCGCCGCGTTGATCACCACGACGGGATCATATCCCATCGCGGACAGCATGGTGGAGGCCATGGCCCCCACCAGCACGTTGTCCTCCACGACGAGAATCCGTTCGCCGGTCTCGGGGCGCGACAGGCGCGATGCTCCGGCATTCGGCCGCTCGATCACCGCCGGCCCTGCGCTCGGCAGATACAGCGTCACGCGAGTGCCCTCGCCCACCCGGCTCGAGATCACCACCGTGCCGCCGGACTGCCTAGCAAAGCCGTAGACCATGCTGAGCCCAAGCCCGCTGCCCTTGCCGAACTCCTTGGTGGTGAAGAACGGCTCGAAGGCGCGGCGCACGATGTCGGGCGACATGCCGGCTCCCATGTCCGAGACCGCAATCGTCACGTAGTCGCCGGAGTCGATGCGCTCGTCGCCGTCGTCGAGCGGCTGATCGAGCACCGCATTCGCGGTCGTGACCGTCAGCCGGCCGCCGCCGGGCATCGCATCGCGGGCGTTGAGGGCGAGGTTGAGCAGCGCGTTCTGCAATTGCGTGGGATCAATCAGGCAGTGCCACAAGGCCGGGTCCTGCGCCAATTCGATCTCGATGGTCTCGCCGAGGGTCCGCTGCAGAATCGTCGTCATGCCGCTGACCAGCTGATTGACGTCGGTGATCTGCGGCTGCAGCGTCTGCTTGCGCGCGAAGGCGAGCAGGCGGCGGTTGAGATCGGCGACCCGCTCGGCTGCCTCGATCGCGCGCTCGGCCATGCCGCGGCAGGCGTCCGCTTCGGGCGGCAGCGTATCGAGCAGTAGGTCGAGGTTGCCGAGCGTGGCGGCCAGCATGTTGTTGGAGTCGTGCGCAATGCCGCCGGCCAGCTGGCCGATCGCGTCCATCTTCTGCGCCTGGCGCAACTCATCCTCGATGCGCTTGCGCTCGGTGATGTCGACGGACAGCACGACATAGCCGCGCACCACGCCGTCCTTGCCACGATCGGGCACCCGGATGGTCTCGCACCAGCGTTCGCGACCGTCGGGGTATGTCACCTTCTCCTCGCCGCGCATGGCGCGCCCGGCCAGCGCCCTCTCGATCTTCAGCCTCGCCTCGTCTGCGCGCAGCGGATCGATGAAATCATCGACCTTTCGGCTGCGGATGGCCTCGGCCGGCGCCTGGGCATACCATTCGCGGGCGACACGGTTGGCGAAGCGGATGCGGCCGTCGGCGCCGACCCGGACGATCAGCGCGGGGACGTTCTCGGTCACCAGTTGATACTGCTCCAGATTGTCGCGCACGGCCTGTTCGGAGGCCGCGCGCAGCTGCCATTGCCGTGCCAGGCTGAAGCCGAAGCCGGCGATCAGCAGATTGAGCCCGGCGGCGACGGCGCTGTAGTACAGCGCGTTGTTCTTCCATCCCGCCAGATATTCCACCGGGTGGCGCGCCACGGTCACCACGAGCGGCAAGCCGGCGACCCGCCGATAGCTGATGCTGCGGGAGACGCCGTCCGTGACGCCGCTGCCTTCGAAGCTTCCGTACGGAGATTGCAGCAGGAACTGCGTGAACAGGCGATTGTTTCGCGTGTTGCGGCCGGCGAACGCGTCGGCATTGGGCGTTCGCAGCAGGATCGTGCCGTCATCGCGGTACAGCGTCACGGTGCCGCGCTGCCCGACATTGAGCGACAGGAAGAACTGCCGGAGATTCTCGTAGTCGACCGGAACGAAGACGACGCCGCCAAAGCGTCCGTCCGGCATCATGAAGGCACGGCTCACCGCGATGAAAAGACCGGTGTTGACGCGCGCGGCAGCCGGCACGTCGATGAAGAGGCCGTGCTCCGGATCGTCGCGCTGGACCTTGAAATAGGGACGATCGGCGAAATTGTTCTCGCGGCCCGGGCCGCCGTTGCCCTCGCTGTCGCCCAGCAGGTTGCCCTCGGAGTCGAGGACCACGATGCCGCCGGCGACGGGATAGGGCGCCACCCTGTGCTTCAGCTCGCTGATCAGCGCGGGATTTCCGCGGCTGAGCAGCGAGGGATTGCGCTGGAGGCTGTCAATCGTCGTGCTCAGCAGGACCTCGACGCCCTGGATGTTGCGCAGCATGTATTCTTCGAGCGCGCGGGCGAGATCGCCATTGGCGGCCTCGGTCGTCCGATACGTCTCCCGATAGTTGACGAATAGCATGTGGGCGACGAAGGCGTCGCACAACAAGGCCACCAAGAGGCCGCTCAGCACGATGATCCGCGGCGTCCAACGACGTCCCATCCCGAACTGCCGCGCGCGGCGGATCAGGACGCCGGTCAGGCTACCGCGCCGCGAGCCACGCCGATCCTCGACTGTCGTTGTGGTTTGGTCCAACATGGGCGCAGAACTTCAGGAGGGCATCGAGCCGATTCATCGGAGATGGATCGCGGCGGAAGTCTCAGCCGTACTCCCGCCAGTCTCCGACACTTTGCCGAGCCCGACGTCCGGGGCCAGCGCCTCGCGAGCAATCGCAGCATCTGGATAGCACGGTTTGCGCGCCGATGTCATCCTGACGGTATCGCATTGCGCCCCGTCCATGGCATGCGCCGGGACGCCGCAGCCG